>CAZEIG010000053.1:0-10798 GCA_964511805.1 uncultured Faecalibacterium sp.
GATCGAGAACCCCGAGGGCGTCGAGAACATCGACAGCATCCTGGCCGCCGCCGACGCCGTCATGGTCGCCCGCGGCGACTTGGGCGTTGAGATCGACTTCTCCGAGCTGCCCAGCATCCAGAAGTCGATCATCGACCGCTCTTACTCCTTCGGCAAGCCGATCGTCACCGCCACCCAGATGCTGGACAGCATGATCAACAACCCCCGGCCCACCCGTGCCGAGATCTCGGACGTGGCCAACGCCATCTACGACGGCACCTCGGCCATCATGCTCTCGGGCGAGACCGCTGCCGGCGCCTACCCCATCGAGGCCCTCAAGACCATGTCTCAGATTGCCGAGCGGACTGAAGCCGACAACCACTACCAGGTCCACCGCCTCAGCCGGATGAAGGTGGCCGCCGGCACCACCAGCGTCAGCGACGCCACTGCCCACGCCGCCTGCCTGACCGCCCACGACGTCAACGCTTCGGCCATCGTCACCGTCTCCGAGTCGGGCAACACCGCTCGCCTGCTGAGCAAGTACCGCCCGGCCCAGCCCATCATCGCCTTTGTCATGCGGCCGCAGGTTCAGCGCCAGCTGGCCCTGTCCTGGGGCATCACCCCGCTGATCATGCCCCTGGCCCACAGCACCGATGAGCTGATCGAAGTCTCCACCTCCCTGGCCGAGAAGTACGGCTACATCCACAGCGGCGAGCTGGCCGTCGTCACCGCCGGCGTCCCTGTCGGCGTCAGCGGCACCACCAACATGGTCAAGATCCACATGGTGGGCAACTGCCTGGCCACCGGCGTCGGCGTCGGCCGTGAGGACAGCGACAACACCAGCGCCACCGGCAAGGCTTGCGTCTGCCGCGGCATCGACGAGATCAAGGCCCGCTTCAAGCCCGGCATGATCCTGGTGGTTCCCTTCACCGACAACGAGATGCTGCCCTACATCCGGGAGGCCGCGGCCCTGGTGGTCGAGGAGCCCGGCCTGAACAGCCACGCCGCTATCGCCGCCAAGGCCCTGCTTAAGCCCGCTATCGTGGGCGCCCAGGGCGCCATCACCCATATCCGGGACGGTCTGGACATCGCTGTGGACTGCGCCCACGGCAGCGTCCAGTCCCTGCAGACCCAGGGTTAAGGCAATGGAGCGGATCGCGAGCTTCTGTGTGGACCACACCAAACTGCTGCCCGGTATGTACCTGAGCCGCCAGGATGGCGACGTCCTGACCTGGGACATCCGGATAAAGCGCCCCAACCAGGGGGATTACCTCTCCACCGGGGCGGCCCACACCCTCGAGCATCTCTTTGCCACCTACGCCCGGAACGGCGCCTGGAGCAACGGGGTCGTCTACGTTGGCCCGATGGGCTGCCGCACCGGCTTCTACCTGCTGACCCGGGGCCTGACCCCGGCCGAGGCGCTCAGGCTGACGGTGGATTCCTTCCGCTTTATGGCAGGCTATGACGGACCCATCCCGGGCGCCAGCGAGGCCGAATGCGGCAACTACCGCGACATGGACCTGCCCGCCGCCCGCGCTGAGGCCGCAGCCATCCTGCCCATTCTCGAAGGACTGGACCCCGACCACCTGCACTACCAGAACTGAATCTCAGTCTTCCACCGCCCCCGGGCTGCCGCCCGGGGGCGGTTTGTGTCCCCCATTGCGGCGTCACAACCGGTTCGGTTCTTTGTATGGACAAAAAGTTCCATTGCAGGAAAAAGATGTATTTTTTCCTTGACACCCACCCCTCTTTTTGTTACAATAGTTCGCGTTAGTTATAGATAACAAATACACTGTATCAGTAGGCATATCGGTTTGTCTGCCGCGGGTGCCCATCATCTACACGCTTCTTTTTTGCGCCGAAAGTTAGTAATCACCAACTTTTTGTTTTGGAAAAGAGGAATTTTCATCAAACAGTACCGCTCGACCATCCTGCTGGCCCTCCTCTTTGCCCCCGGCTCCACCATCTGGAGCCGCGCCATCTTCTCGGCCGTCTGCGCCATCCTGGGTACCTGGGTCTTCGTCTGGTTCATCCAGCAGATCAAGTTCAGGGACGTGGTCATGGTGCTCCTGATCGGTATCATGTTCGGCAACGTGGTGGACGGCATCACCGCGCGGGGCCTGATGATCCAGGACATCGAAAACGCCATCCTCTGAGGTTTCTCCACACACACCTCTTGCCAATAAAGAACGCCCGCCGGGTCCTCCTCCGACGGGCGTTTGCATTTCTTTTAGGGCCGCGCATTCAAAAGCGCCCGGCTGGGGGGAAAATCACCCTTCCCGGACCAGCAGGACCGCAAGGCTGGGGCACTGCCTCGCCCTGCACCACGCAGCAGGCCATCGCACCATCCGTGCCCCGGCCGTCTCAGTTCTGGGCGTTCTGGCTGTGCTTGCGGACCTCCAAGGCGATGATGGCGTCCCGGCGGGAGAGGTTGAGCCGGCCCTGCTGGTCGATGTCGGTGACCTTGACCACGATGGCGTCGCCGACGGCCACAACGTCCTCCACATGCTCGACACGCTTGGTGTCCAGCTTGGAGATGTGGACCAGGCCTTCCTTGCCGGGGGCGATCTCAACGAAGGCGCCGAAGTTCATCAGGCGGGTGACCTTGCCCTTGTAGATGGCGCCGATCTCGGGATCCTCGACTATGGTCTTGATGGTGAAGATGGCCCGCTTGGCGTCCTCCTGGTCGATGGCGGAGACGAAGACATGGCCGTCCTCCTGCACGTCGATCTTGCAGTTGCAGTTGGCGCAGATCTCCTGGATGACCTTGCCGCCCTTGCCGATGACGTCCTTGATCTTATCGGTGGGAATGACGATGCTGAACATCTTGGGTGCCCAACGGCTCAGCTCGCGGCGCGGCTCGGCAATGACCGGCTTGATGATCTCATCCAGGATATACAGCCGGCCCTTCCGGCACTTCTCAAAGGCGTCGGCGATGATGTCGTAGGTCAGGCCGTCGATCTTGATGTCCATCTGGATGGCGGTGATCCCCTTGCGGGTGCCACCCACCTTGAAGTCCATGTCGCCGTGGAAGTCCTCCACCCCCTGGATATCCAGCATAGTCATCCAGCGGTCACCCTCGGTGATGAGGCCGCAGCTGATGCCGGCCACCGGGGCCTTGATGGGGACGCCGGCGTCCATCAGGGCCAGGGTAGAGCCGCAGATGGATGCCTGGGAGGTGGAGCCGTTGGAGCTGAGCACCTCCGAGACGCAGCGGATGGTGTAGGGGAAGTCCTCCATCGAGGGCAGCACTGGTACCAGGGCCCGCTCCGCCAGGGCGCCGTGGCCGATCTCGCGGCGGCCGGGGCTGCGGGGCGAACGGGCTTCGCCCACCGAGTAGGGCGGGAAGTTGTAGTGGTGAATATACCGTTTGGTCTGCTCGTCGGTCAAATCGTCCATCAGCTGGCTGTCCTTGGTGCCGCCCAGGGTGCAGGTGGTCAGCACCTGGGTCTGGCCGCGGGTGAACATGCCAGAGCCGTGAACCCGGGGCAGCAGGCCCACCTCGGCGGCCAGGGGCCGAATCTCGTTGATGCCGCGGCCGTCCACACGCTTGCCCTCGTCCAGCAGCCAGCGGCGGACGATCTGCTTTTGCATCTTGTAGCTGATAAGCTCCAGGTCGGCGCCGGACAGGTCGGGGTACTCGGCGGCGATGTCATCCATGATGGGCAGCAGGGCGGCATCACGGACGTTTTTGTCGTCGGTGTCCATAGCGGCCTTAAAGCGGTCGAGGTACTTCTCCCGCACCGCGTGGAAGATGGTCATATCGATCCCTGCGGTCTGGAACTGGATCTTGGGCTTGCCCCGCTCAGCCACGATCCCGTTGATAAAGGCGATGACCTTCTTGATCTCGACGTGGGCGGCCTTGATGGCGTCGAGCATGGTGTCCTCGTCCACCTCGTTGGCGCCGGCCTCGATCATGACGATCTTGTCCATGGTGCCGGCCACCGTCAGGGCCAGGTCACTGACCCGGCGCTGCTCATAGGTGGGATTGATGACGATCTCGCCGTCCACCAGGCCCACCTGCACCCCGCCGATGGGGCCGTTCCAGGGGATATCCGAGACGGCGGTGACCAGGGACGCGCCGATCATCCCGGCGATCTCAGGGCTGCAGTCGGGATCCAGGCTCATGACGGTCATGGTGATGCAGACGTCGTTCCGCATCTCCTTGGGGAAGAGGGGGCGCATAGGCCGGTCCACCACCCGGCTGGTCAGGATCGCCCGCTCGCCGGGGCGGCCCTCCCGCCGCATGAAGCTGCCGGGGATCCGTCCGCCGGCGTAGAGCTTTTCCTCATACTCGACGCTCAGGGGGAAGAAGTCGACCCCTTCCCGGGGCTTGGGACTCATCACGACGTTGCAGAGCACCGCCGTCTCACCGTAGCGGATCAGGGCGCTGGCGTTGGACAGCCCGCACATCTTCCCCATCTCTACCTTGAAAGGGCGGCCCGCCAGTTCCATCTCGTAGACCTTGTAGTTGGGGAAGGTCTCTTTGCGTGAGCCGAATTCGATTGCCATCTGGTTACCTCCTTGATACTTCCGGGTACGCGGGCACGCACCCGTATCCTAAGGCCGGCAGCCGCGGGCTATAGCAATAAAACCGACGTCCGAACCCGCCCGCTCAGGCGCCCGATTTACTGCTGCAACACGCAGCGCCGGCCAGCTTACCTGGCCGGAAGTTCTCCCCTGCCCAAAGATATTAAAACAAAAGGGCAGGCACCCATGCATGGCGCCTGCCCCTCGTTCCCAGTTGAAATTACTTGCGCAGACCCAGCGTAGCGATCAGAGCACGGTAGCGCTCCACATCCTTCTTCTGCAGGTAGGCCAGCAGATTGCGGCGGCGGCCGACCATCTTCAGCAGTCCGCGGCGGCTGTGGTGATCCTTCGGGTTCTTCTTGAGGTGCTCGTTCAGCTCGTTGATGTGAGCGGTCAGCAGCGCGACCTGCACCTCGGGGGAGCCGGTGTCCTTCTCATTGAGGGCGACCTTGGCCATAACTTCCTGTTTGTTCATGGGACAATAACCTCTTTTCAAAATATGATCTGCCGGTGACAGGGTGGTGGGAACCGGTCCTCCCCTTGCCTGCGGGGCATACTCCCATCACTGCGCCACGGTAACATGGGTAGTATAGCAAAAAAGGAGGCAAAAAGCAAGCGGAAAATGGCCGGAAGGATGAAACAATTTTGACTTGTCTGCGCAGGCGCAGATTTCACTTGCACCGGGCCGCATTTGATGTTAGAATACCGTCATTGCAAAAAGGATCGCAAGGAGGGATGTTCCAATGTATCTTTCACGGCGCAGCTTTCTGAAGGCCGGCGCCCTGGCGGCGGCAGGCATCTGCGGCGCAGGGCTGCCAGCCGCTGCGGCGTCCGGCGTTGGCGGGGGGCTGCGCGGCCCCGTCCGCCCCACCTGTACCGGCCCGGTGGAGGGGACGGCCGCCGGCCAGCCGGAGGGCGTCCTGGTCTGGTACAGCCTGCCCTACGGCGCGCCCCCGACGGGCAGCCTCCGCTGGCAGCCGCCCCAGCCCGCCGGCTCCTGGTCCGGCGTGCTGGACTGCACCGTACCCGGCCTTGCGGCCATCCAGCCCTGCAACGGGGCGGTGAACGGCGCCGAGGACTGCCTGCGGCTGGACATCTACGCCCCCGACGGGGCCAGCGGCCTGCCGGTGGCGGTCTACTTCCACGGCGGGGACGGCTGCACCGGCTCCCCCCGGGAACTGCCTGGTGGGCCTCTGGCCGCCGGGGCGGAGTGCGTCGTGGTGGGGGTGCGCACCCGGCTGGGGCTGCTGGGCTGGAACAGCCTGCCCGCCTTGACCGCCGCCCCCGACGCCACCGGCAACTATGCCCTGCTGGACGCCGCCCGCGCCTTCGACTGGGTGGCGGAGAACATCGCCTCGTTCGGCGGCGATCCGGGGAACGTCACGGCCTTCGGCTTTTCGGCAGGGGCACGGAGCGTCCTGGCCATGCTGGCCAGCCCCTGCTTTGCCGGGCGGTTCCAGCGGGCGGCGGCCTTCTCGGGCGGACTGACCACGGCCAGCCCCGACGCCGGCGCCCGGCAGGCCGTCCTGGCCCTGGCCCCGCTGGCGGTGGAAGACGGCCTCTTCGCCGAAAACAGCCCGGCCGCCGCCTGGCTGCTGACCGATGGGGAGGACGTCCGCCGCTGGCTCTACGGCCTGGAGCCGGCCCGGCTCTGCCTGGCGGCCCAGGGCGGCGGGGACCTCCGGATGGAGAACTTCCCCCATCTCTTCGCCGACGGGGTGCTCCTCCCGCGGGATGGCTTCGGCACAAAACTATCTAATCCCGTCCCTCTTCTGCTGGCCACCGGGCAGACCGAGTTCAGCCTTTTTAATCCCCTGCCCGCCTGGTACGAAGCCCAGGGCCTCAGCCGGGCGGAGACCGCCGCAGCTCGCCGCTTTGCCAACGCCTGCGGCTCCGACCTCTACCGGGACTTCAACGGGGCGGGCTGCGCCGCCGCCCTCACCCCCTGTGACCCAGCCCCCATCTGGCTATGCGAGATCGCCTACGGCGGGCCGGACAGCCCCAGCCCCCTCGCAGTGCTGGGCCTTGGGTCCTACCACGGGATCTGTCTGCCCCTCCTGACCGGGGAGAACAACCTGGCCGGGGCGGCCGCCCTGAACGGCGCGGGCTTTGCTGCCATGGGGCGGGCATTCACCGGCTTCTTCCGTGCCTTCCTCCGTGGGGAGGGCCCCGGCTGGGCCGCCTGGACCCCCGGCGCACCCCGGGCCATGGTGCTGGACGCCGACGACGCCGCGGGCCGCGCCCTGACCGACGTCCGGGACCTCCCGGCCGCGCAGAACGTCATCCTCGGCCGGCTGGCGTCCGACAACGGCCTCTCCCCCGCCGCCCTGGCCGCCGCCGGCCAGGCCCTCCGGGGCCGCTTCTTCAGCACCAGCCTCGACGCGCACTTTGCAGCATACTAAAAAGCTCCTGTTCTCCGATGTGGAGAGCAGGAGCTTTTTTCATTTGTTTATTCGTCGAAGTAGGCCTGCGCCTTCCGGGCGGCATTCTGGATGCAGTCCCGCAGCTGGTCGAGGGTGTCGAACTTCTTGCTGGGGCTCAGGTAGGTGTGGAATTCCACCACCGGGTCAGAGCCGTACAGATCCCCCGAAAAGCCGGGGATGAAGGTCTCGCAGGTGACCTTGGTTTCGTCGCTGTTGACGGTGGGGCGAGTGCCCAGGCCGGTGGCCGAGGGGTATGCTTTGCCGCCGATCCAGGTGCGGGTGATGTAGATGCCGTACCGGGGCAGCTGGTAACCGTCGGGGTAGATCTGGTTGATGGTGGGCACCCCCAGGGTATGGCCCAGCCCCTTGCCGTGCTGCACCGGAAAGCGGATGGCGTAGGGTGCGCCCAACATCCCGTTGGCGGCGGGGATGTCCCCGCCCTCCAGCGCCGCGCGGATCCGGCTGGAAGAGACCGGCTTGCCCTCATGGACGGCCATGGGCAGGACGTGGACCTCCACCCCCAGCGGGGCGCAGAGCCGGCGGAGCAGCTCGGGGTCACCCGCGGCTTTGGCCCCGAAGGTGAAGTTCTCGCCGCAGAAGAAAGCCCGGGCCTGGCAGTCGGCCACCAGCCCCCGGACGAATTGGTCGGGGGTCATGGCCTGGATGTCCTCAAAGGCAGGGACGAGGTAGTGCCCGACCCCGAGGCCCGCAATGATCCGGTGCTTGTCCTCGGTGGAGAGCAGCCGCCGGCCCTTCATCCGGCTGCCAGCCGGCAGCTTGAAGGTAAAGACGGCAGAGGCCGCGCCGTGGGCCCGGGCCCAGTCCACCGCGCCGCCGATGACAGCCCGGTGGCCGATGTGGATGCCGTCGAAATAGCCCAGCGCCACTGCGCTGCCCTGCTTGCCCCCCAGCACGAGGGGCGACATGGTTGGATAGATCTGCATAAGCCTCTTGAAAATGACAGGATGGATATTCGAAAGGGCGGCTCAGCCCCGTTCCAGAAACAGTTTTTCGACCCGCAGCACCCCGCCTGCCACCCTGGCCAGCCCCAAAAACTGCCCGGCCTCGTCCTGGACGCGGTAGCTGCCGTCGGCGGCCGGGTAGCGGCTGGTGGGGCAGCCGTTGATGAGATGGGCGGTGGTCCGGCCGTCGGCCATCAGAAGGGGCAGCGTCAGGAAGGCGCTCTCCACCGGCAGAAACATCCCTTCCAGGACGGCGGGGCCGGCCTCTTTGGCGGCCAGGATCTCCTCCATGGTGTAGGCGTCGGCCTCGGTATAGATACCGGCCCGGGTGCGGCGGAGGGCGCTCATGGCGCCCAGCTCCCCCATTGCGGCGGCAATGTCCTCCAGCAGAGTGCGGATATAGGTCCCCTTGGAGCAGCAGACGGTCAGGGCATATTCGCCGGGGGCGGGGCTGCCCTCGTACTCGATGGCATAGACCTCGATGGGGCGGGCCTTCCGCTCAACGGTCAGGCCCTGGCGGGCCGCCTTGTAGAGTGGCTGGCCGTTCACCTTGACCGCCGAGTACATCGGCGGGGTCTGCATCTGGGGCCCCAGGAAGCGGGGCAGCACCCGCACCAGCCCGGCCGTGTCGGCCAGGACGGGGCGCTGCTCCAGCACCTGGCCGGTGATGTCGCCGGTGTCGGTCCGCAGCCCCAGCCGGAGGGTGGCGCGGTAGGTCTTGTTGTGGTCCAGCTGGAGGTCCACCGCCTTGCTGGCCCCGCCGCAGAAGACCGGCAGAACGCCGGTGGCCATCGGGTCCAGGGTGCCGCTGTGGCCCAGCTTGCGGGTGCCCAGCACTCCCCGCAGTTTGGCGATAACATCAAAGCTGGTCCAGCCAGTGGGTTTGTCCACCACCAAAATTCCCTGCATCAGACGCCCTCCAGAACAGCCGACGCCGCAGCCAGGACGGCGCTCTTGGCCTCGTCCAGGCTGCCGGCCAGCTCACAGCCGGCCGCCTGCAGGTGGCCGCCGCCGCCCAGCTGCCGGGCCATGGCGCAGGCGTCCGCCCCTTTGGCGGTGCGGATGCTGATCCGCCAGGCCCCGCCGGGCTGCTGGCGGAAGGTCAGCCCCACCTTGACCCCCTCGATCCCGACGGTCAGGCTGGTCAGCTCGTCCAGGTCGGCGGGGTCGGCCCCGCTGGCCTCGATTTCCTCCCGGGTCAGCCAGATCATGGCCCCCCAACCGCCCAAGCAGTAGGTCAGGTGGTTGCGAGCAATCCGCTCGGCCTCCATCTGACCCCGGCTGTGGTTGGCAAAGAGGAGGGTGTTCAGTTCCTCCACGTCGGCCCCGGCCTCGATCAGCCGGGCCGCTACCCGGTGGGTCTGGGCGGTGGTGTTGGAAAAACGGAAACAGCCTGTGTCGGTGGCCAGCCCGGTGTAGATGCAGACTGCGATCTGGGGCGTCAGCCGGACCCCCATCGCCTCGATCACCGCGCAGAGCAGCTCGGCCGCTGCGGCCGCCCCTGCGTCCAGCAGGGTGGCCCGGGCGTAGCCGGTGTTCCCGGCGTGGTGGTCGATGCAGAGGTCCACCCGGCGGCTGTAGTCGGGGATGACCCCCATGTCGCCCAGCAGCCCCAGCCCTGCCACGTCCACCGCCACCACCAGGGCCGGCTCAAACTGGCCCTTGAAAAGGTAGGGGTTGGTGAAGGCGAAGCGGGCCGGGATGGGGTCGGCGCAGAGGACGGCGGCGGTCTTATCCAGGGCGCGCAGCGCGTGATAGAGGGCGCTGCCGCAGCCGATGGTGTCGCCGTCGGGGTTCTTGTGACAGAGGATCAGCACCCGGTCTGCCGCCTGCAGCCGGGCGGCCGCCTGTTCGATGGTGAGCCGTTCGGTCATACAACTTTCCTTTCCGGACGGGGTCATTCCCCGTCAGTTCCGGCGTCCGGCGCCTGGTCTGCGCCGTCCACCTTCAGCTCCCGCAGCAACTCGTTGATGTGGGCTGCATAGGCCGCGCCGTCGTCCTCGATGAAGACCAGGCGGGGGGCCTTGCGGATGTGCATCTTCCGGCTGATCTCGGTGCGGATGTGGCCCGCGGCCCGGTTCAGCGCCTCAATGGCGGGGGCGGGGCCGTCGGGGCGGCCCATCACGCTGACATAGACCTTGGCCACGTCCAGGTCGGGGGTGACGTCCAGCCGGGTGACGGTCAGCAGGCCGCCCTCCAGCCGGGGGTCCTTCAGCCGGGCAATGATGGCGATGACCTCCCGCTTCATATCCTGGGACAGCCGGCCCATATTCTTTTCAGACATAGAATTCTCCTTTCTCACAAACTGTGAAAAAGTGGTACGATGAGCGGTAATAAAATCCAAATCCGTCCGGTCTTGGCGGCATGTGCGTCAGACCGGACACATCCAGGGAGATTTTGTCCAAAAGGGGGGAAGAATTTCTGCCGCACGGCTGCGTACAGAAATTGGTCCCCCTGGAGTGACTTTAGTCGCGGTATTCTTCCATCCGGAAGGCCTCGTAGACGTCGCCCTCCTTGACGTCGGCAAACTTGGCAAGGGTGACGCCGCACTCGTAGCCCTCGGCCACTTCCTTGACGTCGTCCTTGAAGCGGCGGAGGGAGGCGATCTCGTCCTCGGCGATGACGATGCCGTCGCGGACCACACGGATCTTGCTGTCGCGGGTGATCTTGCCCGATGTGACGCGGCAGCGGGCGACGGTGCCGACGGTGCTGATCTTGTACACCTGGCGAACCTGCAGCTCGCCCAGGGAGACCTCGCGGTACTTGGGCGCCAGCATACCCTTCATGGCGTCGGAGACGTCGTTGATGGCGTCGTAGATGACGCGGTACATCCGCATCTCCACCTTGGTGGCGGCGGCCGCCTCCTTGGCGATATTGTCGGGGCGGACGTTGAAGCCGATGATG
>CAZEIG010000054.1:0-4692 GCA_964511805.1 uncultured Faecalibacterium sp.
AGGCTCTTCGGGGGAGTGCATCTACCAGCACCCCGATGAGCGAAAGACCGTGCTGGAGGCGGTCATGAGCGAGGCAAAGGGGAAGATCACCGTCATCGCCCATGTCGCCTGCAACAACACCGCCGACTCGGCCGAGCTGGCCGCCCACGCAGAGGCCTGCGGGGTGGATGCCATCGCTGCCATCCCGCCCATCTACTTCCACCTGCCGGAATACGCCATCGCGGACTACTGGAACGCCATGAGCGCCGCCGCCCCCCACACCGAGTTCGTCATCTACAACATCCCCCAGCTGGCGGGCACCGCTCTGACCATGGGACTGCTCCGCACCATGCTGGAAAACCCCAACGTGGTGGCGGTCAAGAACTCTTCCATGCCCACCCAGGACATCCAGATGTTCAAGGACGCCGGCATCGCGGCGCGGGGCGAAGGCGGGTTCGTGGTCTTCAACGGCCCGGATGAGCAGTTCGTCTCGGGCCTGGCCATGGGCGCGGACGGCGGCATCGGCGGTACCTATGCCGTCATGCCCGAGCTCTACCTCAAGATGTACGAGCTGGTGCAGAAGGGCGAGATGGCCAAGGCCCGCGCTTTGCAGTACGAGGCCGATCGGATCATCTACAAGATGTGCGAGGCCCACGGCAACCTCTATGCCGTCCAGAAAGAGATCCTCCGCCGGATGTACGGCCTGGAGCTGGGCGGCGTCCGGCCCCCGATGCCCGGCCTTGTCCCCGCCGACGAGGCGGTAGTGGAGACGGCCCGGCAGATGATCGAGGCGGCCGTTGCCAAAGCAGCCGCCCTCTGAGCCGGACGGCCTGAAAACGAAAAAGACCCCAGAGCGCCCGGTGGCTGCCGGCCCCCAAGGCCGAGGCGCGCCGGGCGCTTTTCCGGTAAGGAAGGGAGAAAACGCCATGATCACCGACAGTCTCGACAGCCTGGGCCGCTACAGCGGGCTGCACCCGGCCCTGGAACCGCCATCCGCGGGCTGGCAGAGCACGACCTGTCCGTCCTGCCGGACGGCATCACCGAGATCGACGGCCGGACCGTCTACGTCAACCTGATGGACGCGGACCTCCGCCCGGCCGCGGGGGCGGACTTTGGATACCACCGCCTCTACGCCGATTTGCAGATCGATTTGGCCGGCAGCGAATACTGGGCCTGGACCACCAGGGCTGAGCTCACCGGCCCCTTTGACGAGAAGGTCGACTGCGGCTTTGCCGCCGGGCCGGAAGAGTCCGGCGGCCTGCTGGGGGAGGGGAGGTTCGCCCTCTTCCTGCCGGGCGAGTACCACAAGCCCAGCTGCATCAGCCCCGCCTGCGCCAGGCTGCGCAAAGCAGTGGTCAAGATCCGGATGGGCGGCTGAGCCCCCGCCGGAAGGAAGGAGAGTCAGATGGATAAAGAAGCGCTTTTTAAACAGATTGAGCATGGGCTGATCGTCTCCTGCCAGGCGCTGGAGAACGAGCCCCTCTATACCAAAGAAGGGGGCGTCATGCCCCTGATGGCCAAGGCCGCCGCCATGAGCGGCGCGGTGGGCATCCGCGCCAACACGGTGCGGGACATCACCCAGATCAAGCAAGCGGTCGACCTGCCGGTCATCGGGATCATCAAGAAGGACTACCCTGGCACCCCGATGTACATCACCGTCACCATGGCGGAAGTGGATGCGCTGGTGGGCTGCGGGGCGGACATCCTGGCGGTGCAGGGGACCAGCGCCCTGCGGCCCGACGGCAGGACTTCGGCCGAATTCATCCGCCAGATCAAGGAGAAGTACCCCGAACAGCTGGTGATGGCCGACATCGCCACCGACGAGGAGGCCATGGCCTGCGCGGCGGCCGGGGCCGACTTTGTAGGCACTACCATGCGGGGCTACACCCCCGAGACCGCGGGGATCAACGAGACCGACTTCGACTTCATCGCCCGGCTGGCCCGGCGCACCCATCCGTGCTACCCTGGAGGAGGCGCTGGCCATGCAGGTCACAGTGGCCAACGATGCAAACTGCATGATCCTCGGGGAGGCATGGGTGGGCGCAGCCAGGGGCTGCACCGACGTGCTGGGGGTGACCATCGGCACCGGGCTGGGCGGCGGCGTCCTAACCGGGGGCCGCCTGCTGGAAGGCGCCCGAGGCCTTGGCGGCGAGCTGGGCCATATGCGGACCCACGCCGTGGACGGCGTCCCCTGCACCTGCGGTGCGGCCGGCTGCTGGGAGCGGTACGCCTCTACCTCGGCGCTGGTGCGCCGGGCGGTGCAGCTGGACCCGGCCCTGGACAGCGGCCGCGCCGTCTTTGCGGCGACTCGGCAGGGGGATGCGGCGGTGCGGCAGCTGCTGGACGGCTGGATCGTCGAAATTGCCGAGGGGCTGGCCGGGCTTGTCCACATTTTTAACCCCCGTCTGATCCTCATCGGCGGCGGTGTCAGCAGTCAGCAGGAACTGCTGGTCGGCCCCCTGGCCCGGCAGGTCAAAGCACGGGTGATGCCCGCCTTCGCCGAAGGGCTGGAGATCCGCCCGGCGGCCCTTGCCAACGACGCCGGGCTGGTGGGTGCGGTCTGCTACTTCCGGCAGGCCCACGGGAAATAGCAACAAGAAAAGCCGTATGCAGGCAAAAGGCTTGCATACGGCTTTTTGATTGGAGAAGCCCGGGGGCGGTCAGTCCAGCTTCCACTGGGCGCTCTCGTTCTGCAGCTCGACCATCCGGCGGTAGAGGCCGCCCGCGGCCATCAGTTGGGCAGGGGAGCCCTGCTGGGCCACCCGGCCCTCCTCCAGTACCACGATGTGGTCGGCCCCGGCCACCGTCCGCATCCGGTGGGCGATGACCAGCACCGTCTTGCCCGCCAGCAGACGGGAGAGGGCGCTTTGGATTTTGGTCTCGTTTTCCACGTCCAGGCTGGCGGTTGCCTCGTCCAGTAGGACGATGGGGGCGTCCTTGAGGAGGGCGCGGGCGATGGAGATCCGCTGACGCTCGCCGCCCGAGAGCCGGGTGCCGTTCTCCCCGATGGGGGTGTCGTAGCCCTGGGGCAGCTTGCGGACGAATTCGTCGCAGTTGGCGGCTCGGGCCGCGGCGCGGACTTCTTCGTCGGTGGCGCCCCGGCGGCCCAGGCGGATGTTCTCCATCACTGTGTCATCAAACAGCACCACATCCTGAAAGACCATCGAGTAGTCCCGCAGCAGGACCTCGGGGTCCACCGAGGTGATGTCGACTCCGCCCACCAGGATGGAACCCTCGGTGAGATCCCAGAGGCGGGCGGCCAGCCTGGCACAGGTGCTCTTGCCCGAGCCGGAGGGCCCCACCAGTGCGGTCACCTCCCCCTCTTTGGCGGTGAAGCTGACGTCCTGCAAAACCTTCTTCTCGTCGTAGGCAAAGCTGACGTGCCGGAATACGATGTCGTGGCCCAGGGGGCGGAAGTCCTCCGACCCTTCAGCGATGGGGGTGTCGTAGATCTCTATCATCCGGTCGGCGGACACCTGGGAGACCAGCAGCTCGGCGATGAGGGCCAGGCTCTGGTCAAAGGGGGCGTAGACCCGGGTGATGACCATCAAAAAGAGGAAGAGGAGCATGAAGTCGATCTGACCGGCCAAAATCAGTCCAGCCCCGATGAGGATGGTGGTGGCCACCCCTAGACGCATGATGACGCTGGCGGCGTTGACAAAGAGGCCGGTGGTCAGCTCTCCCCGGATGGTGACTTTTTCGTGTTGGTCGATCTTCTCGTTGAGGTCGGCCAGGTAGCGGCCCTCCTGGTTGGTGGCGTGGATCTCCCGGATGTTCTCCAGCGCCTCCTGCATCCCGTCCGAGACCCGGACGGCGGCTTCCTTGGTGGCCTCAGAGCTCCGGGCGGCCAGCCGGCGGCTGCCAAACAACAGCCCGAAGGCCACAGGCACCCCCCACAGGCAGGCGACGGCCAGCCGCCAGTCGTAGAACAGCAGGCAGACCGCGATGACGGCGGTCGAGATGTAGGCGCCGTACAGATATCCCAGCACATGGCTCCAGACGTGTTCCATCCGGTTGACGTCCCCCATAATGGTCTCGGTCAGGTCGGCCAGGTCCCGCTTGCCGAAGTAGCCCAGGGGGAGCTTCCGCAGCCGCTCGGCCAGGCCGAGCCGGACGGCTTTGACCTCGTCGTACACCAGGCCGTAGGTGGCCTTGTACTGCTGCAGGTGGGTCACAAAGGAGAGCAGGAGGAAGAGGACCACCAGCCCGATGAAGGGCCAGGCGGCGGGCAGGGGACTGCCGCCGGTCAGGGTGTCCATGAAAGCGGACATCAGCAGGTAGAGGATGCTGACGCCGCCCATCACCACCAGGTTGACCACCACCGTCCAGAAGGTGCCCTTTTTGGTATTCTGTGCCCCCTGGCCGGTCAGGGCGTATTTGCGCTGAAATGCGTTGCCAAACATTTATCCTTCCTCCTTTTCGCTGGTGATCTTCCACTGCACCGCCTGGTTGTAGTCCGCCCACATCCGGGCGTACAGCCCGCTGCCGGCGGCCAGCTCTTTGTGGGTGCCTTCTTCGACGATCTGTCCCGCGTCCAGCACCAGGATCTTGTCCGCGCCCACCACGGTGGACAGGCGGTGGGCGATCATGATGACGGTGCGGTCCTTCGTCAGGCGGGCCAGGGCCTTCTGGATCAGGACTTCGTTCTCGGGGTCGGCGAAGGCGGTGGCCTCGTCCAGCACCACGATGGGGGCGTCCTTGAGGATGGCCCGG
>CAZEIG010000054.1:4702-10579 GCA_964511805.1 uncultured Faecalibacterium sp.
CGCTGGGCCTCGCCACCCGAGAGGTAGGTCCCCGCCATCCCGATCTTGGTGTCCAGGCCGTGGGGCAGCTTAGCAAGGATGTCCCCGCACTGGGCGGCCTCCAGCGCGGCCTCCACCTCCTGCCGGGTGGCGGCGGGGCGGGCGGCCCGGACGTTCTCCAAAATGGAGGTCTTAAACAGCCGGCTGTTCTGGAAGACGAAGGCCACCCGGTCCATCAGGATGTGGGGGTCGATCTGCCGGACGTCCACCCCGCCGACCTTGACAGAGCCGGTGGTGACGTCCCAGAAGCGGGGGATCAGGCTGGCGGCGGTGGTCTTGCCGCCGCCCGACGGGCCGACCAGCGCCACCACCTGGCCCGGCTCGGCCGTGAAGGAGACATGGGAGAGGGCGGGCGTTTCGGTGCCGTCGTAGGTGAAGCTGACGTCCGCAAACTCCACCCGGCTGCCCTGGGGCGTCTGGGGGTGGAGGGGCGGATCCAGGGTGGGGGCGGCCATCACCTTGTCGATCCGGCCCAGAGCGGCGCTGGCCAGCATCATCCCCGACGCGGCGAACATGATCCGAGCCAGGGCGGTGGAGATGATGGCCGAAAAGACCGCGTAGAAGGCAAAGTTGGCGACGAAGCCCACGAAATCGCCCGACGCCAGGGCCCCCGGCGCCAGGAAGAGGGCCGCCGGCACTAGAAAGACGAAGGCCCCCTCGGTGAAGGTCAGGTTGACCGACTGGGGCACCCGGCAGATCTCCGACTGGTAATACTTGGCCTTGGCGCTGTAGTCCTCGATGGCCTCCTGGAAGGCCTTGAAGGAGTAGACCGTCTGCTGGAAGATCTTGACCACCGGGATGCCACGGACATACTCGGTGCCGGCTTTGCTGATCCGGTCCAGGGCGGCCTGGTATTCCGACAGGATGCGGGCGTTCTTGCCGCCCATCATCGAAAACATGGACGCCACCGAGATCACCGCCGCCAACAGGCAGGACGCTCCCATCCGCCAGTCGAAGACGAACATCAGCACCAGCATGGCCAGAAAGAGGGTGATGGTGCCGACGATGTCCGCCAGGTTGTGGGCCAGCAGGGTCTCTGTCTCGGACGCGGCGGCGTCCAGCCGGCCCCGGATCAGGCCGGAGGCGTTGGCGTCAAAGTAGCCCAGCGGGGCCTTCATCAGGTGGGCGACGCCCTGCTTGCGGATGTTGACCGCCGTCCGGAAGGCTGCCAGATGGGTACACATCAGCCCGATGAAATAGAGGACGATCCCGCCCACCGCAAAGGCGAAGGCCATCCAGCCGTACCGGGCGATCCCCTGGGCCCGAGGCCAGTCGGGGGCGGCGGCGATCAGGTCCCGCGCCACCAGCCAGATGCAGATGTAGGGGACCATGCTCAGCAGCATCGAGACAGCCGACAAAGCCAGCCCCAGGAAGGTCAGCGCTTTGTAGCCGCCTGCATAATCCAGCAGGACCGCAAGGTCGCTTTTCTTCTTTTTGTTCATGAAAAAACCTCCTCTTCTAAAGTTAGAATATACTAACTATTGAACTAAAAACAAGGGAGCCTCCTGCGGCTGCCCCGCAGGAGGCTCCGGAACCGTTACGGTTCCATCCATTTCATCCACCCGGCGGTGTAGAATTCCCGCAGGCGGTCCACATATTCCAAGGCCTTCTTCCGTGGGGTATCGTGGATCACCACCTCGAAGATGGCGCTGAACATCCCGCTGGCCACGATGTGGCAGAGGGCGCGGTCCAGCACGGGGACCGGGCGGCCCAGCCGGCGCAGGACATCCCAATATTGTAGGGTGACGTCGACTTCCACCTCCACCATATTGTGGACGAAGTGCTCGTAACTGGTGCCTTCGGCGCCGGTCAGTAGCAGCTTGACCGGCTTGGGGTGGCTGCAGATGTAGTCCACCATCCAGTGGATGCAGGAGCTGGACTCCACCCCCATGTGGGCGGGCAGCTCGGCGTCGGGCAGCTCGGCAAAGCTGGTCTGCGCTTCCATGAACCGGCCCATCAGGGCGGCGGCGTGGGGTTCCACGATGGAGGAGAAGAGGGCTTCCTTGCTGGAAAAATACCCGTAGAAAGCCCCGGTGGTGACACCGGCATTTTTGACGATCTGACGCAAAGACGCCCCCAGAAACCCCTTGTCCAGAAATTCGGCCAGGGCGGCCCGCTGGATGTTGGCCAGGGTGGCGCTCGATTTTTCTTCCATGACGGCCCCCATGTAACAGAGTTATATAACGATGTTATCATACATCCGGTTGCCCTGCTTGTCAAGGGGGCAGAAAAGAAAAATCCCGCCGGGCGAAAATTTCCCCTTGACAGCCGGATGGTTTCCTGTCATAATGCAGTAAAGTTCAGGAAACTGAACAGGCAAAACCGTTGAGAAAGAGTAGTACCCCGGTTTCAAAACCTCCCAGAGAGCCGCAGATGGTGGGAACGCGGCAGGCGGCGGCCGGGCGAATGGACTTTCGAGGGCAGAACGAGGGGCCGTCCCAAAGCGGCCCGGTAGCGCGACGGGGACTCCACCCGTTATCAGGGGAGCGTGCGTTGTTGGACGTGCGAAAGTGAGCGGGCCTGTATGTGTGGTACAGGCCAATCCGGGTGGCACCGCAGAGGTTTTTACAGGCCCTTGTCCGCCAGAATATGCAAAGGAGCGTAGGAACATGAGCATGACCAAGATCCCCCACCGCAGAGCAGATGCCCAAGCAGTGGTTCAACCTGCGTGCGGCCATGCCTCAGCAGCCCGACCCCCTGCTCAACCCCGCGACCCTGCAGCCGCTGGGCGTGGATGACCTGGCCCCCATCTTCTGCGAGGAGCTGGCCCGCCAGGAGCTGGACGGTGCCACCGCGTATATCGACATCCCGGAGCCCATCCAGGAGGTCTACAAGATGTACCGCCCCTCGCCCCTGATCCGCGCCTACGCGCTGGAAAAGGCCCTGGGCACCCCCGCCAAAATCTACTACAAGTTCGAGGGGAACAACACCTCCGGCTCCCACAAGCTGAACTCGGCCGTGGCCCAGGCCTACTATGCCAAGATGCAGGGCCTGACCGGCGTCACCACCGAGACAGGCGCGGGGCAGTGGGGCACCGCCCTGGCGGAGGCCTGCTCCTACTTCGGGCTGAGCTGCGACGTCTATATGGTCAAGTGCTCCTATGAGCAGAAGCCCTTTCGGAAGGCTGTGATGGGGGTCTTTGACGCAAAGGTGACCGCCTCCCCCTCCGGCACCACCGAGGTGGGGCGGAAGATTCTGGCCGAGAGCCCCGACACCACCGGCAGCCTGGGTTGCGCCATTTCGGAGGCGGTGGAGGCGGCCCTGGCCAGCGGCGGCGCCAAGCGGTATGTCCTGGGCAGCGTCCTCAACCAGGTGGTGCTCCACCAGTCGATCATCGGGCTGGAGAGCAAGATCGCCATGGACCAACTGGGGGAATACCCCGACGTGGTGGTGGGCTGCGCCGGCGGCGGCTCCAACCTGGGCGGCCTGATCGCCCCCTTTATGGCGGACAAATTGCAGGGCCGCTGCAACACCCGCTTTGTAGCGGTGGAGCCGGCCTCCTGTCCCTCCCTGACCCGTGGGCGGTACGCCTACGACTTCTGCGACACCGGGCGCGTCACCCCGCTGGCCCGGATGTACACTTTGGGCAGCGGTTTCATCCCCTCGGCCAACCACGCCGGCGGCCTGCGCTACCACGGGATGAGTCCCATCCTCTCCAAGCTCTACCACGACGGCTATATGGAGGCGGTGGCTTACGAGCAGACCCGGGTCTTTGACGCGGCGGTCTTTTTCGCCAAGCACGAGACCATCCTGCCCGCCCCCGAGTCGGCCCACGCCATCCGAGGCGCTATGGACGAGGCCCTCAAGTGCAAGGAAACCGGCGAGGCCAAGACCATCCTCTTCGGCCTGACCGGCACCGGCTACTTCGACATGACCGCCTACGAGAACTACCTCTCGGGCAAGATGACCGACACCATCCCCACCGACGCCGACCTGCAGCGGGGCTTCGACTCCCTGCCGGACATCCCTCAAAACCGTCTGTGACCCGCCGGAAAACCTGACCCCATCGGGCGCGGCAGCGTCCTGTGATAGAATCGACCGCGCGCCCTTCCCGGAAAAGACCGGGCGGGGCGCGCGGCTTTTTGGGGGCGAAACAGCGGCGAAACGGCGCGGGCCGCAGAAAACTCTGGGGACAGACCAAAAAAGGCTTGCAATTTGGGATATCCGGGGTTACAATGCAGTTAACGAAACTGTTTTCGTAAAGTTGCGTAAACCAATGTGATGGAGGCACCAATGAACAAGAGAGCGAGCGGCATCCTGATGCCGGTCAGCAGCCTCCCCGGGCCGTATGGGATCGGCTGCTTTTCCAAAGAGGCCCGCGCCTTTGTGGGCTGGCTGGCCGCGGCGGGCCAGACCTTCTGGCAGATCCTGCCGCTGGGACCCACCAGCTACGGCGACAGCCCCTACCAGTCCTTTTCGACCTTTGCGGGCAACCCCTACTTCATCGACCTGGAGGCGCTGACGGCCGACGGCCTGCTGACGGCTGCCGAATGCGGCGCCGCCGACTTTGGCGGCGACCCGGCTGTGGTGGATTACGGCAAGCTCTACCAGAGCCGGCTTCCCCTGCTGCGCCGGGCCTTCGCCAACTGGCGGCAGGCCGGCGGCGAGAGCGGAGCGGCCTACCGGCAGTTCCTGGCGGAGAACGCTGCCTGGTTGGAGGATTACACCCTCTTCACCGCCGTCAAAGCCGAGCAGGGCGGGGCGGCCTGGGACCAGTGGCCCGACCCGCTCCGGCTGCGTGACCCGGCGGCTCTGGCCAAGGCTCGCGCCGTGCTGGGAGAGGAGATCGCTTTCCAGCAGTTTGTGCAGTACCTCTTTGACAGCCAGTGGAAGGCGCTGAAAGCCTACGCCAACGGCAAAGGGGTCCGGATCGTCGGGGACATCCCCATCTATGTCGCCTTCGACTCGGCCGACACCTGGGTCCACCCTGAGCTCTTCCAACTGGACGGCGACCGCCGTCCCACCGGGGTGGCGGGGGTGCCGCCGGACGGCTTTTCGGCGGGGGGGCAGCTCTGGGGCAACCCCCTCTATGACTGGGAGGCCCACCGCGCCACCGGCTACCGCTGGTGGATCGAGCGGATGGCGGCCAGCTTCCGGCGGTACGACGTGGTCCGGATCGACCACTTCCGCGGCTTTGACGAATACTTCTGGGTCCCGGCGGGCGCACCCGACGCCCGGGACGGCCGGTGGAAGCCGGGCCCCGGCAGGGCCCTCTTCGACGCCCTGCGAGAGGCGCTGGGGGACCGGCCGGTCATCACCGAGGACCTGGGTTACATGACCGACAGCGTCCGGAAGCTGGTGGCCGACTGCGGCTTCCCCGGGATGAAGGTGGTGGAGTTCGCCTTCGACTCCCGCGAATCCTCCAACGCCGAGGACTACCTGCCCTACAACTACCCCGTGAACTGCGTGGCTTACACCGGCACCCACGACAACGAGACGGCGGTGGGCTGGTACAGCGGCATCCTGCCCGAAGAGCGGGCGGCAGTCTGCCGCTACCTCCACCGCGCCCCCGATGCGGTCGAGCCCTTCCACTGGGACCTGATCTGCACCGTGATGGAGTCGGCGGCCCGGTGGTGCATCATCCCGATGCAGGACTACCTCGGCCTGGACAACAGCGCCCGGATGAACCAGCCCTCCACCTTGGGCGGCAACTGGTGCTGGCGCGCCGGGGCAGAGGCCTTTACCCCTGAACTGGCGGCCCGCATCCGTGCCGTCACCGAGACCTACGGCCGTATCCCGACCGGCAAATGACAACACCCACGCAGGGGATCGTTTCTGATATGCTCCCTTTATGAGAGACAGTGAAAAAACAAACTGTCATCATGAAGGGAGCAATTC
>CAZEIG010000055.1:0-10520 GCA_964511805.1 uncultured Faecalibacterium sp.
TCTCGTTGCCCACGAACTGCTTTTTCCCTTTCTCCACATCCTTCTTGAGGTTGGGGGCGCCGGCCAGGTCCTGGGCCCAGGCCGCGGCGGCCGGCACGTTCCGGCTGCCCGCGATCAGCATCCCTACCACCAGCTCGGCCACCGCGTTGGCGTTGGCGCCCGGGGTGTTGAAGACCACGATCCCCTGCTCGCTGCAGCGGTCCAGCGGGATGTTGTTGACCCCCGCCCCGGCGCGGGCGATGGCCAGCAGGTTGGGCTTGAACTCGGTGTTGAGGAGGTCAGCGCTCCGCACCAGGATGCCGTCGGGGGCGTCGGTGTCCACCGCCACCTCAAAAAGGTTCTTGGGCAGTTTGGTCAGCCCCACGGGGCTGATGGCGTTCAGTGTCTGGATGGTAAACATAGCATGGACCCTCCCGGTAGATCACAGATTGGCTTTGCGGAACTGTTCCATAAAGGCCACCAGCTTGTCGACCCCTTCGGGCGGCATGGCGTTGTAGATGGAGGCCCGCATCCCTCCCACAAGGCGGTGGCCCTTGAGGTTGACAAAGCCCGCGGCGGCGGCCTCGGCGCAAAACCGCTTGTCGGTGTCAGGGTCGGGGCTGGTGAAGGTGACGTTCATGGTGCTGCGGTAGCGGTGCTCCACCGGGTTTTTGTAGAAGTCCTGGCTGTCGAGGTAGTCGTAGAGAACCTTGGCCTTGGCCTCGTTGATCTGCTGCATGGCCGCCAGGCCGCCCACCTCATGCTCCAGATAGTCCAGCACCAGACCGGTCATATAGATGCACCAGCAGGGAGGGGTGTTGTACATGCTGTCCTTCCCGATCAGGGTGGTGTAGTTCATCATGGTGGGGACGCTGTCGGCCGCATGGCCCAGCAGGTCCTCCCGGATGATGGCGATGGCCATGCTGGCGGGGGCCACGTTCTTCTGGACGCCGAAGTAGATGCAGCCGTACCGGGTCACATCCACCGGGCAGGAGAGGATCATCGAACTCATGTCGGCCACCAGGGGGATCCCCTCCACCTGGGGCAGCTCGACATACTGGGTGCCGAAGATGGTGTTGTTCTGGCAGATGTGGATGTAACTGGCGTCGGCGTTGTACTGGATGGCCTTGACGTCGGGTATATAGGTGAAGTTCCTGTCCTTGCTGGAGGCGACCACCCGCACCTCGCCGAACTTGGCGGCTTCCTTGGCGGCCAGGTTGGAGAAGTTGCCGGTGACCAGATAGTCGGCCTTGCCGGTGGTCATAAAGTTGAGGGGGACCATCGCGAACTGCTGGGTCGCGCCGCCCTGGAAGAAGCCGATCTTGTAGTTGTCGGGGATCTGCATCAGACGGCGGAGGGCCGCCTCGGTGTTCTGGATGATCTCCTCGAACCACTTGCTGCGGTGGCTCATCTCCATGACGCTCTGACCGCTGCCGTGGTAATCCAGCATCTCGGCCTGGGCCTTCCGTAGGACCGGCTCGGGCAGCATGCTGGGCCCGGCGCTGAAATTGTAAACTCTTGCCATAGTGAAAACTCCCTTTCCCATCTGATACACAAAAACCGTAAGCACCCGCGGTGCATCGTGGCATACACTTAGTATACGGTTTTTGCATGAGCGAAAACAAGAGCGCTTTTTCACAAAAAAGTGCTGTCCCAAAGCCCCATGACAGCGCGGAACGCACAAATGTCTTTTATACAAATACAATTTCTCATACAAATGCATTAAAACATGCTTATCTTCTCAAAATGCCTGTTCTCCCCTTCTTGCCAGGTCGAAAAAAAGCTGTTAAAATAATAAAAAGAAATCAGATGCAAATGCATGAGATAATGGAAAGGGGACGGCTTATGTACGGCTTATCTGCACGCTGCAAACCACTGTCCGGCGCCGAGGAAGAGGTGCTGCTGGCCATCTGGGAGGCCGGCCCCCGGGCCGCGCGGCGGGAGATTGAGCGCCGCCTGGCCGGCAAGCACTGGACCGCCGGCGCCCTGCTGAGCTTCCTGGCCCGGCTGGAGGCCAAAGGCTGGGTCCAGGTGGAAAAGGAGGCCAACCGCAACCTCTACACCCCCACCGTGACCCGGCGGGCCTACGGGGTCTACTGTATGCGGGAGCGGCTGGACACCCTCTTCGGCGGGGACCTGGCGGCCGCGGTGCGGGCCCTGGTCAGCGAGTGCGGCGCGACGCCAAGCCAACTGGCGCAGGCGGCCGCCATCATCGAAGAGAAGCGGGCTGAGGCGGAGGAGTACGACAGCTTCGACGTCTTCTTTTGAGGCCACTTTGTCGTTAGCAAAGTGTGCGCGCAAGCTGTTTGAGGCAAAACCATTCCCCTGCGCATTTCATTTTATAAATCGTATCATCGTATGATTTTGCAATCATCGCATGAGATATGGCCGTTTTGTAAACGAATTATTAATTTTGGCACTCCATGCTTGATAGTGCTAATTTCAAGTGCTATACTATAGCCGTGCTCAGGAGAAAGGTCTCCCGGGGAGCGAAAGTTCCCCGCCGGGGTCCTCCGCACCGGGTGGCACAAGCTTTTGGCCCGCAAGGGCTTTTGATTGGAGGTTTGACTTATGCTTCTGCCTGCTGTTTTTCATGAGAATCTGTTCGATGATTGGTTTGATCCGTTCTTCGATGATGTGGACCGTGCGATGGATCGCGAGTCCCGCCAGGTCTTTGGCAAGCGCGGTGCGAACATGATGAAGACCGACGTCAAGGATACCGGCAGCGCCTATGAGGTTGCCGTCGATTTGCCTGGCTGCAAGAAAGAGGACGTCAAGATGGAGCTGGACAACGGCTATCTGACCATCCAGGCCGTCCACAGCCACAGCAATGACAAGACCGACAAGGAAGGCCGCTATGTCCGCCGCGAGAGCTTTTCCGGTACCTGCGCCCGCAGCTTCTACGTCGGCGAGGATGTTAAGAAA
The DNA here is from genome assembly GCA_964511805.1 of uncultured Faecalibacterium sp. Classification (GTDB taxonomy): domain Bacteria; phylum Bacillota; class Clostridia; order Oscillospirales; family Ruminococcaceae; genus Faecalibacterium. The sequence goes on from CAZEIG010000055.1 coordinate 2,905, forward strand.
GAAGACATCCATGCGAAGTTTGAGGACGGTGTGCTGGAGTTCACCCTGCCCCACACTGAGCAGAAGAAGGAGCTGCCCGCCGCCAACTCGAACCTGATCGAGATTGAGTGACGGCCGCCGCACCCGCCGAAGGTGCAGACGGAACATAAGATGCCCCCGAGAGGCTAAACCCTCTCGGGGGCATCTTTTATGCGTTTCAGCCGGCAAAGAGGCTGCGGGCGGTGGCGGCCAGGAGTTTGGCCGCGCCTTCCACCCCAAAGCGGCTGCTGTCCAACATCAGGTCGTGGCCAGTGAAAGGGTCCTTGACCTCGGGGCAGTAGCGCCGGTGGTAGAGCTCGCGGGAGCGGTCCACCTCCCGAATCATCTTCCGGGCGGTGGCCTCGTCCATCCCCAGCCGCTGGGTGCAGTTCTTGAACCGCTCGCTGTAAGGGGCGTAAACATAGACGCTCAGCCGGTTGGGTTTGTCGGCCAGGATGCTGCTGGCGCACCGCCCCACAATGATGCAGGAACCGCGGTCGGCCAGATCCCGGATGATGTTCTTCTGCACCAGGAAGATCTCGTCTTTCAGGCTGGGCAGCCCCATCCCCAGCGGGTAGAGGCGGCGGAAGTAGACCGACTTGGCGTTCTCTTCGGTGCCGCTGATGACCGAGACCGGCATCCCCATCCGTTTGGCGGTCTGCTCAACGATGTCGCGGTCGTAGAAGTCGACCCCCAGCTCCTGGGAGAGGGCCTGGGCAATGGAGCGCCCCAGGCTGCCGAACTGGCGCGAAATGGTGATCACATACTGCTTCATGGTTTCCTCCTTCTGCCTCAGGCGGCCCCGGGCAGCGCCTTGAGCTTGTGCTTCTGGATGTAGCGGACCAGGCAGGACAGGGTGAAGTTGATGATGAAATAGATCACGCAGGCAAAGCCGAAGAGGACAAAGACGTCCGAGACGTTGGTGGTGCCAAGGCCGTTGTACTGGCCGGCCACGCTCATGATCTGCCGTACCCGGGCCATCAGCTCGATAACCGCCACATTGGCCAGATAAGAGGAGTCTTTGACGGTGGTGATGACCTGGCTGAGGAGGGTGGGGATGATGCTCCGGTAGGCCTGGGGCAGGACGATGTAGAGCATGATCTGTACCGTGCTGAACCCCTGGGAATGCCCGGCCTCAAACTGGCCCTGGGGCACCGCGTTCAGGCCGCCGCGGACGATCTCGGCGATGACCGACGAGGTGAAGAGGATCAGGGCCACCGCCGCCTTGAACATCAGCTTGACCTCCACCGAGGACAGCCCGAACATCCGGGGCAGATCCGGCACCGGGAAAAAGACCAGGCAGATGAAGATCCAGAGCAGCAGCGGGGTGTTCCGGAAGATCTCGATGTAGACCACCGACACCCATTTGAAGACCCGCGCCGCGCCGCGGTTGCAGTAGTTGCGAACCAGCGCCAGCACCGACCCCAGCGCCAGCCCCAGCAGGACCGCCACCACCGAGATGATCAGGGTGAAAGCCACCCCCCGCAGCAGATAGACCAGCACCGCCGGGTTCTGCAGAATGGAAAGACTTGCTTGCCATGTATTCACGAATATCCAGCCTCCCTTTCGTGTTTATTTCGCCCGGACAGCGGTGTCGACCCGTGCGTCCCGCCTCTTGAGGGCGGCCTCCCAGACGCTGGCCAGGGTGGATAGCGGGAAGCAGACCACAAAGAAGAGGATACCGCTGACGATGTAGGCCGGCGCATAAGCGCCGCCGGTGTTGACGCCGGTCACAAAGCTGTAGGTGACCGAAATCAGGTCGGCGCCGCCGACGATGTAAAGGCAGGAGGTGTTCTTGATGAGGTTCACCACCTGGTTGACCATCGGCGGCAGGATGATCTTGATGCTCTGGGGCAGGATGATGTAGTACATCCACCCCAGATAGCCGAAGCCCTGGGACTGGGCGGCCTCCGACTGGCCCTTGGGGATGGCCTGGATGCCGGCCCGGATGACCTCGGCCATATAGGCCCCGTGGTAGATCCCCAGCGCGATCATGCCGGTGGGCAGGATGCCGATGCTGTTGCCCGAGAAGGCCAGCAGATAATACAGGAAACACATTTGCAGAGGCAGCGGGGTGTTCTGGATGAACTCAACATAGACCCGCGCCACGGCCGTCAGCAGTTTTTTGCCGCTGGTGGACATCAGCCCGAAGACGATCCCCAGCAGCAGCGCCAGCAGCAGCCCCACAACGGCCAGCTGCACCGTATTGGCCAGCCCGTGCAGGAAGGTGGCACGGTAGATCCACACCGTCCCCCACGCATTCGCTGAAAACAATCCTCCCATTCCTCGATCCCTCCATCGTTCGATATGATTCTTGGTTCTCTTACCAAAAGACAGGAGCGCAGCGGGCCCTCCTGCCCTTTGATAAAACGCCGGACGCCGGCATGGCGCCCGGCAAAAAGTTCAACGCTTAGAGCCCGTACTCTTCGATCAGGCTGTCGATGGTGCCGTCGGCCAGCCAGCCGGTGATCAGTTCCTCGCAGACATCCGACATCCCCGAGCCCTTGGTGGTGGTGACGCCGTACTGCTGGGGGGAGAACTCATCCTCAATGTAGGAGCGGCCCTCGGTCCGGTAGAGGGCCAGGATGGAGCGGTCCACGCAGAAGGCATCCACCTCGCCGGCGCTCAGGGCCGTCGAAATGGCGGGATAGTTATCGTACTGGTGGAAGCTGATCCCTTCACTCCAGGTGGTCGGGTCAAAGGTGTCGGGGTCGAAGTTGTCACCGCTGATCAGGCCCTGCTCCACCATGGCGCGGACCAGCTCACGGGCAGAGGTCGAGCCGGAGGAGACGCCCACCGTCTTGCCGACCAGGCCGGCCAGATCGGTGATCCCACTGGCATCCTCCACCAGGACGGTGACAGCGTCGGTGTAGTAGGGGGTGGTGAAGTCCCAGGTCTCCTTCCGTTCATCGGTAATGGTGAAGGTGGCCAGGACACAGTCGATGTCGCCCGAGTCCAGCAGCTCGCCGCGGGTAGCGGCGGTGACGGCGGTGAACTCGACGTCAACGCCGAGGTGGTCGGCGATCATGGTGGCCAGGTCGATCTCAAGGCCGCTGTATTCGCCGGTCAGGGGGTCCTGGTAGCCAAAGCCGAGGACGTCGTTCTTGACGCCCACCCGGAGCACCCCGCGGTCAACGATGGCCTGGACGTCCTCCGGCCATGCGGTGGTGGAAGCAGCGGACGAGCTGTCCGCCGCCGAAGACGACCCGGCAGACGAGGACGCCGCCGTCGAGCTGCTGGACGAGCCGCAGGCCGTCAACATCATCAGAGACATGACGCCTGCAAGCAGTGCTGCAAATCGTTTTTTCATGGTAAAATTTCCTCCCTCTATCGTGGTTCTATCTCAAAGCGGCTGCGACACAGGTGTCCGCCCCGCCGCCTGAAATCCTTTTCAGCGGATGATCTTCCCCAGGAACTGCTTCACCCGCTCGTTCTGGGGGTTGGTGAAGAAGTGCTCGGGGGTGCCCTCCTCAATGATCTGGCCGTCGGCCATAAAGACCACCCGGTCGGCCACCTGCCGGGCAAAACCCATCTCGTGGGTGACCACCACCATAGTGATGCTCTTCTCGTTGGCCAGCCGGATCATGACGTCCAGCACCTCCTGGATGGTCTCGGGGTCGAGGGCCGAGGTGGGCTCGTCAAAGAGGATGATCTTGGTCTGGGCGCAGAGGGCCCGGGCGATGGCGATCCGCTGCTGCTGCCCGCCCGACAGGGTGGACGGGTAGGCGTGGACCTTATCCACCAGGCCGACTACCTCCAGATAATGGTATGCAGTCTGCTCGGCTTCTGCCTTGCTCTTGTGGTGCAGCTTGATGGGGGCAAGGGTCAGGTTCTTGAGCACCGTCATGTGGGGGTAGAGGTTGAACTGCTGAAAAACCATCGAGGTGGTCTCCCGCACAAGGCGGGTCTTGTTCTTGTGGGTCAACTCCTTGCCGTCGATGTAGACATGGCCACTGGTGGGCTCTTCCAGAAAGTTCATGCAGCGGACCGTCGTCGACTTGCCCGAGCCGGAAGGCCCGATGATGACGAGCTTTTCCCCCTCCGTGACCTCCAGGCTGACGTCCTTGAGGACGTGCAGGTCACCGAAATATTTGTTTACATGGTCGAGTTTGATCATCAGAATCCCTCCTGGCATCTTCCGCCTGTCTTCGCTGTACAGGCAAACAAAAAGGCGCTCTGACCTCTTAATAGGTAAAACGCCTTTGTTTTCAACCTGAAACAAAGTATACATGTTTTCACAAATTTGTCAACTGTTTTTTTGAAGCCGAGGGCCGCGTCGGCCTTCCAGTAAGAAACAAAAACGCTGCGCATCCCGGCAGATTGCTGAATAAAATAAAGTCAAAGCGTGAGTGCACACCCTTTTACGTCCGGTCTCTTGCATTTCCTGCCCTCCTGTTTTATACTTATGCCAAAGCGAAAGAGGGAAACACATGCCCGAACCTACCCACGAGTCCACCGCCGCCGAGCGGGAGGCCAAGCTTGCCGCCCGGGAAGCCGAGGCAGCCCAATCCGGCGCCAAACACGGCCTGCTGGATAACGGCGACCCCAACTTCAAAAACGCAAAGGAGAAGATCTACGACCGCTTCCTCCTTACCGTCCACCAGCTGGATATCATCATCGGGGTCCTGTTCGCGCTGCTGATCCTCTTCATCATCCTGGGGGTCAGCCACATCAGCTTCTTCGGCCTGTTCTGAGCCGCCTGACGCAAAAAACGGAGCCATGCCCGCAAAGGGGCACGGCTCCGTTTTCTTTTTGGCAACAGGCAGGACGCCCGGTCAGATCAGGCCCTGGATCAGGATGACCAGGATCAGCACCGGCAAAACGAACTGCAGGTAGCGCTTGAAGAGGGGCGAGGCGGGCAGCTTGATGCCGTCGCCGGTGTTGGCCTCGGCATAATACTTGTCGTAGCCCCAGCCCCACTTGGAGACGCAGAAGAGCAGGTAGATCAGCGAGCCGATGGGCAGCAGCAGGTTGCTGACCAGGAAGTCCTCGGTGTCCAGGACGTTCTTCCCGCCGAGGAAGGTCAGGCCACTCCAGACGTTGTAGCCCAGCACGCAGGGCAGACTGGCCACCAGGACCACCACCATGTTGATGAAGCAGGACTTCTTCCGGCTCCAGCCGAAGTTGTCGCAGCAAATGGCCAGGATGTTCTCAAAGACCGCGATGACGGTGGTGAAGCTGGCGAAGAACATAAAGACAAAGAACAGGGTACCCCACAGCCGGCCGGCGGGCATATCCGCAAAGACCTCCGTCAGGGTGATGAAGATCAGGGAGGGACCCTGGTCGGGCTGGACGCCGTAGGCGAAGCAGGCCGGGAAGATAATCATCCCGCTCATCAGGGCGACAAAGGTGTCCAGCACGCAGATCCGGATGGCCTCGCCGGGCAGAGTGTGGTCCCGCTTCATGTAGCTGCCGAAGATCTCCATGGCGGCGATGCCCAGGCTGAGGGTGAAGAAGGACTGGTTCATGGCGTCCATCACCACGTTGCCGATCCCCACCTCAGAGGCCCGCTCGAGGCTGGGCAGCAGGTAGAAGCGGACGCCCTCCCCTGCGCCGGGCAACAGGACACTGTTGACCGCCAGGATGACGATCAGGGCCAGCAGGGCGATCATAATCCACTTGCTGATCCGCTCCAGGCCGTTCTGCAGCCCGAAGCTGACCACCACAAAGCCAGCGAACACCACCAGCACCATGCAGATCCCCATCTCCACAGGGTTGGCCAGTATGGTGTTGAAGACATCCGACGCCGCGCCGTTGGGCATACCGGCCATCTGGCCGGTGGCGAACTTGGCAAAGTAATCCAGCATCCAGCCCGCGACGGTGGTATAGTACATCATCAGCAGGTAGCAGCCCGCCATGCAGAACCAGCCGTGGATATGCCACTTGCTGCCCGCAGGCTCCAGCGCCTTGTAGCCCTGGACGGCGCTGCCCCGGCTGGCGCGGCCGACGGCCAGCTCCATGGTCAGGATGGGCACCCCCATGATGACAAGGAACAGCAGGTAGAAGAGCACGAACAGGCCGCCGCCGTTCTTGCCCGCCAGGAAGGGGAACCGCCACACGTTCCCGATGCCGATGGCGCAGCCCGCGCTGACCAGGATGAAGCCCAGCCGCGAGCCGAAAGTCTCACGTTTCATCTTCTTTTCCTCCTAAAACACAAAGTCGTGCGAAATCCGCCTTTCTATTGTAGCTGTCCCGCCCTGCATATGCAAGAGGGAATGTCAAAATTTTGAGCCGTCTTTCTCCCCCAACAGGCAAGCCCCCGCCTGCACCGTGTCGCGCGGTGCCAGGCGAGGGCTTCTCTGCTTGTTGTGTGCCCTTATGTAGAAAGGTAAAAGAAGGAGTTTTTGTGTTTTGCGGGAGATGCACTTACTGCACGTTGGTCAGCTCAGCCAGCTTGTGGAAGATCTCGGTGTTGTCGAAAGCGCCGGTGAACTCCTCGCTGCCGACACCCTGGGCATAGATGTTGACGGGTGCGCCGGTGTGGGCCCAGGTGGTGTGGGACATACCGGACTTGTGGTTCAGCACATGGCAGATGGCGGCAGAGAACGGCTGATAGGTGCCGTACAGCTCGTAGTCGCGCTGGCTCATGTTGCTCTGGCTGGAGGAGCCGACGGTCATGCTGCGCTCGTAAGCCTCGCGCAGCTGATCCAGCTCGTAGTCGGTCAGGATCAGGTTGGCGTACTCGGGGTTGGAGACGTCGGGGTCGTCGGCGGTGATCAGGCCGAAGCTGTTCTTGACATCAACCAGGGCCTCTTCGAAGGAAGCGCCCACAGCGCGCAGCTTGTCGATATGCTCGCTGTCGAACTTGATGAAGGAGGTGGTCTGCTTGGTCAGGTTGGTCAGGAAGGTGTCGTAGTTGGTGGTGGCGTAGCCGATGGTCATGCCGCCGGTCTCGTGGTCGGCAGTGACCAGGATCAGGGTCTCATTGGGGTGCTGGTTGTAGAAATCAACGGCCACCTGGACAGCGTTGCTCATCTCGAGGACGTCGTGGATGGAAGCGGCGGCGTCGTTGGCGTGGCAGGCCCAGTCGATCTTGCCGGACTCAGCCATCATGAAGAAGCCGTTGGGGTTGTCCAGCAGCTCGATGCCCTTGCGGACGTAGTCGGACAGCTGCCACTCGCCGGCGGGGGCGTCGATGGAGTAGTTCAGGGCAGCGGCGTCGGCGCGGTGCTCGGCGATGATGAGGGTCTTGCCCGCACCGGCGCGGAGGGCCTCGGCGCCGGCCTGGGTGGTGACCAGATTGTAGCCGGCAGCAATGGCGACGTCGTAGTTGGAAGCCTTGGTGCCGTCGTTGTAGGGGCGCTCGAAGTCGCCGCCGGCAAAGTACTCAAAGCCGCTGTTGGCCAGCTCAACGCCAATGTCGTAGTAGTTGTTCCGGCTGGCCTGGTGGGCGTAGAAGGCGGCGGGGGTGGCGTGGTCGATGTTGACGGTGGTCAGGATGCCGACCTTGTAGCCCTTCTGGCTGTGCAGCTTCTCGGCGATGGTCTCGAAGGGAACATCGCGGGTCCAGGGGGTCATGTTGATGACGCCAGACTCGGTCTTCTCACCGGAAGCGATGGAAGTGGCGGTGGAAGCGGAGTCGGGGCAGAAAGAAGTGG
>CAZEIG010000056.1:0-10354 GCA_964511805.1 uncultured Faecalibacterium sp.
GTTCAGCTTGATCAGGATGGCGTTGCCGCAACCCATGCTGATGCCCTTGGACAGACGCTTGGTGTTGGTGACGAACAGGTCGTCGCCAACCAGCTGAACCTTGTCGCCCAGCTCGCGGGTCAGCTCCTGCCAGCCCTCCCAGTCCTCTTCATCCAGGCCGTCCTCGATGGAGATGATGGGGTACTTCTCGACCAGGCTCTTCCAGTGGGCGATCAGCTCGCTGGAGGTGTACTCGGTGCCAGCCTTGGGCAGCTTGTAGTGGCCCTTGCCCTTCTCGGTGTCCTTCCACTCGGAGGAAGCGGCATCCAGTGCAATCATGAAGTCGACGCCGGGCTTGTAGCCGGCCTTCTCGACAGCGGCCAGGATGGTCTCGATGGTCTCCTCATCGCTGGACAGGTTGGGAGCGAAGCCGCCCTCATCGCCGACAGAGGTGGCCAGGCCCTTGCTCTTCAGGATGGCCTGCAGGGCGTGGAAGACCTCAGCGCACATCCGCAGGGCCTCCTTGAAGGAGGGAGCGCCCACGGGCATGATCATGAACTCCTGGGTATCGACGGTGTTGGTAGCGTGTGCGCCGCCGTTCAGGATGTTCATCATGGGGACGGGCAGGCGGTTGCCGTTGACGCCGCCCAGGAAGCGGTACAGGGGCATGCCCAGGCTGGCAGCGGCAGCGCGGCAGACCGCGATGGAGACGGCCAGGATGGCGTTGGCGCCCAGGTTGGACTTGTCTTCGGTGCCGTCGGCCGCGATCATCGCAGCGTCCACAGCGTAGATGTCGGAGGCGTCCATACCGACGATGGCGTCGGCGATGACGGTGTTGACATTCTCAACAGCCTTGGTCACGCCCTTGCCCAGGTAACGGCCCTTGTCGCCGTCGCGCAGCTCCAGCGCCTCAAACTCGCCGGTGGAAGCGCCGCTGGGGGCGCAGCCGCGTGCCACGGTGCCGTCTGCCAGGGTGACCTCAGCCTCGACGGTGGGGTTGCCACGGGAGTCCAGGATCTCGCGGCCGACGACCTGTTCAATTTCCAGATAATTCATGATCGAATACCTCCTGATTTCTCATTATCCTGCGCAGGGGCCAGGCGTTTTGCCAGGCCCGGGGCGGGCAGGGGACCATTGCGGCCTTGCCTGCCTGATTGCGCGCCTGATTATCTCTATTCTACCACACCCGGCCCGAAGGCTCAATACCAAAAAGAGAAGTTTCGTTTGTTAATCTTCCAACGAATGGCTTCTTGAGGCTTTCAGCCGCAGTCTTACTCCTTCCGTCACAGCTTTGCTGTGCCACCTCCCTCAAGGAGGGAGGCTTATCATAAAGCGGGGCTTTGCGGTAAATAAAGGCCCCCTCTGTGAGGGCTGTCACCGCAAGGTGACTGGAGGAATGCGTAAGCCCATACAACACGCCTATATCTTAGAGCACGAGCTTATCTTGGCTCCCCCGCTGGGAGAGCTGTCGCCGAAGGCGACTGAGAGGGCCCTCAGAACTCGATTTCCTCCAGCCGCAGCAGGGCCAGGATGTAGATCTTGACCGACTGCAGCAGGGCGTCGATGGGGGCGGACTCATTGGCACCGTGCATCGGGCCGCCGAAGGGGGGCAGGACTATGTCGTGGCTCTCCGGCCCGAAGCTGACCGCGTAGGGGAAGTGTCGGGCGTAGGTGCCGCCGCCCATGGTGAAGGGCTTCTCGTCCTTGCCGGTGACCTCGTTGTAGGTGTCGATGCAGGCCCGGATGGCCGGGGTGTCCGCCTCGATATAGAAGGGGTCGGCGGCGTCCACGTCCTCCAGGCTGGCGCCGTCCCCGATGGCGGCGCGGATGCCCGCCGCGATGGCGTCGCCGTTGGTGGAGGTGGGGTAGCGGCTGTCCATCGTCTGAACCATCCGCTCCTCCTGCATATACATCTGGCCGCCGATGATGGTCAGCGGGCCGAAGGGGCCATCGGCGGTGGCGATGCCCAGCCCCTCGCCGGCGGTGGAGCTGTGCAGCTTCTGGAGCGTCTCGAGGTAGCGGCGCTCGGTCTCGGTGCAGAGGTTGTTGGCCAGCAGGTAGTTCACCACCAGCCCGATGGCGTTGACCGTCCCCTCGGGGCTGGCGGCGTGGCCCGACTTGCCCCAGCCGCGGACCCGGACGCCGCCGTCCTCCGGCTCAAGGGTGATGCCGGGCGCGTTCTTGAGGCCGGCGATGTCGGCGGCCACCAGGGCGCTGGCCCGGTCGGGGACGGCGTTGTTGGCGACGCCGCCCTCAAAGGCGCGGATCATCCCGTTGCAGACCGGGCTGACCAGCTTGCCGTGGAAGTGGCCCTTTTCACCGTTGCAGACGGGGAACTCGGCGTCGGGGGTGAAGCAGAAGGCCGGCGCGGGGTTGTGGGCCAGGTAATACTCGACGTCCTTCATCCCGGTCTCCTCGTTGGTGCCGACCAGGGCGCGGATAGGATAGCGGAGATGCACCCCCTCCTCCTTGAGGAACTTGAGGACGTAGAGTGTGGTCACCATCGGGCCCTTGTCGTCCAGGACGCCACGGCCCAGGATCCACCCGTCCTGCTGGCGCATGGTGAAGGGATCGGCCGACCAGCCCTCGCCTGCCGGGACGACGTCCACATGGCAGATGGTGGCCAGGTATTTGTCGGGGTCGGCGCCGGGCAGGGTGGCGTAGCCTATATAGTTCTCGCAGGTGTGGGTGTCAAGGCCCATCCGGGCCGCGATCCCAAGGGCGGTGTCGAGGGCGGCGCGGGGGCCGGGGCCGAAGGGCGCGCCCTCCTGGGGGGCGGTCTCCACGCTGTTGACCGAGACCAGGGCGGCGATGTCCCGCAGCATCTGCTCGCGGTTGGCCGCCAGGAATGCGTCGATCTTCTGATTGTATGCCTGATCCATCTTTGAATCATTTCCTTTCTGTTTGATTGACTTGTATTGACAAAGGGCGGCGCTTAGACCGCAAAGAAGGCGCTCAGCGCACCCAGCAGCCCGGCGCTGGCCAGACCGATGATGACCCCTGCCATCAGGACACCGCCCATGCAGGCGATCAGGACGTCCTTGAACTTCATGTCGAGGATGGACCCCGCCAGGGTGCCGGTCCATGCGCCGGTGCCGGGCAGGGGGATCCCCACAAAGATCAGCAGGGCCGCCACCAGGCCCCGGCCGGCTTTGGCTTCCAGGGCGCGGCCGGCCTTCTCGCCCTTGACGACGAAGAATTTGCAGATGCCGCCGATCAGGGGCTTGTTGTACCCCCAGATCAGGAATTTGCGGGCAAAGAGGTAGATGATGGGTACTGGCAGCATGTTGCCGATGACCGCCACAATATAGGTGGGCAGGACATCCAGCCCCAGGCCCATCCCGATGGGGATGGCGCCCCGCAGCTCGACCACGGGGACCATTGCGACGAAAAAGACGAAGAGATACTGTTCCAGCATAGCGCCTCCTTGAAGATGGGGGATAATAGGATAGGTATGTTACGGTTCGGGCACCGCCGTCTTGGGGGCGGGCTTGAGCTTTTTCCACTCGACGGCGAAGAAGAGGATGGTGCAGGTGGTGGCGGAGATGCAGTCGCTGACCGGCTCGGCCACATAGAGGCCCAGCAGCTGGCTTGCGCCCAGCATCCCAAAGACCCGTGGGATGATGAGGGCCAGCGGCATCAGGAGGATGACCTTCCGCAGCAGGGCGATGAACATGCTGATCTTGGCCTCGCCCAGCCCCAGGAAGGTCTGCTGGCAGGCGTTCTGTGCGCCCATGAAGATGTAGCCCAGCAGATAGATCTGCAGCGGCGCACTGCCCATCGCAATGATGGCCTCATCGCTCGAGAAGAGACCCAGGAAGAGCCGGGGGAAGAGCTCGACGGCCAGCACCACCACTGCCGTCACCCCCATCGAGGCCGTCAGCATGACCTTGAAAGTCTTGCTGACCCGCTCGAAGTGGTGCGCACCGAAGTTGTAGCTGATGACCGGCTGGACGCCCTGGCAGAAGCCCTGGGTGGGCATATAGGCGATCTGGGAGACTGAGAAGAGGATGCTCATGATAGCGACGGCGCTGTCCCCGCCGTACTGGGCGGCGCCGGTGTTGAAGACCAGCTGGATCAGGCACTCGGTGGCGTTCATGATAAAGGGGGAGACGCCCAGCGAGAGGACCAGCCCCAGCACCTTCCCGTCGGGCAGGAGGTTGGCCTTACAGATGCGGAGGACGCTCCGCTTGCCGGTGAAGAAGATGAGGACCCAGGCCGCACTGACCGCCTGGCTGAGGATGGTGGCCAGGGCCGCGCCCTCGACCCCCATGTCAAAGACAAAGATGAAGATGGGGTCCAGGATGATGTTGCAGACCGCGCCGATGCAGGTGGTGGCCATGCTGGTTTTGGCAAAGCCCTGGTTGGTGATGAAGGGGGTCATGCCCAGGGTGAACTGGATAAAGATGGTGCCCATCAGGTAGATCCGCAGGTAGGCCATGGCGTAGGGCAGAGTGTTCCCGCTGGCGCCGAAGGCCAGCAGGATGGGCTCGCCAAAGACCATAAAGACCACGCTCAGGACGATGGAGAGGAGGATCAGCAGGGAAACGCAGTTGCCCAGGATTTTCTCAGCGGTCTTGTAGTCGCCGCGTCCCATGGCCACCGAGGCCCGGGGTGCGCCGCCCATCCCCACCAGGTTGGAGAAGGCGGTAATCAGGACAATGATGGGGTAGGTGACCCCCAGGCCGGCCAGTGCCAGGCTGCCTGTCTCGGGGATGTGGCCGACATAGATCCGGTCGACGATGTTGTAGAGCATATTGACCAGCTGGGCCAGGGCAGTGGGCAGGGCCAGGCTGAAGATCAGCGGTGCCAGCGGCGCGGTGCCCAGCCGCTGGTCGACCGAGGATGACCCGCCTGTTGCAGACGTTTCTTTTTCTTCCATATCCATAAACAACTCCTTTGCCGGGCTCAGAGGTCGATTACAAGCTCCACAGGGCAGTGGTCCGACCCCATCACCTCATTGTGAATCTCAGCGGCCCGGACAAGCCCGACGATCCGCTTGGAAACAAGGAAATAGTCGATCCGCCAGCCGATGCCACGGGCGCGGGCCCGCATCCGGTAGCTCCACCAGCTGTACTTCACCTCGTCGGGGTGGAGCAGCCGGAAGCTGTCGGCAAAGCCGGCTTCCAGCAGGCGGGTCATGGCGGCCCGCTCCTCGTCGGTGAAGCCGGCGTTGCGGCGGTTGGTGTCGGGGTTCTTGATGTCGATCTCCTGGTGGGCGACGTTGAGGTCGCCGCAGAGGATGACCGGCTTTTTGGCGTCCAGCCTCAGCAGGTAGCGGCGGAACATCTCCTCCCAGAGCATACGGTATTCCAGCCGCTTGAGCCCCTCCTGGCTGTTGGGGGTGTAGCAGTTCACCAGGTAGAAGCCGGGGTATTCGAGGGTGATGACCCGTCCCTCGGTGTCGTGGGAGGGGGCGCCCACCCCCAGCGTCGCCGACAGGGGTTTTACGCGGCAGTAGCAGGCCGTGCCCGAATAGCCCTTCCGCAGGGCCGAGCAGAAATATTCGTCGTACCCCGCCGGGTGGAAATCCGCCTGGCCTGGCTGCATTTTGGTCTCCTGGATGCAGAAGACGTCGGCGTCCAGGGCGGCAAAGCTCTCGGCAAAGCCGTGGGTCAGACAGGCCCGTAGGCCGTTGACGTTCCAGCTGATCAGCTTCATGGTTGTTCCCTTTCTTTTGTCCTTTTTATAAGGATATTATGAGGATATTATGCTTGGTATTTGGTCTTCCAGACGCCGCTGCGGAACCGCCAGCCAAAGCAGACGGCGCGGCAGATCCAGTCCACTTGGCGCCGGGCGCCCAGGTACTGGCTGACCACCACCGCGCCGCCAGTGGCCAGGGTCGCCAGCAGGTTGATGACGAGGTTATTGAACCATGCTGACGCCCGAGATGGCCGCCTCGTCGCAGCGGGAGACCATCATGGTGTCGGCCATCCCGACGGTGGTGGCCAAAAGCTGCTCGACCAGCAGTGGGCCCGATCAGCCGCAGCAGTTCGCTGTTTGTAAAAATAGGCCCGCCGGGCCCGTTCTTCAAGGGACTCTGCGCCCCTGCCGCGTGTTTCATTCGCTTTCCCTACACCTTTGCTGCCCGCGCAGGACAGGCCGGTTTCTGATAAGCGTACCTAGTCGATAAGCGTACCTAATTATGATAACATACCCCCGGCGGAAAGTAAAGGCCGCCGGCTGGCAGGGCGCACACGGCGACGTGGAGCAAAAAGACGCCGGAAGGGAAGAAAGAAAATTCGGTATTTATGGCAGTAAAGTGTGTTGATATTTGTGCACTTTCACGAAAATACGTTTTTACGCGGTTTCGGCGGCATTTTTCTTTCAAAAACGCTTGCATTCCGCGGCGAAAAGTGGTATGTTGTATCCAAGTGGAACGTCTTGGATACAAGCGTGGCTTCCCGGCTGCCTGCACGGCCGGTGCCGCGGCGGCGTTCCGCGCTGGATCTTGCTATTTTCTTCATTTACCTTCTTATCATTTACCCTGCCTGCCCGCAAGGGCGAAAGCGGCGGCCCAACCTGCACGGGCCGCCGTTTTTTGTTGGGGTGGGTATTTCGGCCATAGGGAGCCCTCTCCGTGAAGCCGCCCTGCGGGCGTCTTGCCACCTCTCCCAGAGGGAGAGGTCAGTGTAAAAAAGTGGCACAATATCCCCCATTTCTTTTATTATACAGGAATTGGGGGATGTTGCACCAGTTTTTGACAAGCTGCGGCGGTATTCCTGAAAAGGAATACCGCCGCTTTGCTGTGTCATTTACAAGATAATCGCATCAAAGCGCTTTCAAAAATTGGACCATAACCCCACATCCGTTTGCTACGGTTCCGCGGAAAATGCGGCGTTTGACGCAAAGCTTTCCCGGGCCGCCCGGAGGAAAGCCTTGAGGACGGGGTTGGCGTCGGATTGCCGGTGATAGATGCCAAAGGAGACAGGCGCGTCCCCCTGCAGCGGGACGCGGGCCAGCAGATGGGTGCCGGGGACGGCGGAGGCCGGCAGGACCGAGATGCCGTAGCCCGCCGTCACCAGGACCGAGATGGCCTCGGCCGACTCGCAGAAATAGAAGGCGTCGGCCTGCCGGTCTCCCATCAGCTGGCCCTGGAGCTGGGCCACCGGGGAAGTGGTCAGGAGGGGGGCGAAGAGGACCAGCCGTTCCTGCTGCAGGTCCTCGGGGGTGACGGCGTCCCGCTGGGCCAGCGGGTGGCCGGTGGGGCAGATGCAGACGATGGGCACCTGGAGAAGCTCCCGGTAGACGGCCTGGGTCTTCCCTTTGGGCAGTTCCCGGAAGCCCACGATGGCGTCCAGATCGCCCTCTTCCAGCCGGCGGTAGATGTGCTGGAAGGGGATCACCTGCAGCCGGGGGTGGAGGGTGGGTCGCTGGGCGCGCAGCCGTGCCAGGGTGTCGAAGAGCAGGAAGATGCAGGGATAATCATAGCAGCCCAGGGCCATGGTCTCGATCGGCTCGGGGTCGGAGCCATCGAACCTCTTCTTGGCCCGCTCGGCGATGGCCACCATCTGCTGGGCGTCGTTCAGGAAGGCCTTGCCCTCCTCGGTCAGCCTGACCGAGCGGGTGGTCCGCCGGAAGAGCTGGACGTTCAGCTCCTTTTCCAGGGACTTGATCTGCTGGCTGACGGCAGGGTGGGTCACATGGAGCTGCTGGGCCGCCTGGGCAAAGTTGAGGTGCTCGGCCACGGCGAGAAAACACTCGAGCTGGAAGGTATTCATGAAATGACCTCCTTGTGAATTGGTAAGGTTTGCTTACCAATAGTAACAGATTCTAAATTCACTTTCCATGGAAAATCTGTATAATAGGATACGCATAGATTGTTTGGAATCGAACAGTCCAAAGGGAACCGAAAGGAGGAGGATGGATTGAAACAGAATCTTCTGTGTACCTTCAAGCAGCTTCAGCTCGCGCTGGAACAGTACGGCAAGGTGCAGCTGAAGGAACTGGACCTGTCCACCACCCAGGGGATGGTCCTGTACTACCTGCTGACCCAGAAGGGCAGGCGGCTGTGTGCGGTGGATCTCCACACTGCGCTGGGGCTGTCCAAGTCGGCGGTCTCTTCCACCCTGAAGGGGCTGCGGCAGAAGGGCTATCTCGACGTCGAGGTGGACCCCGCAGACGACCGGAAAAAGCGGATCGTCCTGACGGCCAAAGCCCGCCAAGTGGAGGCAGCGCTCGACGCCGGCCTGGAGCGCCAACAGCGGGAGCTTTGCGCGGACATCCCCGATCAGCACAAAGCCTGGCTGGAGGATGACCTGCGCACCATCTGCAGGACCATCCAAAACAAGATGAGATTGGAGGAAAACATCCATGTTGAAAACACTTTTGGCGCAGGTAAAGGGGTATAAGGCAGCCTCGGCCCTTGCGCTGCTCTTCACAGCCTTAGAGGTTTTGATGGAAGTATTGATCCCCTTTGTCACGGCCTCCATCATCGACAAGGGGATTGAGGCCGGGGACCTCGGCCAGGTCTATTTTTACGGCGGCATCATGGTGGTGATGGCCTTCTTCAGCCTGGCCTTCGGCATCCTGCGGGCCGCTTTGCAGCCAAGGCGTCATCCGGCTTTGCCTGCAACCTGCGGGACGCCATCTACGCCAAGGTGCAGACCTTTGCCTTTTCTAACATCGACAAGTACAGTACCGCCGGCCTGGTCACCCGTATGACCACCGACGTCACCAACATCCAGAACGCCTACCAGATGATCCTGCGGATAGCGGTCCGCTCGCCCCTGATGCTGATCTGCAGCATGTTTATGTGTTTTTTCATCAGTGTACGGCTGAGCAGCATCTTCCTGGTGGCCATCGCCGTCCTGGCAGCGGCCCTTGTCCTGATCATGGGCAAGACGATCTGGATCTTCAACGAAGTGTTCAGCCGGTACGAGGACCTGAACGCCTCGGTGCAGGAGAACATCTCGGCCATCCGGGTGGTCAAAGCCTTCGTCCGGGAGGACTATGAGGACGAAAAGTTCGAGCAGGCGGCCAAAAAGCTCTACCGGCTTTTTGTCAAAGCCGAGGGCCGGCTGGCCCTCAACAACCCCGTCATGATGTTGGTGGTCTACGGCTGCATCTTGGACCTGTCCTGGTTCGGCGCCCATTTCATCGTGGCAGGGGAGCTGACCACCGGCAACCTGACCAGCCTGTTCAGCTATGTCATGAGCGTCCTGATGAGCCTGATGATGCTGAGCATGGTCTTTGTCATGATCACCATGAGCGCGGCCAGCGACCGCCGGATCGCCGAAGTGCTGGAGGAGACCCCCGACATGGCCGACCCCGTCCAGCCCGAGACCGAGGTCCGGGACGGCAGCATCGACTTCGACCACGTCAGCTTCTCCTACAAACATGGAAGCGGGGAGAAGGTCCTGCAGGACATCGACCTCCACATCCGCGCGGGGGAGACGGTCGGGATCATCGGCGGCACTGGCTGCGGCAAGTCCAGCCTGGTGAGCCTGGTCAGCCGCCTCTACGACGTGGACGAGGGCAGCGTCCGGGTGGGCGGCAGGGACGTCCGGGCTACGACATGGAGGTCCTGCGCAGCCAGGTGGCGGTGGTGCTGCAGAAGAACGTCCTCTTCTCGGGCACCATCCTGGACAACCTTCGCTGGGGCAAGCCGGACGCCACCGAAGAAGAGTGCGCCGAGGCCTGCCGCCAAGCCTGCGCCGACGAGTTCATCCGGCGCTTCCCCGACGGGTACAACACCTGGATCGAGCAGGGCGGCTCGAACGTCTCGGGCGGCCAGAAGCAGCGGCTCTGCATCGCCCGCGCCCTGCTGAAAAAGCCCAAGGTCCTCATCCTGGACGACTCAACCAGCGCGGTGGACACCGCCACCGACGCAGAGATCCGGGAAGCCTTTGCAAAGAAGATCCCCGGCACCACAAAACTGATCGTGGCCCAACGGGTCTCCAGCGTCCAGGAGGCCGACCGCATCCTGGTGCTGGACAACGGCAAAGTGAACGGCTTTGACACCCACGAGAACCTGCTTAAGACCAACAAGATCTACCGCGAAATCTACGAAGCACAGACCCAGGGCGGCGGCGACTTCGACTAGCCCGCCCCGGACGGAAAGGATGGTGTGTAACAATGGCGACTTCTGTACGGACTGCCGGCAGCAAGATCAGCGCCCGGCGTCAGCTCTCCGCCATCAAGCGGGTGCTGGGCTATATGCTGCGGGACTACAAATTTTCCTTCCTGATGGTGGTGGTCTGCATCATTGGGTCAGCCCTGGCAACTTTGCGGGGCACCCTCTTCATCCAGCGGCTTATCGACGACTACATCGTCCCCCTGACCCAGGCCGAGATCCCCGATTTTTCGGCCCTGGCGGCGGCGCTGCTATCGGTGGCGGCCGCCTACGGCGCCGGCATCCTCTGCGCCTACGGCT
>CAZEIG010000057.1:0-644 GCA_964511805.1 uncultured Faecalibacterium sp.
TGTAGACGATGGCGGCGGCGTCATCGGTCATCTGGCAGCCGTCGGGGCCGTAGGCCTTGTAGCCGTTGTACTTGGCGGGGTTGTGGGAGGCGGTGACCATGATGCCTGCGTTGCAGTGGTAGTACCGGGTGGCGAAGCTCAGGGCCGGCACCGGCATCAGGGCGTCGTAGATCCGGACCTTGATCCCGTTGGCCGCCAGGACGCCGGCGGCAGTCTTGGCGAAGACGTCGCTCTTGATCCGGCTGTCGTAGCTGATGGCGACGGTCTGGCTGCCGCCCTGGGTCTTGACCCAGTTGGCCAGGCCCTGGGTGGCCTGACGGACCACATAAATATTCATCCGGTTGGTGCCGGCGCCCAGCACGCCGCGCAGGCCGGCGGTGCCGAACTTCAGCGCAACAGCAAAGCGGTCTTTGATCTCTGTGTCGTTCCCCTCGATCTTGGCCAGCTCGGGCTTGAGATCGGCGTCCTCCAGGTCAGCCGCCATCCAGCGCTTGTATTCATCCAGATACATTATGAACACCTTACCTTTGCTTTGATTTACTGGGGACGGGCACACCGCCCCCTTTATGACGATCTATATTTATAGTTTATGCCCTGGGGACAGGTCTGTCAATTCTATAATTTGCAACAAGATTTGGGGCGCA
>CAZEIG010000057.1:654-10187 GCA_964511805.1 uncultured Faecalibacterium sp.
GCGCAAAACCGGCAAAAGGCACAAAAAACAGGACAGCGCCCGGAGGCACTGCCCTGCTGTCGGTCCATTTTCCGTTTATGCGGCCTCGTCGTCGGCGGCGTCCGACGCGGCGCTGTCCGCCTCCGCCTCGGGGCCGGGGGCCGGCTCGCCTCTGACAACCGACTGGATCAGTGCCTGGGCGCCCGCCACCGATTCCTCATTCGGCAGCATAACGTAGAGGCTCTGCCCGCGGGCCGAATAGCACTGGGTGCTGGTGGAGTTGGAGCCGGTGACGCTGTAGTTCTCGATGTCCCAGCCGGCAAAGTCGGACAGCTGCATCCGCACCAGGGCGGCGATCTGGTTGGCCGACAGGCTGGTGACAAAGCTATCCGAGACAGCGGCCAGCAGCCGGCTGTAGTTGGTCAGAAGGACCGGGCTCTTGATCTTTTCCAGCATGGCGTCGATGACCTTCATCTGGTTGATCCCCCTTTGGATGTCGCCGGTGGCAAAGGCGTGGCGCTCCCGCACGAAGGCCAGCGCCGCCGCGCCGTCCAGGTGGTTCCACCCCTCGACAAAGTCGGTGGGGTCATAGTAGCCGGGGCTGCCCACCGAGGTGAACGTATAGTCGGAGTAGACATCGATGCCGTCCATCGCATCCACAATGTCGATAAAGCCCGCGAAGTTGATCCGGACATAGTAATCCACCTGGATGCCGTAGAGGTTCCCCAGGGTCTCCATCGAGGTCTCGACCCCGTAGAGACCGGCGTGGGTCAGCTTGTCCTTGCTGTCGGTGCCGGCCAGATCCACATAGTAGTCCCGGGGGGTGTTGACCAGGGCCACCCGTTTGGTCACCGGATTGACCACCGCCAGGATGTTGACGTCGCTGCGGGCGTCCTCGGTCAGCTCGCCGCGGGTGTCCACCCCGCTGAGGTAGACCACAAAGGACTCGGTGGTGATGGCCTCGGCCTGGTAGTCCGGGCCGGTGTCCTTGCCGAGGGCAACCTGGTCCAGGGCAGCCAGGCCCTGCTGGGCCCAGACGCATCCCACCGCCATGGCAGCGCTGAGGACAAGGGAGAGCACCCGGGTCAGGAAGCCCCGGACCTTATACCGCTGGCACTTCAGGACCAGCAGCCAGACCAGCACCAGCAGCGCCCCCAGGATGACCAGGTAGTAGCCCGGCAGCATCCGGGTGCGGTAGAGCTGAAAGACGGCTGCCGCGCTCAGCGCCGCCTGCAAGATCAGGATCAGCATAAACAAGCCTCGTATGGGTGGACGGTCATTCACTGCCTCTTCCGCCGGCGGGGGCGGCGAAGGCGGGGCGGGTGGCGGCTCGGGATGGGGCTGGAAAAAGTCCGTGCTGTCCACCGGCACCGGACCGGTGGAGGCAGCCTCGTCGCTCCGCCTGATCTTCCGGGGCTGGCGGCCCGCCTTGTCAGGGCGGCGCCCGTCCGGCTCAAAATCAAAATCCATAGGGTCAAAGCTCCTTTGTATCAGCCCGCCGGTACGATGGTCAGGACAGCCCGGGCGGGCAGGCAGGTGGCCGACTGATCTTCGATGGTCAGCCAGCCGTACCCCTCACAGATATGGTCGGGACAGGGTGAATCGACGAATCGGGCCGCACCGTCCCGCACCTCGATGTGGACGGTCAGGTAGCCGGTGTCCACGTCATAGACCCCGTCGGCGTCCAACGGGATGTCCAGCACGGTGTTTTCGTCGCCGTAGATCAGCTGGGCCGCCAGGGCCGCGCCGGTGTCCCGCCCCGCGTCTCGCAGAAAGAAGAGCAGAGCCGCCGCCGCCAGGATCACCGCCCCGAACAGCAGATTGATAAGCAGTTTTTTTTGCTGCATGGCCTCTCCTTATTCGACGCCGAGGGTTTGTAATTCGGCCAGCCAGGACGCCGCCGCGGCGTCGCTGGGCATCCGCCAGTCGCCGCGGGGCGACAGGGTGACGCTGCCCACCTTGGGGCCGTCGGGCAGGCAGCTGCGCTTGAACTGCTGGGCGAAGAACCGCCAGTAGAAACTGCGCAGCCACTTGTAAAGCACCTGGTCGGGGTACTCCTCCCGGCCGGCGAAGGCCGCTTTGGCCAGGCGGAAGATCTTCCGCGGGCCGAAACCGAAGCGGAGGACATAATAAAGGTAAAAGTCGTGGAGCTCGTAGGGGCCCACCAGCTCCTCGGTGCGCTGGGCGATCTCCCCGTCTTTGGCGGGCAGCAGCTCGGGCGAGACGGGGGTGTCCAGGATGTCCAGCAGAACCCGCCGCAGAGCCTCGTCGGCAGCGATGTCGGCCTCATACCGGACCAGATGGCGGACCAGGGTCTTGGGGACACCGGCGTTGACACCGTACATACTCATATGGTCCCCGTTGTAGGTGGCCCAGCCCAGGGCCAGCTCGGACAAGTCGCCGGTGCCCACTACAAAGCCGCCGGTCAGGTTGGCGATGTCCATCAGCTCGAGGGTGCGAACACGGGCCTGGCTGTTCTCAAAGGTGACATCGGGGGTCTGGCCGTCGTGGCCGATGTCGGCGAAGTGGCTGCGGACGGTATTGGTGATGTTTACTTCCCGGAAGGAGACCCCCAGCTCCTGACAGAGGATCTCGGCATTGCTCCTGGTCCGCCTGGTGGTGCCGAAGCAGGGCATGGTCACCGCCAGCACGTCGGAGGCCGGGCGGCCCAGCTGCCGGACGGCCCGGACGGCTACCAGCAGGGCCAGGCAGCTGTCCAGCCCGCCCGAGATCCCGATCACCGCCGTCTTGGCATGGGTGTGCTCCATCCGCTTGGCCAGGCCGTCGGCCTGCATCCGAAGGATCAGCTCACACCGCTCGGCACGGCGGCGGGGGTCCCCCGGTACAAAGGGGGCGGGGTCGACCCGCCGGGTCAGGACCGTCTCGGTCAGCTCCAGGTCGAACTCGACCGTCTGGTACCCCTCGTCCGTGGGGGTGAAGCTGGTGTTGTGGGCCCGCTCGGCCAGCATCCGGACGCAGTCCAGCTCGGTCTCAGCCGCGCCGCCGGCAAAGGGCAGGGCTTCGGCCAGCAGGACGCCGTCCTCGGCGATGAGGTTGTGCCCCCCAAAGACCATGTCCTGGGTGCTCTCCCCGTGGCCGGCCGAGGCATAGAGGTAGCAGCAGAGGAGACGGGCCGACTGGTTTTCCACCAGGGCGCGGCGGTACTCGGCTTTGCCCACCGTCTCGTCGCTGGCCGAGAGGTTGGCGATGACGGTGGCCCCCGCCAGGGCGTGGAAGGTGGAAGGCGGCAGGGCGCTCCAGAGGTCCTCGCAGAGCTCTGCCCCCAGCACAAAGGAGGGCATCTGCCGGCAGCGGAAGAGGAGGGAGGTGCCGAAGGGCGCCTCCTGCCCGCAGACGGTCACCGTCCGCACCTTTTTGTCGCCCGGCGCAAAATGCCGCCGCTCATAGAACTCGCTGTAGTTGGGCAGGAAAGTCTTGGGCACCACGCCCAGCAGCCGCCCGCGGCAGACCACGGCGGCGCAGTTGTAGAGCTTGCCGTTCACCGCCAGGGGCAGCCCCACCAGGGCGACGAGGTCCAGCGGGGCGCTGGCCTCCAGCACCCGCGCCAGGCCCTGCAGGGCGGCCTCCTGCAGGGCCTGCTGGAAAAACAGGTCGCCGCAGGTGTAGCCGGTCAGGGCCAGCTCAGGGAAGACCGCCAGCTTGACTCCCCGCGCCGCGCACCGCTCCATCTCGGCCGTGATCTGCCCGGCGTTGTAAGCGCAGTCCGCCACCCGCAGAGCCGGCGAGAGGGCAGCCGCTTTCAGAAAACCATCCTTCATACAAGACACATCCTAGCAAAATATCCCAGATACCCGCGTGGCAGGTTGTTTTTTGTCGACGCTGCAGGCATACTTGCAGCTTTTTTAGTATACCACAGTCTGTCCAAAACGAAAAGAAACAATTTGTGAAAAACGCAAAATCCGGCCGCCCCTTTTCTGCAGTAGGATGCAAAAAAGGCCGCCGCAGACCCAGACGTCTGCAGCGGCCCCACAGCCAGCAAAAAAAGGAAAACGAGATAGACCGTAAGCCGGGTTCTGTATTAAACGACGATCTGTCTAGGCCTGCCATTGCTGACAGGCTCGTGCCGCCTTCAGGACACGCGAGCAGCGCATCTCGTCCCATATAGGCGTTGCTTCCGGTAGGGTTTACAAAGCCGGATGGTCACCCATCCGCTGGTGAGCTCTTACCTCGCCCTTTCATCCTTACCGCGCGGGGCGCGGCGGTTTCCTTTCTGTTGCACTTTCCCTGGGGTCACCCCCGGCTGCCGTTAGCAGTTACCGTGCTCTGTGAAGCCCGGACTTTCCTCAGGGTGGTCAAAGCCGCCCCGCCGCCGTATGTTCCACTCGTTTTCCAAGGTACATGATACCACAACCGGCCCAAATTTGCAAGGAGCGGTTTTTTCTGGTATACTAATAGAATCAACAGTACAAGCAGCGGCTGAAAGGGGGCAGGGCGTATGCGGCTGTACTTCCCGGTGCCGGCGGCGGCCGGGTCGGAGGGGGTGCTCCTGCGGCGCTTCCTGCAGGAGTGCCGCCTTTCCACCGACCTGCTGCGGGCGGTCAAGTTTCGGGGCGGCGGCTTTTTTGCCAACGGCAGCCCCATCCTGGCCAACCGGCGGGTCTACCCCGGCCAGACAGTCTGGTTCGACCTGCCCCCGGAGGAGGGCGGCTGTGCCCCCGATGGCGCCATCCCGGTCCGCTTCGCCTATCAGGACTTCTTTGCCGCCGTTCTGGATAAACCCGCCTGCATTGCGGTCCACCCCACCCTCAACTATCCCGGCGGCACCCTGGCCAACGGCTACGCGGCCGCCCGGCTGGCCGCGGGGCGCAGCCCGGTCTTCCGCCCGGTGAACCGGATCGACAAGGACACCAGCGGCCTGGTGCTGGCAGCCCAGAACGCCTACGCCGCCCCCCTGCTGGCCGAAAACGTTGAAAAGCTCTACTACGCCGTCGCCGAAGGAGAGCTGCCCCTCGGCCCTGGCGTTATCGACGCCCCCATCGGCCGCCGGGAAAGCAGCATCATCGGGCGGTGCGTCACCTCCGACGGCAAGCCAAGCCGAACCGAGTATACCATTGTAAAGGTAAAGAACGGCCTCAGCCTGGCGGCCTGCGTCCCGGTCACCGGGCGGACCCATCAGATCCGCGTCCACATGGCCTCCATCGGCTGCCCCCTGGCCGGGGATCAGCTCTACGGCGGCCACCGGGACCGGATCGGGCGGCAGGCCCTCCACTGCGCCCGCCAGCGCTTTCTGGTGCCGGCCGGCGAGACCGTGGCGGACGGTTTCCGGTTCGAGACGCCTCTCCGCCTGGTCCCCGTCACGGTGGAAAGTCCCCTGCCCTCCGACATCATTGCGTTATTTTCGTGAAAAGTCGGTGAAAGGTTCATCCAAATTCCGTGCAAAACCTTGCCTGAACGCCGGCGGGGTGTATAATTTAGGATGAGAGTGAAGGGTTCGGCGGCTGCTGGGCGGCGCCGGATCGGTTTTCATCTGCTTTTTTGCCACGTCGCGCGCCTTTGTGCGCCCTTGGACGGCATTCATATACATTCCACCGGAAGGAGAACATCTCTTTTGATTGAAGATAAGATCAAGGAGCCGCAGGGCAGTATGCCGCCTGCCCTGCCGTCCCTGACAACAAAAGAAAAACTGCGCTCTTTTTGGGCGCGGGTTCAGTGCGTCAGCCTGCGCCTGCGCCACCATATCCGCCGCAGCGCCCAGCGCCGGGTGGACAGCCTGGGCGCTCTGGTCTGCGCCATCCCGCTGGTCCACCAGCTGGGCGAGCTGCTGTACACCCTGGGCTTCACCGCCGAGTACACCTGCATCCGGATCTGCCGGGCCGTCCGGGCCGCCGCCCTCTGGCTGGCTGCGGCCTTCACCGCCGCCTGGCACAGCCTGGCGGACATCGCCTCCCCCGAGGTGCGGGTCATCCTGCGGGAGGTCTTCGGCCCCATCTATGTCTTCTGCCGGGGCGTCCGGAACATATGGGTTTACGGCGGCGAGGTCCGGCAGGAGCAGGGCTTCCTGGCCGGCATCGCGGCCGACCTGCGCTATCTGGGCCGGGGTGCGGTGCGGTATGTCGGGCTGCTGCCCCGGATGGTGACCTACATCCTGCCGCTGGGCGCGCTGGCCGTCCTGCTCCTGGTCGTCCAGACCATGATAGGCCGGCCCTATACCCTGGCCGTCGAGGTCAACGGCACCGTCGTCGGCCATGTGGCCAACGAGGAAGTCTTTGACTCCGCCCGGAAGGACGTGCTCCAGCGTGTCAACTACGCCGGCACCAGCGGCGACACCGAACTGAGCATCGAACCCACCTACCGGCTGGCCATCTCGAGCGACGTGCTGGACGAAAGCCAGATGGCCGACGCCATCCTCTCGGCCGTCAGCGAAGAGATCAGCGAGGGTACCGCCCTCTACCTGGACGGCGAACTGACCGCTGTCTGCGCCGACGGCGCCCAGCTCCAGCTCTACCTCAGCAGCCTGCTGGAGCCCTACGAGGATCCGGACGACCCCAACGTCTCGGTCAGCTTCACCCGTGAGGTCACCCTGGAGGACGGCCTCTATTTCACCGACAGCTTCCTGGATTACGCCGACGTGGTCTCCCTCCTGTCGGGCGTCCGCCAGGCCGAGCGGGTCTATACCGTCGTGGCCGGGGACAGCATCAGCCTGATCGCCACCAAGAACAACCTGACCACCGCCGAGCTCTGCGAGCTGAACGGCATCACCGTCGACACCGCCATCTTCCCAGGGGACGAGCTGGTCGTCACCCGTGAGGAGGCCATGCTGGAGGTGCAGATCGCCCGCATCGTCACCTGGACCGAGGAGATCGCTTTCTCCACTGTCCAGACCCAGTCCAGCGAATACAGCTTCGGCACCACCCACGTCGTCCAGGAGGGCGAACCGGGCATCCGGAGCATCACCGCACAGAACATTTACGACACCGAAGGCCACCTGCTGGAGCAGACCATCCTCAGCAGTGAGGTGGTCAAGGAGCCGGTCAACCGCGAGGTGGTCACCGGCACCCGCCTGTCCAGCGGCAGCGTGGCCCAGGTGGGCAACGGCACCTTCATCTGGCCGGTGCCCCAGTATACTTACTGTTCCCGCTGGTATTCCAGCAGCCACAAGGGCGTCGACATCTGCGCCGCCGCTGGCACCCCCATTTATGCGTCGGCCAGCGGCGTGGTGACCCGGGCCGGCTACGAGCGGGCCGGTGCCGGCAGCGGCTACGGCTACTCGATCATCATCGACCACGGCAACGGCTACAGCACCCTTTACGCCCACTGCCTGTCCTTGACCGTCAGCGCCGGACAGGCTGTCAGCCAGGGCCAGCTGATCGGCTACGTCGGCTCGACCGGCCGCTCCAGCGGCAACCACTGCCACTTCGAGATCCGCTACAACGGCCGCTACTTGCCGCCCCAGAACTATTTCAACCGGTAAACCATTTGACCTACAATCAGCAAGGAGGTTTTATCATGTCTACCCCGCACATTGCAGCCGAAATGGGCGATTTCGCCAAGACCGTCCTGATGCCGGGCGACCCGCTGCGCGCCCAGTTCATCGCCGAGACTTTTCTGCAGGACGTCCGCCAGGTGACCGGCGTCCGCGGGATGCTAGGCTTTACCGGCACCTACGAGGGCCGGCCCATCAGCGTTATGGGCAGCGGCATGGGTATGCCCTCCATCGGCATCTATTCCTATGAGCTGTTCAAATTCTACGGCGTCGAGAACATCATCCGGATCGGCTCGGCCGGCAGCTACACCGACAAGGCCAAGCTGTTCGACGTGGTGCTGGCCGCCGGCGCGGTCAGCGAGTCCAGCTATGCCTTGACCCAGAGCGGCTTTGAAGGGCACATCACCTTCCCCAGCCGTGAACTGAACGAGAAGCTGCGCGCCTCGGCCAAGAAGCAGGGCATCCCCCTGATCGAGGGGAACATCCACTCCGCCGACGTCTTTTACCGCCAGCCCACGGACGAAAAGCCCACCTACTGGGAGAAGCTGCGGGACGAGCAGGGCTGTGTCTGCGTCGAGATGGAGAGCTTTGCCCTCTTTGCCAACGCCCAGGTCCTGGGCAAGCAGGCCGCCTGCCTGCTGACCATCTCGGACAGCTTCGTCTCCCCCGAGATCACCACCGCCGAACAGCGCCAGAAAAGCTTTACCAACATGATGAAGGTGGCGCTGGGCGCCGAATACTAATTGCCAGAGGAACAAAATTTTCAATCGAACCGCGCACTCGCCTTCGGCTCGCACACTCTCGCTTGAAAATTTCCCTGTATGTGTCCCGGCCGTCCGCATATGTCAGCCGGCCGAGACGGATTATTAAGTATAAGGAGCATCTACAATGTCTGAGCTTACCCGGGAGGAAAAGCAGGCGCTGATCCGCGCCGCCCAGGAGGCCCGCACCCGGGCTGTCGCGCCATACAGCCACTTTACGGTGGGCGCCGCCCTCCGGGCTGCGGACGGCCGTGTCTACACCGGCTGCAACATCGAAAACGCCGCCCTCACCCCCACCAACTGCGCTGAGCGGACCGCTCTCTTCAAGGCTGTCAGTAAAGGGGTCACCCGCTTTACCGACATCGCCATCGTGGGCGCCAAAGAGGGGGAGATGAACGAACTGGTCACCGCCCCCTGCGGGGTCTGCCGGCAGGCACTGTTCGAGTTCTGCGGCCCTGCCCTGAACGTCATCATGGCCAAGACCCCCGATGAATTCATCGAGCGGAGCCTGGATGAGCTGTTGCCATTCGGTTTTGGCCCCGCCAATATCCGGTAAAAAGCCATATCCCGGCACGGACCGCGCGGTCTGTGCCGGTTTTTGCTGGTTTGTGCTTTTTTACTAAAAAGATTGTAAAGAATTTGTAATTGAAAACAGCTTGAACCTCACACAGTTTGCCGCTATACTGGAAGATAGAGAATGCGGCGCTTTGTCCGCCGCCCTCTGTATCTGTCCAAAAAATGGTTGCAGACAACTGTGAAAAAGGAGAGACTTCTTATGAATATGATTTCGCGTCGTAAGTTTATGGCCGTGGCCGGCGCCGCCGCTGCCGTTTCTGTTCTGGCCGCCTGTGGCAGCTCTTCCAGCTCCACCGCTTCCAGCACCGCATCTTCTGCCGCTTCCAGCACTGCCTCCAGCGAGGCTTCGTCCGCTGTCGAGGGCGCTGTGTCCTACGTCGCTCTGTGCTGCGATACTGGCACCATCGACGACGAGAGCTTCAACCAGGCCTGCTGGACCGCCGTCGAGAACTACATGGGCGACAACTGCCAGTACTACATCCCCGAGTCCGACGCTTCCGATGAGGACCGCGAGACCATGATCCGCCAGGCCGTCAACGACGGCGCCGACACCGTCGTCTGCGTCGGCTACCTGTACGGCGCTTCCCTGGCATGGGCCGCCGACCAGTATCCCGACATCCGCTTCATCGCCATCGACGTCACCGAGTCCGACATCGGCACCGCCATCCCCGCCAACTGCTACTGCATCACCTTTAAGGAAGAGCAGGCTGGCTACCTGGCCGGCTATGCCATCGCCAAGGACGGGTGGACCCACCTGGGCTTCCTGGGCGGCA
>CAZEIG010000058.1:0-9986 GCA_964511805.1 uncultured Faecalibacterium sp.
CCGGGGACGACGCCGACGTCACCGACGGGATGCTGGTAGAGGCGACGGTCCGGCGGCGCACTGCCCCCGGCATCTGCATCGACGGGGGCGAGGGGGTGGGCCGAGTTACCCGGCCCGGCCTCGACCAGCCGGTGGGGGCGGCAGCCATCAACCGAGTCCCCCGGCAGATGATCGTCCGGCAGGTGCAGGCCGTCTGCGATGCGGCCGGCTACGAGGGGGGCGTGGAGGTGACTGTCTCCATCCCCGGTGGGACCGAAAAGGCCCAAAAGACCTTCAACCCCCTGCTGGGGGTGGAGGGGGGACTGTCCATCCTCGGGACCTCGGGGGTGGTGGAGCCGATGAGCGAACAGGCCATCGTGGACACTATCGCGGTCGAGCTGCACCAGGCCGCCCAGTCCGGCCGCCGGGTCATCCTGACCCCCGGCAACTATGGGGCGGACTTTCTGGCGGCCCAGGGGCTGGACGGGCTGGGGGCGCCGGTGGTCCGGAGTTCCAACTTCATCGGGGAGGCGCTGGACATCGCCGCCGCCGAGGGGTTCGAAGCGCTCCTGCTGGCGGGCCACATCGGGAAGCTGGTCAAGATGGCCGGCGGGATCATGAACACCCATTCCCGCTATGCCGACTGCCGCACCGAGCTCTTCTGCGCCCACGCGGCTGCCGCCGGGGCCAGCCGAGACCTCTGCCGGGCGCTGCTGGCGGCGGCCACCACCGACGCCTGCATCGCCCTGCTGGACCGGGAGGGGCTGCGCACCCCCGTCCTCGACAGCCTGACCGCCGCGGCCCAGCGCCATCTCGAGCGGCGGGCCGCCGGGGCCTACCGGGCGGGGGTGCTGCTTTTTTCCAATGTATACGGCCCGCTGGGGGTCAGCCCCCAGGCCGCGGCCCTGATCGAAGAATGGAGGCAAAGCCGTGCAGAATGATACCATACCCAAGGGGACCTTTTACGGGGTGGGGGTTGGGCCGGGGGACCCCGAGCTGCTGACCCTCAAGGCGGTGCGGACCATCCGGGCCTGCCCGGTGGTGGCCGCGCCCCGGACCGCCGGGGGGAAGATGGTGGCCCTTGAAATTGCCCGGCAGGCGGTGGACCTGTCGGGGAAGGAGATCCTCCCCCTCGACTTTTCGATGTCCCCCGACCCGGCCCGCCGGGCCGCCGCCCACGACGCCGCCCTGGCGCCGGTGCGGGCCTGCCTGCTGGCCGGGCAGGACGTCGCCATGCTGAACATCGGGGACGTGTCCATCTACGCCACCTGTTCCTATCTGATGGAAAAACTGGCGGCCGAGGGCTTCGCCACTGCCCGGGTGGCGGGGGTGCCCAGCTTCTGCGCGGCGGCGGCGGCCCTCAACACCAGCCTGACCGGGATCGACACCCCCCTGCACCTCATCCCCGCCGGGGATGAGGCGGGCCTTGACGCTGCCCTCGATCTGCCCGGCACCAAAATTTTGATGAAGAGTGCCCGCCGCCTGCCCCAGGTGCTGGCGGCCCTGGAAGAACGCGGCCTTGCGGCCCACAGCGCCCTGGCGGCCAACTGCGGCCTGCCCGGGGAGCTGCTGCTGCCCAGCCTGGAACAGGGCGGGCAGGCCGCCCTGGAAGCAGGCTATTTCGTCACCGTCATCGTGAAGGAGGGGTGAGAGGATGGTACACTTTGTAGGGGCAGGCCCCGGTGCGCCCGACCTGCTGACTTTGCGTGGGGCCAGGCTGCTGGAAGAGGCCGGCTGCATCATCTACGCGGGCAGCCTGGTCAACTCGGCCCTGCTGGCCCGGGCCAAAGACGGCTGCTCCATCTACAACAGCGCCGAGATGACCCTCGAGCAGGTGGTGGAGGCCATCCGGGCCGCCGAGGCCGCCGGAGTGGACACCGTCCGGCTCCACACCGGGGACCCCTGCGTCTACGGCGCGGTGAAAGAGCAGATGGACGCCTTGGACGCCTTGGGCATTCCCTGGGACGACACCCCGGGTGTATCCAGCTTCTGCGGGGCGGCGGCGGCCCTCGGGGCCGAGTACACCCTGCCCGGGGTCAGCCAGAGCGTCATCATCACCCGGCTGGCCGGCCGCACCCCCGTGCCCGAACGGGAGCGCCTGGCCGCGCTGGCCGCCCACCGGGCCTCGATGGTCATCTTCCTCTCGGCGGGGATGACCGAAGCGGTTCAGGCCGAGCTGCTCCGGGGCGGGTATGATGCCGGCACCCCCGCGGCCATCGTCTATAAGGCCACCTGGCCGGAGGAAAAACTGGTCCGCTGCACTGTGGGAACCCTTGCACAGTCCGCCGCCGGGGCGGGCATCTGCCGCACCGCCCTTATCCTGGTGGGGGACTTTCTGGGCCGGGGCGGCTACGACCGCAGCAAGCTCTACGACCCCGCCTTCACGACGGGCTACCGGAAGGGGTCCCAGCCGTGAAGCTCTGGTATCTGGCTTTCAGCAGCCGGGGGCTGGCCCTGGCGGAAAAGCTGGCTGCCGCCCTCGGGGGGCAGGTTGTCCGCTGCGGCGGCCCGGTCACCCTGGACGGCTGGACCCGTGCCCACTTCGCATCCGGCGCGGGGCTGGTCTATCTGGGGGCCTGCGGCATCGCGGTCCGGGCGGTGGCCCCCTACCTCAAGAGCAAGGAGACCGACCCTGCCGTGGTGGCGGTGGACGAGCGGGGCCATTTCGCGGTGCCGCTGGTGGCGGGCCATCTGGGCGGGGCCAACGCCCTGGCCCGGGCCATCGGGGCGGCGTGCGGGGCGGTGCCGGTCCTGACCACCGCCACCGACGCGGGGGGGCTTTTCCCGGTGGACGACTGGGCCCGCCGGCAGGGCTGTGCCGTGGCCGACGTCCGGAAGATCAAGGCGGCTTCGGCGGCCCTGCTGGCAGGGGAGGGCATCCGCCTTTACAGCGACTGGCCCATTGCCGGGACGCCCCCGGCCGGCGTGGCCCTGACGACAGAGAAGGCGGACTGCGACGCCGCCCTGACCATCACCGACCCCGGCGCCCCCCTCTGGCTGGCGCCCCGGGTGCTGGCGCTGGGGGTGGGCTGCCGCCGCGGCACCCCGGCCGAAGCGCTGGGGCAGGCGGTGGACGATCTCTTCGCGCGGGAAAAGCTCTGCCCCAAGGCGGTGCGGGCAGTCTGCACCATCGACCGGAAGGCCGATGAGCCCGGCCTGTTGGCCCTCTGCGAAGCCCGGGGCTGGCCATTGCGGACCTTCACCGCCGGGGAGCTGGCCGCCGCCGAAGGGATCTTTACCCCCTCGGCCTTTGTAGAGCGGACGGTGGGGGTGGACAATGTCTGTGAGCGGGCGGCGGTGCTGGGCGCCGGCGGCCCTCTGCTAATACCAAAACAGGCCGGCCGGGGGATCACCCTGGCCCTGGCCGCAGGGGCTTTTGCGCCCGACTGGAGGTGGACCGAATGAAAAAAGTCTATGTGGTGGGGCTGGGCCCCGGCGCTCCGGCGGGGATGACCGCCGCCGCCCGGGCCGCCCTGGATGCAGCCGAGGTGATCTGCGGCTATACCGTCTATCTCGACCTGATCGCCTCCCTCTGCCCGGGCAAGGAGCTTCGCTCCACCCCCATGACCAGAGAGCTGGACCGCTGTGCCCTGGCCCTCTCTGCGGCCGCGGAGGGCCGGACGGCGGCCCTGGTATGCAGCGGGGACGCCGGGGTCTACGGGATGGCTTCACCCCTGCTGGAGCTGGCGGGTGAATACCCCGAGGTCGAGGTGGAGATCGTCCCCGGGGTGACGGCGGCCCTGGCGGGGGCGGCGGTGCTGGGCGCGCCGCTGGGGCACGACTTCTGCGTTGTCTCCCTCTCCGACCTGCTGACCCCCTGGGAGGTCATCGAAAGACGGCTGCGGGCCGCCGCGGCGGGGGATTTCGCCCTCTGCCTCTATAACCCCGCATCCCGCCGGCGGAAGGACGCCCTCCGCCGGGCCTGCGGCATCCTGCTGGACGCCGGGCTTGCCCCCGCCACCGCCTGCGGCTGGGTGCGGAACATCGGCCGGGAGGGCCAGACCGCCCGCCTGCTGACCCTGGCCGAGCTGCAGGAGGCCGAAGTGGATATGTTTACCACCGTCTATGTGGGGGCGTCCTCCACCCGGCGGGAGGGGGAGCGGCTCATCACCCCGCGGGGGTACCGCCGGTGAGCCGGGCGGTCATCTTTGGCGGGACCACCGAGGGCCGGCAGCTTTCCCATGCCCTGGCAGCGGCGGGGGTGCCGGTGACCGTCTGTGTGGCCACCGGCTACGGTGCGGCCGAGGAGGGGACGGCTCCCGGCGTCACCGTCCACACCGGCCGGCTGGGGCCGGAGCAGATGGCAGCCCTGCTGGCGGGGGCAGAGCTTTGCATCGACGCCACCCACCCCTATGCGGCCGAGGCCAGCGCCAACATCCGCGCCGCCTGCGATGCCGCCGGGGTGGAGCGTCTGCGGCTCCTCCGCCCCGCCAGTGCCCTGCCCCCCGACGCCCTCACCGCCCCCGACGCCGCCGGTGCCGCCCGGCTGCTGAAGGGGACGGCGGGCCGCATCCTCCTGACCACCGGCGCGAAGGAGCTGGCCGCCTTTTCCGTGCTGAACGGCCCGGATGGGGACAGGCTGGTGGCCCGGGTTCTCCCGGTGGCGGGGAGCCTCGCAGCCTGCCGGGCGGCGGGGATCCCGGCCCGGAGCATCATCGCGATGCAGGGACCCTTCAGCCGGGCCCTCAACGAGGCCATCCTGCGGCAGTTCGGGATTCGCTGGCTGGTCACCAAGGACGGCGGCGGGCCCGGCGGCTTTGAGGCCAAGGCTGATGCTGCCGCGGCCGCCGGGGCGCGGCTGGTGGTCATCCGCCGCCCGCCCGAGGAAGGTTCTTCTTATCAGGAGGTGCTGGACAGATGCAGAGAGAGGTTGATGGGATGGAAGTGACCCTGATCGGGATGGGGGGCGCCGGCCCTGATGCCCTCACCGCGGCGGCAGCCGCCGCGCTGCGCAGCGCGGCGCGGGTGGTGGGGGCGACCCGCCTTCTGGATGGTCTCGGCCCCGACGTCACCGCCAGCCGAGTCCCGGCCACCCGCCCTGCCGACGTCCTGGCGGCTATTTTGGCCGGGCCGGGCCCCTGCGCCGTCCTCTACAGCGGGGACACCGGCTTTTACTCGGGGTCGGCGGGGCTGCTCCCTCTGCTGAAAGAGCGGGGGATCACCGCCCGGGTCCTGCCGGGGCTGTCCAGCGTCCAGCTGCTGGCGGCAGCTTTGGGCCGCCCCTGGCAGGATTGGACCCTCTGCTCGGCCCACGGGACCGCCTGCGACCCAGTGGCGGCGGTCTGCGGCGGAAAGCCCGCCTTTTTCCTCACCGGTGGGCGGGAGAGCGGCCCCGCCGCCCTCTGCGCCCGCCTGGCCGCCGTCGGGCTGGGCAGCCTGCAGGTGACGGTGGGGGAGCGTCTCTCCTACCCAGACCAGCGGATTGTCATGGGGACGGCGGCGGAGTTGGCCGGACAGGTCTTTGCCCATCTGTCGGTCCTGCTGGCGGAGGCGGCCCCCCGCCGCCCCGCCCGGACCCCCGGATGGCCGGACGAGACCTTCGCCCGGGCCGAGAGCGTCCCGATGACCAAGCAGGCCATCCGGGCCCAGATTTTGGCCCGGATGGCCCTCCGCCCAGGGGAGACGGTCTGGGACGTCGGCGCGGGGACGGGGAGCGTCAGCCTCGAGCTGGCCTTCGCCAACGGGGGCGCACCGGTCTGGGCGGTAGAGCGTCTGCCCGCGGCCTGCGCCCTCATCGAGGAGAACCGCCGCCGTCTGGGGGGCTGGAACGTCCAGGTGGTAAAGGGGGAGGCCCCCGATGCCCTGACCGGCCTGCCCGCCCCCGACGCTGTCTTCATCGGCGGCACCCGGGGGGCGCTGGGGCCGGTGCTGGACGCCGTCTTTGCGGCCAACCCCGCCGCCCGGGTCTGCCTGACCGCCATCGCCCTCGAGACCCTTTCCACCGCCCTGGCTGAGCTGACCGGCCGGGGGCTGACCGTCCGGGTGGACCAGATCGGGACGGCCCACGCAGGGCCGGCCGGCCGGCTCCACCTCCTGCGGGCCGAAAACCCGGTCTTTCTCATCACCGCAGAAGGGGGGACAAGCCAGTGAAAATTCCCCAGATGATGGTGGCGGCCATCGCCTCGGGCAGCGGCAAGACGGTGGCCGCCTGCGCCCTGCTGACGGCCTTCCGGCGGCGGGGGCTGGTCCCCTGCGCCTTCAAGTGCGGTCCCGACTACATCGACCCGATGTTCCACCGGGCGGCCCTCGGGGTGGCGAGCTGCAACCTCGACCTCTTTCTGACAGCCCCCGGCCGGCTGGCCGCCCTCTACGGGACGCACTTGGCCGGGCACGGCGCAGCGGTGGTCGAGGCGGCCATGGGTTACTACGACGGCGCCGGCCTGTCCGATGCTGCCAGCGCCTGGCAGGTGGCCGGCACCCTCGGCCTGCCGGTGCTGCTGGTGGTCCGGCCGGGCGGCGCCAGCCTGACGTTGGCCGCCCAGATCAGGGGCTTGCAGGCCTTCCGGCCCGACAGCCGCCTGGCGGCCATCCTCCTGAACGACTGCGC
The DNA here is from genome assembly GCA_964511805.1 of uncultured Faecalibacterium sp. Taxonomy (GTDB): domain Bacteria; phylum Bacillota; class Clostridia; order Oscillospirales; family Ruminococcaceae; genus Faecalibacterium. The sequence continues at coordinate 6,527 of CAZEIG010000058.1, forward strand.
CCCCGCCTATGCCGCCCGGCTTGCCCCGGTGCTGGAGCGGGAGACGGGGCTGCCGGTGATCGGCTGCCTGCCCCGGCTGGAGGCCGCCCGGCTGCCCAGCCGCCACCTGGGCCTCTGCACCGCCGCCGAGGTGGCCGGCCTGCCGGCCCGTTTGGACGCTCTGGCCGATGCGCTGGAAGAGAACGCCGACCTCGGCCGGCTGCTGGATCTCTGCCGCCGCCCTCTGCCGCGGCAGGAAAAGCAATCCCTGCCGCCGGTGCGGGCCAAAATCGCGGTGGCCCGGGACGCGGCCTTCTGCTTCTGCTACCCCGAAAGCCTCGAGGCCCTCCGGGCCGCCGGTGCGGAGCCTGTCTTTTTCAGCCCGCTGGAGGATGCGGCCCTCCCCGACGCCGATGGGCTTTACCTGCCCGGCGGCTACCCCGAGCTCTACGCCGAAGCCCTCAGTCAAAACGCGGCGATGCGGGCGGCGGCGGCCCGGGCGGTAGAGGCCGGGATGCCCACAGTGGCCGAGTGCGGGGGCTTCCTCTATCTGGGACAGAGCCTCGAGGACGAGGCCGGCCGCCCCTGGCCGATGGCGGGGGCACTGCCGGGGCGGGGATACAGGAAGGGGCGGCTGGTCCGCTTCGGCTACGCCACCCTGACGGCGGCGGCGGACAGCCTTCTCTTCCGCCGGGGGGAGGCTGTCCCCGCCCATGAGTTCCACCACTGGGACAGCACCGAGAACGGCGCCGCCCTGACGGCGGAAAAGCCGGACGGCCGCCGCTGGCAGTGCGGCTGGCTGTCCCCGCGGCTCTACGCGGCCTTCCCGCATCTCTACTTTGCGGGGCGGCTGGAACTGGCCGGGCGGTTCGCCGCCGCGGCCGAAAGCTACCGAAAGGAGAGGGAAGATGGAACGGTTTGATACGATACCCGCCCTGCTGGCGGCGGCCTCCGCGCCGGCCAACGAGGCCGCCCGGGCCGAGGCCCACCGCCGCTGGGCCGCCTGCGCCCACCCGCTGGGAAGTCTGGGCCTGCTGGAGACCATGCTGGAGGACGCTGCGGCACTGACCGGCAGCGCCGATTTGGATTTCAGCCGGCGGGCGGTGCTGGTCCTCTGCGCCGACAATGGGGTGGTGGCCCAGGGGGTCACCCAGACGGGCGCTGCAGCGACGGCGGCGGTGGCCCGCGGGCTGGCATCGGGGCAGAGCCCCGTCTGCCGGATGGCCCAGACCGCCCATTGCCGGGTGGTGCCGGTGGACATGGGGATCCTCGACTTTGCAGGGGATCCGGGGGTGCTCAGCCGCCGGATCGGGAACGGCACCGCTGACATCACCCGCGGCCCCGCCATGACCCGCGCCCAAGCCGGGCAGGCCGTCCTGACCGGGGCGGCCCTGGCGGCCGAACTGGCCGAAGCGGGGGTGACCCTGCTGGCCACCGGCGAAATGGGAATCGGGAACACCACCACCTCGGCGGCGGTGGCCTGCACCCTGCTGAGCCGCCCGGCCGAGGACTTCACCGGCCGGGGGGCGGGGCTGTCGGACGCCGGCCTTGCCCGGAAGGTGGAGGCCGTCCGTCGGGCGCTCGAGGTCAACCGTCCCGACCCCGCCGACCCGCTGGACGTCCTGGCCAAGGTGGGCGGCTTCGACCTGGCGGGGCTCTGCGGGGTCTTTCTGGGCGGGGCGGCCTGCCGGGTGCCGGTGGTGGCCGACGGTCTCATCAGCACGGCGGCGGCCCTCTGCGCGGTCCGGCTCTGCCCCGGGGCGGCCAAGGCAGTCTTTGCCAGCCACCTCTCGGTCGAGCCGGCCGGCCAGGCCGTCCTGGATGCGCTGGGCAAGCGTCCCCTCATCACGGCGGGGATGCGTCTGGGGGAGGGGACCGGCGCGGTGGCCTCCATCCCTCTGTGGGACATGGCCCGGGCCGTCTACGCCGAGAGCTACAGCTTTGAGACCTGCGGCGTCGAGGCCTACCGGCCGCTGGGAGGGTGAGATGTTTGTATTGGTGATCGGGGGGGCGGCCTCGGGTAAGAGCGAATATGCCGAGGGGCTGATCCTCCAGGCCGGGCCGATGCCCCGGTATTACCTCGCTACCATGGAGCCGATGGACGGCGAGTGCCGCGCCCGGATCGAAAAACATCGCGCCATGCGGGCCGAAAAAGGCTTCCGGACAGTGGAGCGGTACACCGATCTGGCGGGGGTGCGCCTGCCTGCGCCGGGGGCGGTCCTGCTGGAGGATCTGGGCAACCTGGCGGCCAATGAGCTCTACAGCCCGGCGGGGGCCGGCCCGGCCGGGGCGCTGGATGCTATATTGAAAGGCATCGACAGCCTGCGGGCGGGGTGCCGCGCACTGGTGGTGGTCTCGAACGAGATCTTTGCCTGCGGGCGGGACTACGCTGCGGGCACCGAAAGCTATCTGAAACTGCTGGCAGACGCCCACCGCGCCCTGGCGGCCCGGGCCGACCGGGTCTGCGAGGTGGTCTGCGGCCTGCCGCAGGATTATAAAGGGATGTGAATGTATGATTTTGGATGAACTGAAAGACAAGTCCGAACAGGCCCAGGGGCGGAAGATGGGCTGGCCCAAGCCCCGCCGCCGCGGCCAGATCCGGCGCAGGCCCAGACCCGAGGCCTCCCGGCACGAGATACCCCGGCACGAGCCCCGCGAGGAGGCCCCCGCGCACGAAACAGAACCCGCCCGCAAAGCCGAGGCCCGGCACGGCGGGGCGGGGCCGCTGTGCACCGCCGCCGAGACGGTGGCGGTGGCCTTCGGGATGTTCTCGGCGGTGCCGGCGCCCCAGCCGGAATGGAACGGGAAGAACATGAAGTACGCCCTCTGCGCCTTCCCGCTGGTGGGGGTGGTTTGCGCCCTGGCTTTCGGGCTGTGGGGGATGGCGGCGGCCTGGCTGGACCTGCCGGTCCTGCTGCGGGCGGCGGGCTTCTGCCTGCTGCCGGTCTGGATCACCGGCGGCATCCACCTGGACGGCTACGCCGATACCTGCGACGCCCTGGCCAGCTATGGCGACAGGGAAAAACGGCTGGAGATCCTCAAGGACCCCCACTGCGGGGCCTTCGCGGTCATCCGGCTCTGCAGCTGGTTTGCGGCAGATCTGGCCCTCTGCGCTGCCCTTCCCCTGACCACCCATGCGGTGGGCTGCATGGAGATTGCTTTTGTGCTGGAGCGGGCCATCTCGGGCTGGGCGGTGGCCGCTTTGCCCCTGGCCAAGAACAGCGGCCTTGCCTACACTTTCTCGACAGCGGCCGACCGGCGGCGGGTCAAGCTGATCCTGACCCTGGTCATCCTGCTGTCCGCCACGGCCCTGACGGCCTGGGGCGGGGTGTCGGGCTGGGCCATGCTGGCGGCGGCGCTGGCCGCCCTCTGGCGGTACACCCTGGTCTCCCGGCGGGACTTCGGCGGGCTAACCGGGGACCTGGCCGGGTGGTTTTTGCAGCGGTGCGAACTCTGGATGCTGGCGGCCCTGGTGGCGGTC
>CAZEIG010000059.1:0-7290 GCA_964511805.1 uncultured Faecalibacterium sp.
GGTGGTAGATCTCATCCACCTGGCCGGTGGCCAGGCCGATCTGGTTGCCGTAGGAGGAATAGCCCGCGGCGGCGGTGGTGACCAGCTTCCGCTGGGGCAGCTTGCCGGGGATGGTCTCGCTGACGGGGGTCAGCGGGTCCCCTGCGCCGGTGACCCGCATGGCCTGGTAGACATAGCTGCGGCCGGACAGGGGATCACGGATGGCGCCGCCGATGCAGGTCGCCGCCCCGCCGAAGGGTTCGATCTCGGTGGGATGGTTGTGGGTCTCGTTCTTGAAGAGGAAGAGCCAGTCCTGGTCTTCCCCGTCGACGTCGCACTTGATCTTGACGGTGCAGGCGTTGATCTCGTCGCTCTCGTCCAGGTTCTGGAGGATGCCGCGCTGCTTGAGGGCCTTGGCCCCGATGGTGGCGGCGTCCATCAGGCAGCGGGGCTTTTTGTCCCGGCCAGTCTCGGTACGCAGGGCCATGTACCGGTCAAAGGCCGCCTGGACCACCTCGTCGTCGATCTCCACCTCATCCAGGATGGTACCGAAGGTGGTGTGGCGGCAGTGGTCGGACCAGTAGGTGTCAATCATCTTGATCTCGGTGATGGTGGGGTCCCGCTGCTCGCTGCGGAAATAGTCCTGGCAGAAACGGATGTCGCCGTAGTCCATGGCCAGGCCTTTCTCGGCCATAAAGGCCCGCAGGCCGGCCTCGTCCAGCTCATTGAAGCCGGTCAGTGTCTGGACGGCCTGAGGGACCGCATAGCTCATTTTGAGGATCTGACGCTCCTCCAGCGAGGCCTCCCGAGCCTCCACCGGGTTGATGACGTACTTCTTGATCTCGGCCAGCTCCTCATCGGAGAGGCTGCCTTCCAGCAGGTAGACCTTAGCCGAGCGGACCAGCGGCCGCTCGCCCTGGCTGATGAGCTGGATGCACTCGGCGGCCGAGTCGGCCCGCTGGTCGAACTGGCCGGGCAGGTACTCCACCGCAAAGGCCGCCCCCGCGTGGACGGGCAGGGCGTCATAGGTGTTGTCCACTGGCGGCTCGCTGAAAACGATGTCCATGCACCGACGGAAGAGCTCTTCCGAAATATCCTCGACGTCGTAGCGGTTGAGCAGCCGCAGGCCGATCAGGCTGCCGATCCCCAGCAGGCTGGTCAGCTCGTTCTGAAGCTGGCGGGCCTCACCGTCAAAACCCGGCTTCTTTTCCACATAGATCCTGTATACCATACATTCACCCTCCTTTTGTTCAGCTCCGCTTCACTTCCCGGCAAGAGCCTTGAGGGCTCGCTGGCCGATGTCGCTGCGGCGGTGCAGCTTGTCAAAGTGGATCCGGTCGGCGGCCTGGTAGGCACGGGCCAGGGCGGCGGGCAGGTCGTCCGCGGTGGCGGTGACCCCCAGCACCCGGCCGCCGGCGGTGACCAGTTTGCCGTCCTTGACGGCGGTGCCGGCGTGGTAGACGGTAACGTTCTCCATCCCGGGCAGCTGGCCGTCGGTCAGGCCGGTGATCTCCTTCCCCTTCTCATAGCTGACGGGGTAGCCGCCCGACGCCAAGATGACACAGGCCGCGGCACCGTCTCGGAACTTGACCTCGGTGTCGGCCAGGGTGCCGTTGGTGCAAGCGGTCATGACGGTGAGCAGGTCGCTCTCCAGCACCGGCAAGACCACCTGGGCCTCGGGATCTCCAAAGCGGCAGTTGTATTCGATGACCCGGGGGCCGTCGGGGGTGAGCATCAGCCCGAAGTAGAGGCAGCCCTTGAAGGGGCAGCCCTCGGCGGCCATGGCCCGGATGGTGGGCAGGAAGATCTCCTCCATGCACTGCCGGGCCACATCGGGGGTGTAGTAGGGGTTGGGGGCGACGGTGCCCATCCCGCCGGTGTTCAGGCCGGTGTCGTGGTCGTTTGCCCGCTTGTGGTCCATCGAAGAGACCATCGGCCTGACCACCTTGCCGTCGGTGAAGCTGAGGACGCTGACCTCGGGGCCGGTAAGGAACTCTTCTACCACCACCCGGCTGCCCGACGTGCCGAACTTCTTGTCCAACATGATCTCCTTCAGCCCCTCTTCAGCCTGGGCCTCATCCTCGCAGATGAGAACCCCCTTGCCCAGGGCCAGGCCGTCGGCCTTGACCACCACCGGCCAGCGGCCCTCGCTGCGGATATATTCCATCGCCGCGGCGGGGTCGTCGAAGGTCTCGTACCGTGCGGTGGGGATGTTGTATTTCTTCATCAGGTCCTTGGCAAAGACCTTGGAGGCCTCGATCCGGGCGGCCGCCTTGTCGGGGCCGAAAGCGGGGATCTCCACGGCCGCCAGGGCGTCCACCATCCCGAGGGCCAGGGGGTCGTCCTGGGCCACCACGACATAGTCGAACTTTTCCTCTTTGGCAAAGGCCACCATGGCCTCGACATCGGTGGCCTTGATGTCCCTGCACTTCGCGTCATAGCCGATGCCGCCGTTACCCGGCGCGCACCAGATCTCCCCGCAGGCAGGGCTCTTCTTCAAAGCGCGGATGATGGCATGTTCGCGGCCGCCGCCGCCCACTACCAGAATCTTCATTCCTGTGTCTCCCTCCCCGGCTCAGTGATGGAACAGGCGGACGCCGCAGAACGCCATGGCGATGCCGTACTTATTGCAGGTGTCGATGACCTGCTGGTCCCGGATGGAGCCGCCCGGCTGGACGATGGCGGTGACGCCGCTGCGGCGGGCTCGCTCGATGTTGTCCCCAAAGGGGAAGAAAGCGTCCGAGCCCAGGCAGACGCCGGTGACCTGGCTGAGATAGGCTTTCTTCTCCTCGACGGTCAGGGGCTCAGGCTGGTGGGTGAAGGTCTCGGCCCAGATGTCGTCCCCGATGACGTCCTCGGGGGTGTCCCCGATGTAGACGTCGATGGCGTTGTCACGATTGGGCTTGGTGACATCCTCCCGGAAGGGAAGGTTCAGTACCTTGTCCATGTGGCGGAGCTGCCAATTGTCGGCCTTCTGGCCGGCCAGCCGGGTGCAGTGGACCCGGCTCTGCTGGCCGGCGCCGACCCCGATGGTCTGGCCGCCGGTGACGTAGCAGACGCTGTTGGACTGGGTATACTTGAGGGTGATAAGGCTGATGACCAGGTCCCGCTTCTGCGCCTCGGTGACCGTCTTGTTCTCGGTGACAAAGTTATTCAGCATGGTGTCGGCGTTGATCTCCAGCTCGTTGCGGCCCTGCTCAAAGGTGATTCCGTAGACCTGCTTGCGCTCGATGGGGGCGGGACGGTAACCGGGGTCGATGGCAACTACGTTGTAGTTCCCCTTCTTCTTGCCGGCCAGGATGGCCAAGGCCTCCGGCTCGTAGCCGGGGGCGATGATCCCGTCCGATACCTCGTACTGGATCAGCTTGGCGGTGGAGACGTCGCAGACGTCACTGAGGGCGATCCAGTCCCCAAAGGAAGACATCCGGTCGGCGCCGCGGGCCCGGGCGTAGGCGCAGGCCAGGGGGGACAGCTCCATCCCGGGGGCGACGTGGTACATCTGCCGCTCGACATCGATCAGGGGCAGGCCGATGGCCGCGCCCGCCGGCGAGACGTGCTTGAAGGAGGCTGCTGTCGGCATCCCCAGGGCCTTCTTCAGCTCAAAGACCAGCTGGATGGAGTTGAGGGCGTCCAGGAAGTTGATATAGCCGGGGCGGCCGTTCAGGACGGTGACCGGCAGCTCCTCGCCGTTTTCCATATAGATCCGGCTGGGCTTCTGGTTGGGGTTGCAGCCGTACTTCAGGGCAAGTTCATTCATGGCGTTTCCTCCTTATTCTTTCCCCTGGTTTTCTTTTGCGAGCGCTTCAAGTTCTTCGGGCAGCAGGTCGGGCTCCTCGGGGTCATCGAGGGAGCTTTCGACCGCGTCGTACTTGTTGTAGATGATGTCCCCGCTCTCCCCGCTCTCAAGGTCGATGACCCGGGCGAAGAAGCTGACCTTATTCTCCTCGTTCAGGCTGGCCCACAGCCCGGCCGCAAAGTCGCGGACGGTGCGGGGGCAGGCAAAGCGGAGCGGCTCCCCTTCAAAGCTGGGCAGGGGGTTGCCGTCGCACTTGTAGGTGCTGATGAAGTGGCCCTCCCCCGCCACCGGCTGGGGGTAGTCGAAGAAGTAGCGCTGGACGCTCTCCCCGTTGCCGTCGGCCGACTTGAGGATGCTCATCTGGTAGCTGCCGCCGGCATAGACCGCCGTCGAGATCCGGGGTGTCCAGTTGGGGCCGTCCGGCTCAAAGGTGCGGGTGCGGAGGGCGTCTGCAAAGCTCTGCCCCCTGCACATGGCGTCATAGATGGTGTCGGTCTGGTCGCCGTTGGTGACAATGTGGGTGATGCCGAGGGTCAGCACCGGGTTGTAGATGATGAGGCTGGGATCCTCCAGTTTGGCCGGGTCGGCGGCCATGGTGCAGATGCCGCCCCGCTCAGGCAGGGGGTCAAAGACACGGTTGCGGCTGTTGGCGCTGCGGCCCATGATAAAATAGCCGATGAAGATCTGGCGGCCGTCGGGGGCCATGGCCACCGCGATGCCCCGGCCGGGGTAGGCGTTGGCTGCCAGGTAGGCGTTCAGGTCGATCTTTTCCATAGCGTTCTCCTTCCCTTTCCTCACACGATCTCGCCGCTGCAGACCATGGCCACGGCCTTGGGCAGCAGCTTCCACTCCGCTTCGACCATCACCCGCTTTTGCAGCGTCTCGGGGGTGTCGTCCGGCAGGATGTCCACCGCCTTCTGCAGCAGGATGGGTCCGCCGTCGCACTCCTCGTCGACAAAATGGACGGTGGCGCCGGTCACCTTGCAGCCCCGGGCCAGGGCGGCCTGGTGAGGCCGCAGGCTGTACATCCCCGGCCCGCAGAAGGCGGGGATGAGGGCCGGGTGGACGTTCAGGATCCGGCGGGGGTAGGCCGCGACGACGCTGGGCCCCAGCACCGACAGAAAGCCCGCCAGAACCACCAGGTCGATCTCATGGCTGCGGAGCACTTCCAGCAGGGCGGCGTCGAAGTCCGCCGGGTCGGCGTAGTCCTTCCGGCGGACGACGCAGCTTTCGACGCCAGCCTTGGCGGCCCGCTCGAGGGCGTAGGCCCCCGGTTTTGAGGCCACCACCAGGGTGATCTTCCCGTTGGGGTTCTCGCCCCGGGCCTCGCTGTCCAGCAAGGCCTGGAGGTTGGTCCCCCCACCCGAAACCAGTACCGCGATCTTCAGCACAGTTCGACCCCCTCGCCTTCCGCGATGACGCCGAGGCGGTAGGCCTCGGGCTCGCCGTTTGCATGGAGGATCGCGAGGGCCTGTTCCGCCTGCTCTGCGGGGACGGTCAGGATCATCCCGACGCCCATGTTGAAGGTGTTGAACATATCCCGCTCGGGGATGCTGCCGGCCTTCTGCAGCAGGCCGAAGAGGGTCGGGGTGCGGACGTCCTCTTTCCGGATGCGGGCGCAGCAGCCCTTCTTCAGGCTACGGGGGATATTCTCATAGAAGCCGCCGCCGGTGATGTGGGAGATGCCACGGACGGACACCTGCTCCAGCACCGCCAGGACGGGCTTGACGTAGATCTTGGTGGGGGCCAGCAGGGCCTCGCCCAAGGTGCGGCCCTCCAGCTCGGCGGGCTTTGTCCCGAGCACCTCGGGGTGGTTCTCGAGGTCGAAGACCTTCCGCACCAGGGAGAAGCCGTTGGAATGGACGCCCGAGGAGGGCAGCGCCAGGATGACGTCCCCCGGCTGCATGGTGTTGTTGTCGAGGATCTTGCTCTTGTCCACCACGCCGACGGTGAAGCCGGCCAGGTCGTACTCGTCCTCGGGGTAGAAGCCGGGCATCTCGGCGGTCTCGCCGCCCACCAGGGCGGCTCCCGCCTGGACGCAGCCCTCGGCCACGCCCTTGACCAGGTCGGCGATCTTCTCGGGGACGTTCTTGCCGCAGGCGATGTAGTCCAGGAAGATCAGGGGCTTTGCGCCGGCGCAGATGACGTCGTTGACGCACATGGCCACGCAGTCGATGCCGACGGTGTCGTGCTTGTCCAGCAGCATGGCGATCCGCAGCTTGGTGCCGACGCCGTCGGTGCCCGAGATCAGGACCGGCCGCTCGATGCCGGTGCAGTCCAGCTCGAACAGGCCGCCAAAGCCGCCCAGCCCCCCGATGCAGTGTTCGTTCATGGTGCGGCTGACATACTGTTTCATCAGTTCCACCGAGCGGTAGCCTGCGGTGATGTCGACGCCGGCGGCCTTGTAGCTTTCAGAATAGCTTTTTTCCATGGTTCATTCTCCTAACTTTTTCGCGTCTTTGGGGCGCTGGTGCAGGGGGCGGTCGTGGATATCGGTGGAAAGCACCACCTCAGGCTTGACGGCGTACTGGCCGGTGAAGCAGGCGGTGCAGAAGCCGCAGCCGGCCCCGGGGGCCAGCTGGACGACGTGCTCGTCGGAGAGGTAGCCCAGGGTGTCCGCGCCGATGATCTCGTTGATCTGGTCAACGGTGCGGCCGGTAGCCACCAGCAGTTTCTGGTCGGGGATGTCGGTGCCGAAGTAGCAGGGGTACTTGAAGGGGGGCGCCGAGACCCGGAAGTGGACCTCCTTTGCGCCGGCGTCCCGCAGCAGCTTGATGATCCGGGCCGAGGTGGTGCCCCGGACGATCGAGTCATCGATCAGGACCACCCGCTTGCCCCGTACCGTGCTGGCCACCACGTTCAGTTTGATCCGGACGCTGTTCTCACGCTGCTTCTGGCTGCCCTGGATGAAGGTGCGGCCGATGTATTTGTTCTTGACAAAGCCGATGCCGTAAGGGATACCGCTCTCTTCGGCGTAGCCCACCGCGGCGTCCAGGCCCGAGTCGGGCACCCCAATGACCACGTCGGCCTCCACCGGGTGCTCCTGCGCGAGGAACCGCCCGGCCTGGCGGCGGGCCTCATGGACCGAGCAGCCCTCGATGACGCTGTCGGGACGGGCGAAGTAGATATACTCAAAGACGCACATCTGCCGGGGCAGCCGGCCGCAGCGGTCCTTGTTGCTCCGCAGGCCCATGGCATCGGCTACCACGATCTCGCCCGGCTCGACGTCCCGCAGGAAGGTGGCGCCCACCGCGTCCAAAGCGCAGCTCTCGCTGGCAAAGACGTAGCCGCCGCCCGGCAGGGTGCCGATGCAGAGGGGGCGGTAGCCCCGGGGGTCCCGTACCGCGATCAGCTTGGTCGAGGACATGATGACCAGGCTGTAAGCTCCCTCCAGCATATCCATGGTGGAAGCCACCGCCTGCTCGATGCTCTTGTGCTTGAGCCGGTTGCGGGTGAGCAGGTAGCAGATGACCTCGGTGTCGGAAGAGCCGTGGAAGATGGCCCCGTCGTTCTCC
>CAZEIG010000059.1:7300-9897 GCA_964511805.1 uncultured Faecalibacterium sp.
GTTGCGGAGCTGGACGGCGTTGGTCAGGTTGCCGTTGTGGCACAGGGCCATGGTGCCCCGGCCGTGGCGGACGATCATAGGCTGGGCGTTGGCCCGCACCCGGCTGCCGGCGGTGGCGTAGCGGACATGGCCGGTGGCTATGTGGGCGTCGGGCTTGCAGAAGCCGGCCATCACCTGCTCGGTAAAGACCTCGTTGACAAGGCCAAGGTCTCGGTGGCCGGTGATGACGCCGTCCTCGTTGATGGCCATGCCGCAGCTCTCCTGGCCGCGGTGCTGCAATGCGTAGAGGGCCGCATAGACTGCCACGGCCACATCCTCGGCGCCGGCCTTGTCGTAGATACCGAAAACGCCGCACTCCTCATGGAGCGGGTAGGCAAAATCAGACATTCTTACTCCTTCGTTTTCCTTGCAGTGCTGTTTTTGGGGCGGACGGCTTACAGTTCGGCCAGCTCCTGCTGGAGCCTGGCCTCCTTGGCGGCGATCTCGCGGCCCATCTTGGCCCGCTCTTCTTCCAGACGGGCGGCCAGGGCCTCGTCGGACAGCGCCAGGATCTGGGCCGCCAGCCAGGCGGCGTTCTTGGCGCCGTTGAGGGCTACGGTGGCCACCGGGATGCCGCTGGGCATCTGGACGGTAGCCAGCAGGGCGTCCAGGCCGTCCATCGCGCCGCCCTTCATCGGGATGCCGATGACCGGCAGGGTGGTGTTGGCCGCAAAGGCGCCGGCCAGGTGGGCGGCCATGCCGGCCGCGCAGAGGATCACCCCAAAGCCGGCCGCCCTGGCCCCTTTGGCGAAGGCCGCGGCCTCGGCGGGGGTGCGGTGGGCCGAAAGGATGTGGGCCTCGAAGGGGATGCCCAGCGCCTTGAGCTGGGCGCAGACCCCCTTGACCACCGGCCAGTCGCTGTCCGAACCCATGATAACGGCAACTTTACGAATCATACGCTTTTCCTCCATCTCTCAAACGGCAAAACAAAAAAGGCTGTGATGCGGCTACACCACGGCCTTACGCTGCAAACAGGACGGTACGGCAAAGCCCGGCGGAGGCATACCGCAGCCGCCGGCTGAACCCACAAGACAAAAATACCTGCGCCAAAAACTGACCCATCCAAACACCTTCCGTCCAAAGTTCCTCTTCTGTCCGTCCGTGGGGCCCAGCAGCGCCGGGCAGCCCGTTTCCCGCTTTGCTGTACTATAAGAAGTACCGGCCGTACCGGCGGCACTCCTCTCACACTTACAGTGTACGGCAAAATTCCTGCTTTGCAAAGAGATTTTACATAAATTCTCCCTTGTGTTTTACCCTTTCCGGGCGGTTTCGGAAACTTTTGTGCATTTTTTTCACCCAGATCCGCAAAAGTACGACTTTCCCTGTCATCCCTCGCCGTGGGCCCGGCAGACACTTTTTGACCGGGAGGAGTCAAAAGATAGCATGGGCAGCCGTTTTTCACAGGGCAGTCTCATCCCGCAGCAGTTCCGCCAGACCGGTGCACAGCAGCCGCCGGCCGCCGAGACAGCAGGCCATCCTACGAATGCAAAGAGCTCCGCTGCAGAAACAGGGCGCTGCCCCGTCCCCGTCTGCCAGGCAGAGAAGGCTTCGGTCGAGCGGCTGCGCCATAAATTTCTGGCAGGCCGTCATTGCTGCGTCAGCGGTGCGGTTTCGGCGTGGGCGGCGCGGAGCAGGCCGGCGGTGTCGCAGCAGACCTGCAGACCGTTCCGGCCGGCCGAGACATAAATGTTTGGCTGGGACAGGGCGCTCTCGTCAAAGACGGTGACGTACTGCTTTTTCATCCCCACCGGGCTGCAGCCGCCCCGGACGTAGCCGGTCACCTTGTTGATGTCGGCCACATGGATCATGGCGACGCTCTTTTCCCCGACGCTGCGGGCCGCCGCTTTCAGGTCCAGCTCGGCCGCCACCGGGATGACAAAGACGAAATAGTTCCGGCTAGCCCCCTGGGTCACCAGGGTCTTGAAGACACAGGCCGGGTCTTCGCCCATACTGCGGGCCACCGTCACCCCGTCCACCGCCACGCCCTCTTCATGGGGGTATTCGTGGGCGGTGTAGGTCACCTTCTCTTTCTCCAGCAGCCGCATCGCGTTGGTTTTGCCTTCCTTTGCCATTGGTATTCCCTCCCCTTTCTTCTACAGGGATATTTTACCACAAATCGGCCCGGAAAAACAGGGCGGCAGAGGCCGGGCAAAAATTTTTTCGCCCTCCTCTTGACTTCAGTTTCTTGAAGTGATATAGTATCCCCAGCAATTCAGTGTCCTGAACCGCTCAGGACATCGCCGGGGCAATGGGGCCGTGCCGGTCCTCTGCCCGGGATATTTTTGGGTAAAGGAGCAACACGACCTATGATCATCATCCTCAAACAGGACGCGCCCGAGGCGCAGGTCCGCGAATTCTGCCACGAACTGACCGAAATGGGCTTCGAGATCAACGACTCGAAGGGCCACGACACCCACATCCTCGGCCTGATCGGGGACACCAAGGCCATCGCCGAGAGCTGGGTACTGGCCAACCCGGTGGTCGAGACGGTCCGCCGGGTCAGTGAGCCTTACAAGAAGGCCAACCGGAAATTCCACCCCGACGACATGGTGGTGGAC
>CAZEIG010000060.1:0-2207 GCA_964511805.1 uncultured Faecalibacterium sp.
CTTGCCATATTGTTCTCCTCTCTGGATGGCGTGCCGGTCAAGATGCAGCCCAAAAAGAAAAGGACACCCGGAACCCGAAGGCTCCGAGTGTCCCACTCTTATCTTCCGGTTTCCCGCAGGATTTGGCACCTTACGCTTTTCGCGCAGGTTGTCGGGCTTCACAGGGCCTGTCCCCTCAGCCGCTCTTGATAAGCACGGTATTCAATTTGTTGCGAGGGATATTGTAGCATCCCTTCGTCAGATTGTCAAGCAAGGTCATAGACTTTTCATACAACCTGCCGAAATTGTTCAGGAAGCGCCTCAGTAGCCCTTGGTCTCCTCGCCCTTCATCAGCTTGATGGCCCGGCTGGTACCCAGACGGTCAGCCCCCAGCTCGAGGAACTTTTCCATGTCCTCGATGGTGGAGATGCCGCCCGCAGCCTTGACCTTGCAGCGGCCGGCCACACCCTTGACCATTAGGGCCACATCCTCGAAGGTGGCTCCGCCGGTCGAGAAGCCGGTGCTGGTCTTAATATAGTCGGCGCCGGCCTCACAGACGATGTCGCACATCTTCCGTTTTTCGTCGTCGGTCAGCAGGCAGGTCTCGATGATGACCTTGAGGACCTTCTCCCCCACGGCCTCCTTGACGGCCCGGATGTCCTCCCGGACGGCGTCGCGCTCTCCGTTCTTGAGCCGGCCGATGTTGATGACCATGTCCACCTCGTCCGCGCCGTTGGCGACGGCAGTCCTGGCCTCGAAGGCCTTGGAGGCGGTATCCATCGCGCCGAGGGGGAAGCCTACCACGCAGCAGACCTTGGTGCGGCCGGCCAGGTAGTCGGCGGCCTGCTTGACATAGCAGGTGTTGATGCAAACCGACGCCGTCCCGTATTCGACGGCCTCGTCGCAAAGGGTCTTGATCTGGGGCCAAGTGGCCTCCGGCTTGAGCAGGGTGTGGTCCACATGGGCCAGGATTTCTTTCCGATCCATTGTCTTTCCTCCGTTTTTCCGGTCAGTGGTTCTTTTTGGCCTTCTTCACCAGCCCGATGCCCACGCCGCTGAGGACGATGGCCGTGACCGAAGCCACCGCCCCGATGATCCCCAGCACAAGGCCGGATACCAGAAAACCAAAGCCTTTCAATCCGCGCAGCATAACTTGTTACCTCCGTATCGTTCAAAATCGATCCCCGCGGGGCGGGCCCGCCGGGGTCTGTCCACAGGATGGGCCGCGCCGGCCGCGCTTATGACCGGCCCGCGCCCCCGTTGAAGATCAGCAGCTTGCTGAACAGGTAGTTCAGGACGATGACGAGCAGGTTGGAGAAGGCCTTGACCCCCAGGCCCCAGAGGGCCAGGGCGGCGGCGCCGTCCAGCCAGCGGCCCAGCACCGCCAGCACCAGGGCCTGCCCCTGGGGGGCCAGCCAGTTGCCCGCCGCCGCCACGACGGCCACGTCCAGCGCCGTCGTGCCCAGGCGGCAGGCCACAAAGCGGGTACACTCCCGCACGGCGGCCCGGCCGCGGGTACGGCTGGCAAAGACGAAGCGCCGGTTGGTGGCGTAGGCAAAGAGGATGCAGAGGATGTTGTCCAGCACATTCCCCCAGCTATTGGCTGCCTGGTACCCGAACAGGGCCTGGAACAGCCCATAGAGGAGCATATTCAGCAAGGTGGTCAGTACGCCAAAAAAGAGATACCTCAACGCCTCGCCATGCGCGCGAAGGGCATCCAGAATCTTACGCATCATCTTATTTTGTAGCCTATTCAAATCCGTTCAGCCGGACGACACGCGCGTCCAGCTGAACAACATACTAAGCGCAAGAGGAATAGTAGGGAGCAGAAATGGGGTCCCTTGGAACATTAGTAAAAATGCCCCGCCGCCTTGACGGCAACGGGGCAATGTCTAATACCAGAGACAGGTGCGAAGAGGCTTACTCCTCGTTGTCCTTCAGCAGGGCCTTCATCGAGAGGCTGATACGCTTCTTGTCGAAGTCGACATCCAGCAGCTTGACGTCGACCATATCGCCGATCTTCAGCACATCGGAAACCTTCTCCACGCGCTCGTTGCTGATCTCGCTGATGTGGACCAGGCCGTCAACGCCCGGCAGGATCCGGACAAAGGCGCCGAACTTGGTCAGGGAGACCACCGGGGCATGGAAGACGCTGCCGATGGGGTAGTTGTTGCGCAGCTGCTCCCAGGGGTTGTCCTCGCTCTTCTTGTAGCCCAGAGAAACCTTGT
>CAZEIG010000060.1:2217-9885 GCA_964511805.1 uncultured Faecalibacterium sp.
TGTCGATATCCTTCACATACACCTCGATGGTGTCGCCAACGCTGACGACCTCAGAGGGATGCTTGATGCGATTCCAGCTCAGCTCGCTGATGTGGCACAGGCCGTCCACCCCGCCGATGTCGACGAAGGCGCCGTAGCTGGTCAGGCTCTTGACCACGCCGGTGTAGGTCTTGCCGATCTCGACGTTGGCCCAGAACTCCTCACGGCGGGCCTTGTTCTCCTCAGCGGTGACCTTGTTGATGCTGCCCACGATCTTGCGGCCAGAGCACTCGGTTACGACCAGGCGGACATGTTTGCCCACCAGGGCGGTGTAATCCTCGTCGCGGCGCATGGTAGCCTGCGAACGAGGGACGAACACCTTGACGCCCTTGACGTTGACCACGACGCCGCCCTTGTTGTACTCGGTGACGTCGCCCTCGACGACCTCGCCAGACTCAGCGGCCTTGGCGATCTCTTCCATACCCTTGCGCGAGGCAAGCTTCTTGCGGGAGAGCTGGATGACGCCATCCTGATCCATAACCTTTTCGACGATGAGGTCCAGCTCATCGCCAACCTTTACCAGGTCTTCGACTTTTGCGGAGGAGTCGTCGGTCAGCTCGCTCAGACGGACAAAACCGGTCTGCTTCGCGCCGATGTCGACCTGGATCTCGTTAGCGGAAATGCTAGTCACGACTCCTTTCACAATACTCCCTGCATGAACACGTTTTTCCTCAGATGCGTTCAGCATCTCCTCGAAGCTCATGCTGTCATTGATTTCTGTCATACTGTTAAGTACCTCCTCAATAATAGACGATGGCGTAGAAGCCCCTGCTGTCACGCCCGCCGTCCTCACATCTGCAAACCACTCGGGCTGAAGCTCGCTTGCTGTTTCAACCGTAACGGCCCGCGTATGTTTTGCGGCGACTGCGACCAGCTTCTGGGTATTGGAAGAATGATGACCGCCAATGACGACCACAAGGCCGCACTGCCGGCTGAGGTCTTCCGCTTCCTGTTGCCTCGCCCACGTCGCATTACATATTGTATCAAAAATTTCGGCGTTTGTATAGGCTTTTTTCAGAAACTCCGAACATTCTTTCCATTTTGCCACCTGAAATGTTGTCTGGGCAACCACAAACATCCCTTTTTCGGGATTTTTCGGCCCTTTCCAACCTCGCAATTCGTCCAGGCTGGCAAAAATGAAAGACTCCCCGCGGGTATGCCCAACGATCCCCTGCACCTCCGGGTGGGCCGTGTCACCGGCCACAGCCAGGCAGACGCCCTCAGCCTCGGCCCGGGCAGCGATGGCGTGGATCTTGGCGACGAAGGGACAGGTGGCGTCCTGCCAGGGCACCCCTAGCGCGTCCAGCTCGTCGTAGACACTGCGGGGCACCCCGTGGCTGCGGATGACCACCTGGTAGCCGGGGGGCACCTCCCGGGGGCTGCCGGCCACTACCGCGCCCCGCCGGGCCAGGTCGGCCACCACCTGCGGGTTGTGGATCAGGGGGCCCAGGGTCGCCACCTTGACCCCCTCGTCCAGCAGCCGGCCCGCCAGCTGGACCGCCCGATCCACCCCGAAGCAGAAGCCCGCCGTCTTGGCTAAACGTATCTCCATCAGCGTATTCCTTTAATAATAAGACAGATTCAGTATGCGCACCCTGCGCCGTTTTATGCGCTGGCCACACCCTCGAAGCCGTATTTCTCCCCCAACTCCTGCCAGGCGGCGGTCAGGGCCTGCTTGTTGGCCCGCAGCTTCTTGACGTCGCGGCGGCTCTCCATGGCGAACTGGGCCGCCGGCATCGGGTCGCCGAAGATGACCCGTACCCGGCAGAACAGCTTCATCCGTCCGTCCGGCGTGTCGTAGAGGACCCGGCAGGGGATGACGTCGGTGGCCGCGCCCGCCGCCACCACAAACAGCCCGCTCTTGGGGGGAAGCATCTTCCCCTCCTTTTCCCGGGTGCCCTCGGGGAAGAGGAGAAGCCCTCTTCCCTTCTTGCACTCTTCGATGGTGTTGTTCAGGGTTTCCATCTCGTCCTTGGTGCCCCGCACCATGACGCAGCCGCACTGCTTGAGGAACCATGTGACAAAGAGGTTGATCTCAAACAACTCTTTCTTCCCAAAGACCACCATCCGCTTGCCCCAGAACCGGGCGATGACCACAAACACCGGGTCGATGGCCGAGATATGGGTAGGCGCCAGGATAAAGCCGGCGGACTCGATCTTTTTCAGGTTTTCCTTCCCGATCACCTGGATCCGGAAGAAGATATGGAAAATCACCCAGGCACCGGTGACAATGATTGGATACAGCATCAGTTCTCCCCCACACGCTCTTTGATGATCTGCTTCATCGCCGCAAGGCTCTGGGCCAGGTCCAGCGAAGAAGTGTCCAGCAACACCGCGTCCTCGGCCTGGCGCAGCGGGGCCGCCGCGCGGCCCCCGTCCTGGGCGTCCCGACGCTTGACGTCGGCCAGGACCTCCTCGTAGCTCTCGGACCGGCCGGCAGCCTGGTACTCCAGCCAGCGGCGGTGGGCCCGGGCCTCGCTGCTGGCGGTCAGGAAGATCTTGACGGTGGCGTTGGGCAAGATCACCGTGCCGATGTCCCGCCCGTCCATCAGGATGTTGCCGGTCTTGGCCATGTCCCGCTGCAGATCCAGCAGGAAGGCCCGCACCGCAGGGTTGGCTCCCACGGCCGAGGCCGCCATCCCCACCTGCTCGGTGCGGATCAGGCCGCTGACGTCCTCCTCATTCAGGTAGATATGCTGCTCCCCGTCCTGGACATCCAGACGCAGACGGATGCCAGGCAGCAGAGCGTTCACCGCCGGGCCGTCCGCGGGGTCTGCGCCGGCCCGCAGGGCATACAGCCCCACCGCCCGGTACATCGCCCCGGTGTCCACATAGATATAGCCCAATTCTTTGGCCAGTTGTCTGGCAAGGGTGGATTTGCCCGCCCCGGCAGGGCCGTCGATGGCAACCGATATCATACTTATTCCATTCTCCTTCCGGCGGACGGACGCTTTCCCCGCCCGGCGCCCCTCTCTTATTTCCTCCAGCTCACCCAACGACCACGGCGGTGCCACTTGCCGTGACCATCAGCATCCCGTTGTCGGTGCCGAGGACCTCATAGTCGATGTCCACCCCGACGATGGCGTTGGCCCCCATCTGGGCGGCCCGCTGTTCCATCTCGTTCAGAGCGTTCTGGCGGGCGTTGATCAGTTCGTCCTCGTAGCTGCCCGAGCGTCCGCCCAGGAAGTTGGTGAAGGACGCGGCGATGTCCCGGATGAAGTTGACACCCGAGATGACCTCGCCGCAGACGATCCCCTTATACTCAACGATCCGCATCCCCTCGACCGAGGGCGTGGTGGTGACGATCATAGTATAACCTCCTTCTGTCCGGAACCTTCTCACAGATGGGCCGCAAAGGCCTGGGCCGTGCAGAAGGCGATCTGCAGGTTGTAGCCGCCAGTGTAGCCGTCCACGTCCAGCACCTCGCCGGCAAAGTAGAGGCCGGCGGCCTTTTTGCTCTCCATGGTGCGGGGGGCGACCTCCCGCACCGACACCCCGCCGGCGGTGATGACCGCATGGGCCAGGTCTCCCCGGGCGTCGATGGGGACGGTCCAGCGCTTGCAGAGCCGGACCAGTTCCCGCTTCTGCTCCCGGGTGATCTGGTTGGCCCGGGTGGCCGGGTCGATCCCCCAGCGGGCCACCATAACCGGCTGCATACTGGCGGGCAGCAACTTGACCAGGGCTCCCTGGGCCACGTGGTTGGCCAGCAGGGCAAAGTCCCGGGTGATCCGGTCGTAGAGCTGTTCTTCGCTGAGGGCGGGCTTGAGGTCGATCTCGACGTGGTAGCGGTGCTTCTTCATATCCCCCAGATGGCTGGAGGCGCTGAGGGTCAGCGGGCCGCTGATCCCGAAGTGGGTGAAGATCATCTCCCCCTGTTCGGCAAAGATCTCCTTACCGTCCTCGAAGAGGGCCAGCCGGACGTTCTTCAGAGCCAGCCCCATCATCTTTTTGCAGTCGGGATCGTGGGAGACAAGGCTCACCAGGCTGGGCACCGGCTCGACGATGGTGTGGCCGGCCTGCCGGGCCAGCTTGTAGCCGTCCCCGGTGGAGCCGGTGACGGGGTAGCTCAGCCCGCCGGTGGCCACCAGGACGCAGTCCGCCCGGTATTCCCGCCCCGAGGTCCCCCGGACGCCCAGGCAGCGGTACGCCGGGCCCTTCTTGGCCTTTTTGCCCACCGGCGGCTCGGCCGGGGGCGGCAGCGGTTCCAACAGAAGGCTGGCCGCGCCGTCATGGACCAGCCGCGCGCCGGCGGCGTAATCCAGCAGGGCCTGGCGCACCTCGGCCGCCCTGTCCGACACCGGGAAGACCCGCCGCCCCCGCTCCACCTTAAGGGCCACCCCCAGGGACTCGAACAGTTCCATGGTGCCAGTCGGCGGAAAGGCCGAGAGGGACGAGTACAAAAAGCGCGGGTTGGTCCGGACATGGCGAAGGAATTCCTCCGCCTCGCAGGCGTTGGTCAGGTTGCAGCGGCCCTTGCCGGTCACCAGGATCTTCTGGGCGGGCTTGTCGGTATGTTCCAGCAGGGTGACGGCGTGGCCCCGCCGTGCAGCGGCCCCGGCGGCTATCAGGCCGGCCGCGCCCGCCCCCACGATCAGAACTTGCGCCATCGGCTTCTCTCCTTTTTCGTCAGATTCCGTACCTCATAATGATACCAGAATCCCCGCGCAAAAGCAATTACGAAAAAGACGGATTTTTTGCCGCCTTTCCCTGTCACCTTGCCCCAAAGGGAGGGCCTGACCGCCCCTTCCCCGCCGGGAAAGACCGGCCCGCCGTCAGAAGGCTCCTTCGGCGGCGTGCAGCAGAAAGTGGTTCTTTTTCACGGTCAGGATTCCCTCCCGCTGCATCCGGCCCAACTCTTTGGAGAGAGCGCTGCGGTCCAGGTTGAGGTAGTCGGCCAGCTGCTGGCGGTCGAAGGGGATGTCAAAGGACCGGCTCCCCGTCTGGAGGACGACCGCGTTCAGGTAGGCCAGCACCCGCCCCTGCTCCCAACCGCCGAATCCCGCCCATCCGGAGGGCCAGCACTCGGCAGGCCTCATTGGCGGTGACGTCCACCAGCAGCGGCTCCTCCAGCAGGGCATAGGCCTCCGCGAAGAGCTGCCCCGGCCCCACATGGCTCAGGATGGTGCGGCTGCCCCAAGCTGGACGCCGTGGACTACACCGAAAAGCTGACTCCATCATCCAGGAGAACGACGTCAGGGGGGTTACCATCCTGCGGATGAAGGTCCCCTGCTGCGGCAGGCTGCAGCGTGCCGCCGAGAACGCCCTGCGCAGCAGCGGCAAGTTCATCTCCTGGCAGGTGGTGACCATCTCCCGGGACGGCCGCATCCTGGACTGAGCGGCCCATGCCATCCCATAAGCACCACAAAAGCCCCGCCTGTACGCTGTATGCGCACAAGCGAGGCTTTTTGTCCGGATTTTGTATACAAACAGCTTGCCACCCGACCCTTCGGTTTGCTATAATAAAACAAACAGAATGGGCCGGAGTTTTTCGGCGCATGAACGAACGCGCAAACTGAAAGGATGGTGCCTGCCATGAAAGAACCGACCCCGAACCACTCCCGCCTGCATCTTTTTGAGGATCGGCTGAAATCCCTCCTCCGCGACCAGGTCGCCGAGCTGGCCAGCTTTCTCGAGGTAATCATCTCGGTGCTGGTGCTACTGGGTCTGGTCATCAGCGCCGTGCCGGTGGCCCGGGAGATGCTGGACCTGTGGAGCAGCGGCAGCACCGACGCTTTCCAGACCTTCCTGGGGCACGCCTTCAACCTGGTCATCGGGATCGAGTTCATCAAGATGCTGGCCAAGCACAGCCCCGGCAGCGCCCTGGAGATCCTGCTTTATGCCATCGCCCGGAACATGATCCTGGGCCACGGCACCACCACCGAGAACCTGCTGGGGGTCACCGCCATCGGCCTGATCTTTGTCATCCGGAAATTCCTCTTTGTCCCCGCCTTCGGCGCCACCATGCCGGGCGGCGAGACCGCCCGCGACCTGGTTCATATTTTCAAGCAGCCTTCCGGCCCGGACGCCGTTGCAAAGGATCAGTTGTCCCAGCCGTCGCCGCCGTCATCGCCGTCATTCAAGTGATCCTCCCCGTCCCAATCGTCATCTCAATAGATAACGCACCCCTCCCGCCTGCTTGTACGGACAGGTTGAAGGGGTGCGCTTTGCTTTGGGGTATCCTTTTTTGCGGCAGGGCTTAGCGTTTGGAGGCCGGTGGGATGCGGCCTACCTGGACATTGTCCTCGGTGCAGCAGCGGAGGTCCTCCACCGGGTGGGGCGCGGTCTCGAAACGATAGTCTTCGCCGTTTTTCTTGATATATGCCTGGATGAAGCTGTGGCTCATCACGTTTTTGACCGGTACATTTACCATCTCCTGGTAGGCGGCGAAGGTGCTGTCTCGGGGCAGCGTTCTGGCGTCCTGGTATCCCTCCAAAACGGCGGTCTGGGTCACCGTGCCGCCCAGGATGCGGCGGACATACTCCACGTTGCTCTCAAGGCACAGGGGCGCGGGGAATTCCCCGTCCGGGATCACCTGCTGCCACTCCTTGCCCTCGTAGTCCTGCAGCAGGCGGCGGGCCAGATCCAGATGGAGCAGCTCCTGCTCGAACAGGCACTGCCAGACCTTGCGGATGGCTTCGTCGGTCTCGGTCTCGGCGCAGCTCCAGTAGAGCCAGCACTCCACGAACTGATGCACCAGCAGGTTTTCCAGCCAGCTCATCCGGGGGTCGAGGAGGCTGCCGTACTGGGTGACGTGCTCCTCCTCCACCATCCCGTTCTCCTGGTACAGGCGGCGGCCGGTCTCATCGGGCCAGAGGGCCGCGGTGTTCATATAATAGTTCATGGTCTGCTGCTCCGCCGCCGTGATGACGTTGGCCGCCAGCAGGTCGATGGTCCGGGGGGCCGCGCCGGTCATGGGCGGGCGGATGGAGTCGTAAGGGTGGCGGTGATGGGCGATGGTGGGCCGGCCCGGCATGATCTCGGTGTAGCAGCCCACCAGGTCCTCCGCCTTCTCGCCGCTGGTGGCGTCCAGGTAATCGGCATAGCGGTACAGGTGGTCGAAGTCCTCCAGCAGGGCGAAGTCCAGTGCGCCTTTGACATTCCGGTCGCCGACCCGCTGGGCCAAATGGGCGGTCAGGTCCACCGCCAGCTGCTCGTAGCCGATGGTCTGCTCCAAGGCGCTCTCGTCCGATGGCTTGAGATGGGTCAGTAGCTTTTGCTGCTGCTGTTCACTGCGGCGGAGCAGGGCCAGCTGGCGGCGCAGCTCGTTGTCCCCGCAGTTGCGGGAAAACTGGTGCCCGAACCAGACTTTTTCAAACTCTGTGCCGGTCATCAGGATCACCCGTGTGCGGGTGTAGGGGTCCACGGTGTGCTTCTCATAGGGCTTTGCCCACAGCTTCTCCCAGTCCACGAACATCTGGGTGTCCTTGCTGGCTTTGGTGGTAAACGGATTCATTCAGCATCCCTCCTTGCCCTTTATTTGGGGAAAGATGGCTGGCGGTTATGCAGGACTGCGGACAACACAAAAAACGCCCCTCCCATCCACACTTGCAGACAGGAGGGGCCATCTATTAACCTTTAGAGCAATCCCACCAAATATCAACAACATCCAGAACAAGCAAACCAGTTCCT
>CAZEIG010000061.1:0-9864 GCA_964511805.1 uncultured Faecalibacterium sp.
AGAAAAGCGCCTGCTTTCGCAGACGCTTTGTGAAGGTTTTGTGGAAAATTGTGGGGATTGTATAATTTTGGTTTTGGCTCTCTCAATCATAGGGGGCCAACTGCCGCCCGCAGGGCATTCTGCTGCGAGCGGCGGCGATCATCACGCCTGCTGAGGCGGGCCTTCGCGGTCGGGGGCGGCGTCGGCGTTCAACAGGGCCTTTTTGACCTCCAGCAGGTTCTGGGGGCCCATCGAGAAGCTGCGCAGGCCCATGTGGAGGTACTGCACCGCGTTGGCGGGGTCGCCCACCGCCAGGCCGCAGATCCCCACCGGGATCTCCTTGGCCTCGGCGGCGTCCACCGACATCCGGATCAGCTTATACATCGCCTTGCTGGTGGGCTGGAAGTACAGCTCGGCGCTGGTAACCTCGCGGCCGGCGGCGTGGGTGTACTGGGTCAGGTCGTTGGTGCCGATGACGAAGAACTGGCAGCCGTGCCGGATGAAGTCCTCGACCGTCAGGCAGGCCGCCGGGATGCTGAGCATGATCCCGAAGGGGATGTCCCTGGTATAGGGTATCCCCCGTTCTTCCAGGTTCTGGCGGCAGTGCTCCACCAGCTTCATGGCCTCGTCCCAGTCGGCGATGTTGGTCACCATCGGGAAGACGATCCGCAGCGGGCCGCGGACGCCCGCCCGCATCAGCGCACGGAGCTGTGCCTCGAACTTGCGGGGGGTGCGCAGGCTGCTGCGGATCCCCCGCATCCCCAAGTGAGCCGACTGGTCGTCCCGGTAGACGTTGGAGAGGGTGCGGTCCGAGCCGAAGTCGAAGGTCCGGACGATGATGGGCTTGCCCTGGGCCGCCGCGATGCAGGCGCTGTAGTAGAAGTACTGTTCCTGCTCGTCGAAGGCGTTGCCCGCCAGGATCTGGTAGTCGCTGCGGAGCAGCCCCACCCCCGCCGCGCCCAACTGGATGGCGCTGTCGATATCCTCGGGGCCGAAGCAGTTGGCCAGCAGCTCGAAAGCGGTGCCGTCCCGGGTGACGCAGGGCCGGGCCAGCAGCTCGTCGCTGTCCTTCTCTTCCCGCTGGCCGGCGCAGATCAGGGAGACCATCTGTTGGCGGGTGTCGGCGTCGGGGTCGAGGATGCACTCGCCGTTGTCGGCGTCCAGCACCACGATCCGGCCGTCGCAGTCGTCCAGGAAGTCCCGCCCCACCTGGACAATGCCGGGGATCTTTCGGGCGCGGGCGATAATGGCCGCGTGGCTGAAGGCACTGCCCTCCGAGGTGATGAACCCCAGGATCATCCCCGCCGGGATGCTGAACAGGTCGCTGGGCATCAGCCGGTCGGCCGCCAGGATGACCGGATGGTCGAGGGTCAGCCGCATCCGGGGCCGGTCGCAGAGGATGTTTATGACCCTCTGGGTGGCGTCCAGGATATCCACGTTCCGCAGCTGCATATAGGAGTTATCGGTCATGGCCAGAAGCTGATCGGCGTACCGCTGGCCCACCCGGTTGATGGCCTTGGCCGCGCCGGTACCGGCCTGTATGTAGGAGCGCACCTCGCTCATAAAGCTGGCGTCCTCCAGCAGCATACTCTGGAAGAGGAAGATGGCCTGTTCGCTGGCTTCCGAACGGCTGGCCATCGACTCCAGCTCGTTCTGGGCGGTGCGGATGGCGTCCTCCAGCAGCAGCAGCTCCTTTTCAGGATTGAGGGGGTTGCGGTTGAAGGAGGTACGGTCCCGGTTGGTCAGGTTGATCAGACTGACCTGCCCCAGCACCAGACCCGGCGACACCGAAATACCCTGATAACGCTTCATACAATCACCTCCGGCAGGATCGGCCCCGTCAGCGCCCGGCGGACAAGAGCCTGCAAAAATTCACGAGGGAGCAGCGCCGCCCGGGCGGCCAGTGCGCCGTTTCCCGTTCCGTCAAACAGTGGGTCAAAGGCCCCCAGCTTCTCCCCGTCGCAGGCCGCCAGAAAGGCCTCTTCCAGCGACTGGACGGTGTAGAGCCGTGCGGGGTCCACCCCGGCGGCCTCGGCGGCCGCCTCCAGCGGGGCCAGGGGCTTGTCCTGCAGCCCCGCCAATGCCAGGGTCACAGCCGCCGGGATGTGGGCGGCGGGCCAGCGGGTCCGCACCGCCTCCTGCAGCGGGTCGAACCGCCCCCGGAACTCTCCGGCGGCCTCGGCGCTACCAGCTAGGGCAATGGGATAGGCATCCCCCCGCAGCCGCCCGAAGGCCCGCAGGGTGTCGTAATACCCCAGCTCCATGTTCCGGGCGGCGGTGTCCGGATCGAAACGGAGGATCTCCCCCAGCTCCCAGTGGCTCCGGATGCGGGTGGTAGGCAGGCCGGTGCGGTTGGGCCGAGTGACCCCCAGCCCCTCCAGATCGACACAGACCAGCTCTTCGGCCCCCATCCGGGCCGCCAGCCCCGCCGGCATATTGTCGGCGTAGCCCCCGTCCATATAGGCCACCCCGTCAATGGTGCGGGCCTGCATGGCCGGGAAGAAGGCCGCCGAGGCCATCAAGTAGTCCTTCAGCCTGCCCTGCGGGATCTCCTCCAGGGTCAGCTCACAGGGGCGGAGGCCCCGCCGCTCGACGGTGACCAGTCCAAACCGGACCGGCGAGGCCCGCATAGCCTCCTCGTCCAGCACCCGGTCGACGATCCCTTCCAGCGGGGAGACATCCAGCCCGCCCTCCGCCACGAACTGGCGGACCGTCTCCCCCCATTCGCCCAGGCCGGCGCCGGGGGCGGGCAGCTCCATGATGTCGCCGCTGTGGATGGTCAGCCACATGGCCCGGGCCGTCTCGTAGAAGCCCAGCAGGTACATGGCGCCGTTCAGGCAGCCCACGCTGGTCCCAGTGACCACACCGGCGCTCCAGCCCAGCTCGTCCAGCGCCCGCCAGACCCCCACCTGGTAGCTGCCCCGCGCACCCCCGCCCGCCAGAACAAGGCCGCGGCAGGGCTTTGCTCCGTCCATCTGCACCCCTCCCTTGCGGTACTGCTCCTATATACTAGTTAGTATACCACAAACCTATAAAGAATTCTGCTTCCCCGGCAACATACAGAGTGCACAAATTTCACAGCTAATTTTTGCACTGTCATACCAGATCCATCCCCATCTCTCCGCCAGGCCGTAATTATCACCAAAGAAAGCTCAAAAAATTATACGCAAAAGCCAAAAGATTTTCCTGTGCAACACAGAAAATTATGATATAATGATAGAGAAAAAGACGTCTGACAAAACGCTTTGCAGGCCGGCGGAAGGAGGCAGACCCCATGGCCAAGATCGAATCAAGGCTTTTTGGCTTCACCCGCAGCGGTGAGGCTGTCAACGAATACATCCTCACAAACCCCGGCGGGCTGACGGTCAGCGTGCTGAACTACGGCGCCATCATCAAGAACATCATCGTGCCGGCCAAGCGGGGCTCGGTGGACGTCGTGCTCGGCCACGACACCATCCAGGAATACGAGCAGGACCAGGCCACCTACTGCGGCGCCTTCGTGGGGCGGTACGCCAACCGGATCGAGAACGCCGTCTTTACCCTCAACGGCAATACCTACCGGCTGGAGGCCAACAACGGCCCCAACCATCTCCACGGTTGTTTTGCCCGGAAGATCTACGACGCTAAAGCCTTCGGGGACACCCTCCTGCTGGAGGCCAACAGCCCCGACGGGGAGGAAGGTTTCCCGGGAAATATGAAGATCGCCGTCCGCTACACCCTCACCGAGGACAACGCCTTCCGGATGGACTACCGCGTCTCGTCCGATGCCGACACCATCGTTAACCTGACCAACCACAGCTACTTCAACCTGAACGGCGGCGGCTCGGTGCTGGGTCAGCGGCTCAAGCTCTACGCTTCCAACTACCTCGAGAGCCGCCCCGACACCTGCCCCACCGGCCGCATCCTGCCGGTGGCGGGCACCCCGATGGACTTTACCAAAGGCAAGGCCATCGGCCGCGACCTTGACCCCGGCAGCGACCAGACCCGGATGGTAGGCGGCGGCTACGACCACTGCTTTGTCATCGACCGGGCCCGGGGCGGCGCCCGGCAGAGCATCTGCGCCTGGGCCACCTGCGACGAGAGCAACATCAGCCTCAAGGTCTACACCACCCAGCCCGGCATCCACCTCTACACCGGCAACTTCCTGCAGGACTGCCCCAGCCCCGGCAAGGGCCTGCACCCCATGCAAAAACACGAAGGCTTCGCGCTGGAGACCCAGCACTTCCCCTGCAGCCCCTCCCACCCCGAATTCCCCTCCACCATCCTGCGGGCCGGCAAGGTGTTCCGGGTGTCCAACACCCTCCGCTTTTTCACCGGCAAGCAGTGCGGCGCGATTTGACGGGCGGACGGCATTTTGCCAAGATTTATTCATCCCGGCGCGCCTAAAAATCGCGTCCACAAATGGATGCACCTCAAAATGCGCAACAAAAATACATACAGATACACATCCTGCCCCTTGATTCCTGCCGGCAGATACGGTATCCTCTAGATAGACCGGCGCCGGCCCCCGGCCCCGGCAGAGAAGAACGCAATGCTGTTTGAGAGGAAGGGTTTGTTATGGCAATTTTGGTATCGGGCGGCGCCGGCTACATCGGCAGCCACACCTGCATCGAGCTGTTGGACGCAGGCTACGACATCGTGGTGGCGGACAACTTCTACAATTCCAGCCCCGTCGTGCTGGACCGCGTCCGGCAGATCACCGGCAAGGACTTCCGCTTCTATGAGGCGGACGTGACCGACAAGGCCCAGGTGGAACGGATCTTCACCGAGTGCCCCGACATCGACGCCGTCATCCAGTTCGCTGCCTACAAGGCGGTGGGCGAGAGCGTCCAGAAGCCCATCGAATACTACACCAACAACCTCAACTGCACCCTGACCATTCTGGACGTCATGCGCCGGCACAACTGCCACAACTTCGTGTTCAGCTCTTCGGCAACGGTCTACGGCGACCCGGCCAGCGTGCCCATCACCGAGGACTTCCCCACCGGCAACACCACCAACCCCTACGGCACCACCAAGGTCTTTACCGAGCGGATCCTCACCGACGTCTGCAAGGCCGACCCCAGCATGAATGTCGCCCTGCTGCGGTACTTCAACCCCATCGGCGCCCACAAGTCCGGCCTGATCGGCGAGGACCCCAACGGCATCCCCAACAATCTGATGCCCTACATCGCCAAGGTGGCCGTCGGCAAGCTGGAGAAAGTTCATGTCTTCGGCAACGACTACCCCACCCCCGACGGCACCGGCGTGCGGGACTACATTCATGTAGTGGACCTGGCCCGGGGCCATGTCTGCGCCATCAAAAAGCTGGAGACCAACTGCGGCCTCTTCATCTGCAACCTGGGCACCGGCAAGGGCTACAGTGTGCTGGAAGTCCTCCACGCTTTCGAGAAGGCCTGCGGCAAGAAGCTGCCCTACGTCATCGAACCCCGCCGCCCCGGCGACATCGCCGAGTGCTACGCCGACCCCTCCAAGGCCAGTCGTGAGCTGGGCTGGGTGGCCCAGTACGGCATCGAAGAGATGTGCGCCGACAGCTGGAACTGGCAGAAAAACAACCCTGACGGCTACTGCACCGTCAAGGCTTAAAAAACCGACATCTTCATTTTTCATTCCTCTGGCCCCGCCGCCCCCGCGGCGGGGTCTTTTTGCGTTCCGCCACAACAAAATGTCCCGACCAGACGACATATGTGTACGGTCGGGACACCTACAGGGAAATTTTCAAGCGAGTGCGTGGTTCGATTGAAAATTTCGTCTAAAAGAGGGGATATTAGGAACCAGGCTGGCTTACAGTTCGGTCTTCCAGAGGCGATGGAGGTTGCAGTAGGCGTAGGCGGCGACGGCCTTGTCCCCCTCGGCCAGGGCAAAGACGGCCTTGGGCTCGGCGTCGACGGCCAGGGGCTTGCGCTGGACGCCCTGCTCGGTCTGGAGGGCGATCCACTGGATGGAATGGACCTTCTGCATCGGATGGGCCACCGAGCCTACCATGACGTTGACGGTGCCGCCCTCAACGGTGACCACTGGCTTGTGTTTCTCGCCGCTGGCCTCGACGGTGTTGGGGACCAGCTCCTTCATCGGCTCGCCGCAGCAGATCATCGGCACGCCCGAGTTGTTGACCATCCCGACCAGGTTGCCGCAGTGGTTGCAGACATAGAACTTCAACTCTTTCATGGTAGTCTCTCCTTTTTATCTTTGTTTTAGGTTTGCAGCCGCCCGGCAGGGGCGGCGTAGATCGATGTTGGTGTCCTGCGGGGCCTGTCCCCGCCTGATGGTATCAGTATACCCGATTTTCTCCGTCCGGTCTGTAACCCTATCACGGATGGGCCAGCCCGAAGTGGCAGGCGGCCTTCCAGATGCCGTCCTCGTCCACCGATGCGGTGACGTAGTCGGCCGCGGCCTGGACGGCGGGGGCCGCGTTCCCCATCGCCACCCCGATGCCGGCGGCGCGGAGCATCTCGATGTCGTTGCCTCCGTCCCCAAAGGCGATGGCCTCCGCAGCGGTCAGGCCGAAGCGGGCCAGCATCCGGGCCATCCCCTCCGGCTTGCCGCCGTCGGCCGGGATGATGTCGGCAAAGAGGGGATTCCACCGCACCGCCTTGAAGCCGGGCACCGCCGCTGTGAATCCCTCGTCCATCTCAGGGGGCATATAGGTGTTGAGCTGGTAGGTGGTGTGGGTCAGGGCGCGGGCCGGATCCTCCAGCGGATGGCCGGGCACACCCAGCCCTGCTTCCCTGCAGCGGGCCTCCACCGCGGCACTGCGGCGGTTGTCGTAGACGTAGTTCTCCTCACAGAAGGTGCAGACCACCTCGGGGTGGGCCTCCAGCCAGGCCAGCAGGGCGGGCATCGACCCCGCCGGCAGGGCCCGGACGTAGAAGGGGACGCCGTCGGCGTCGGTGCAGCACTGGCCGTTGGTCAGCACATAGCCGTCGAAGCGGAACTGCAGCGTCTGGCGCAGCGCCCCCAGGTAGAGAGGCAGCCGCCCACTGGCGATGAACAGCCGGATGCCGGCGGCCCGCATCTGCTCCAGCGCCCGCACCGTCGAAGCCGGCACCCGCTTGGTGGCAAAGCTCAGCAGGGTGCCGTCGATGTCAAAAAAAGCAGCTTTGATCTTGCTCATATCTGTTACAATTCCCCTGCCTTCAGCTTTTCCAGCACTTCATCCAAACTGCTGCACTTCATGGTGTAGAGGCGGCGCATCTCGTCGGTATCGGGCAGCAGGTCGGGCACCATCACGGTGACAAAGCCGCCGGCCGCGCCGGCCCGTATCCCGTTGTGGCTGTCCTCCAGCACAAGGCAGTCGGCCGGGGCTGCCCCCAGCGCCGCCGCCCCCCGCAGAAAGCCCTCAGGGTCCGGCTTGGAACGGCTGACCATCTCCCCCGAGACGATCGCCCGGAAGTATCCCTCGACGCCGCCGTTCTTCAGGTGGTTTCGGATGAGGGCCTCGGAACTAGAGGAGACCACCGCCATCGGGATTCCCTGCCCCTGCAGCCAGGCCAGCAGCTCGTCCAGGCCCGGCTTTTTGGGCACGGGGGCCCGCAGCTTTTCCTCTGCGATCTCATAGAACCGCTCGACGATGGCCTCAGCCGGGCAGTCCGGCCCGTAGTGCCTGCGCAGGATGCTGCACATCTGGGCGCGGCCGGCGCCGCGGGCCTCCTGGTCCATCCCATAACTGTATGCCAGCCCAAACGCCGCCAGCGCCGGCGGCCAGGCCTCGCTCCAGATCGGCTCTGTGTCGAACATCAGGCCGTCCATGTCAAACAGAACGCTTTTTACCATATGTAATTTCTCTCCCTCTATCCGTTTCGCCGTCCTCTGTCTATTATTTCCGGCTGTATTTTATTATAGCACAGTACCATGCAACTTACATCCAAAAAAGATGAAAATATTTGCCGCCCCTCTTGTAAAATTTTCACTTCTTATTATAATAGGCTATAATAGGAAATAGGTTTGGCGAAAGCGGGGGCAGGGCGCCTTTACAGCTTTCGCACAAGATGAGGAAAGAGGGAACATCATGTTGGATATCAAGATCACCCGCACCACTGCGCCCAAACAGAAACCGAAAGACGAGTCCAAGCTCGGCTTCGGCCAAATTTTCACCGACCATATGTTCGTGATGGATTACACCGCCGGCGAGGGCTGGCACGACGCCCGCATCGTGCCCTACAGCCCCTTCAAAATCGATCCCGCCACCGCCGTCCTCCATTACGCACAGGAAATCTTTGAAGGGATGAAGGCCTACCGTACCGCCGACGGCGCCGTTCAGCTCTTCCGGCCCGACTGCAACGCCAAGCGGATGCAGGACTCGGCCGACCGTCTGTGCATCCCCACCATCCCGGTGGACGACTATATCCAGGCCGTCAAGGCTATCGTGGACGTGGACCGCGACTGGGTCCCCCACAGCGACGGCGCTTCCCTGTACATCCGCCCCTTCGCCTTCGCCACCGACGTGGGGCTGGGGGTTCATGCTTCCCGCCATTATACCTTCTGCATCATCTGCTCCCCTTCCGGCGCCTACTATGCCGAGGGGATCAATCCGGTGCGGATCTACGTCGAGGACGACTACATCCGCGCCGCCCCCGGCCTGACCGGCTTTACCAAGTGCGGCGGCAACTACGCCGCCTCCATCAAGGCCGGCGAGCTGGCCGAGGAGCAGGGCTATGCCCAGGTGCTCTGGCTGGACGGCGTGGAGAAAAAGTATGTGGAAGAAGTGGGCGCCATGAACATCTTCTTCAAGATCGACGGCAAGCTCTACACGGCCGCCTGCGTGGGCACCGTGCTGCCCGGCGTCACCCGCCGCAGCGTCATCGAGCTGTGCCGGGACTGGGGCTATGAGGTCATCGAGGGCAAGCTGGCCATCGCCGACGTCATGGCCGCCGCCCGGGAGGGCAAGCTGGAGGAGGTCTTCGGCACCGGCACCGCCGCCGTCGTCTCCCCCGTCAAGGAGCTGGTCTGGAAGGGCGAGCACGCCTACATCGGCGACGGCAAGATCGGCCCCGTCACCCAGAAGCTCTACGACACCATGACCGGTATGCAGTGGGGCCGCCTGCCCGACACCAAGGGCTGGATCGTCCCAGTGGAGAAGGTCTACTGAGCCGCTTTCCCCTTTTGAACCAACCCTCGCCCCCGCTACGGACGGGGGTTTTTTGGCGAAAGGGCCGAAACCCCTTTACTTTTTTGCTTTGCCGTGATAAGCTTTAGTGTAATGAATCAGCTGTGACGCCCGGGCGGGACTGTGCCCGCCCCTTCCGGCCCTGCATTTTTGAGAGGGAATGAACCTATGGTCAGAAAATGGAGCGTCCCCTACCCTGCCGTGGGCGGCGAGGAATCCCGGGACGCATATCTCTACCTGCCCGCCGGCTACGATAACGAGCCTGAGCGCCGCTATCCGGTCCTCTATATGTTCGACGGGCAGAATGTCTTTTGGGACCAGGACGCTACCTACGGCAAGAGCTGGGGGCTGGAAAAGTTCCTGGATGAGAACGGCGTACCCCTCATCGTGGCCGCCCTCCAGTGCAACACCGGCGCCAACAACGAGCGTCTGGTAGAGTACTCCCCCTATCGCTTCGACGACCCCCAGTTTGGCCACTTCGACGGCCGGGGGGACGAGACGATGAACTGGTTCATCCGTCAGTTCAAGCCCTTTGTGGACAGCCATGTCCGCACCCTGCCTGACCGGGAGCACACCTTCATCGCCGGCAGCTCGATGGGCGGGCTGATGAGCCTTTACGCCCTCTTCCGCCACAACGACGTCTATGGCCGGGCGGCGGCCCTGTCGCCCTCCATCTGGGTCTCGCCCGAAAAGCTCAACGCCCTGGTGGCCCGGGCCCGGATCCGCCCCGGCACCGTCCTCTACATGGACTACGGCTCCCGCGAGATGGGCAACCACAG
>CAZEIG010000062.1:0-9750 GCA_964511805.1 uncultured Faecalibacterium sp.
TTCGTCGCCGAGGCAGCCATGACCTCCGCCCTGGGCGGCGTCATCGGCATCCTGCTCGGCTACGGCGTCTCGGCCGTCGCCACTCAGATCCTGGCTGTCGTCATGAGCGATATGGAGCTGACCGTCGCGCCCTCCGTAGGTTCGGTAGCGGTGTCCTTCGGCATCTCGGTGGGCATCGGCGTCCTCTTCGGCTACCTGCCCGCCAAACGTGCAGCCCGGCTCAACCCCATCGAAGCGCTGCGCTACGACTAAGAAACAGGGAGGAAATATCAAGATGAAAAAACGGTTCCTTGCAATTTTGCTGGCCGCCGGCATCCTCTGCTCGATGCTGTTCATGCCGGCCTCCGCCAGCGGCGGCAACACAGCCGTGCAGGCTGCGGTGATGCTGGGCGGTCTGACCTCCGAACAGGCTGCCTCCGCCTCCGCCGCCCTCACCCGCGGCCAGCTTGCACAGCTGCTGGTCTCCTTCTCGGCCTACCGCAGTGCGGTGGACGCCCAGGGCAGCACCGGCACCCTATTCACCGACGTGGACGGGAACGCGGCCCAGGCGCCCTACATCCGGATCGCCGTCCAGCAGGGCTGGATGACCGGCTACAGCGATGGCTCCTTCCGTCCGGATAACTCCGTCACCCTGGAGGAGGCTTGCTCGGCCGTCCTTAACCTGCTGGGCTATGACGTCACCACCCTGAGCGGCAGCTTCCCGGTGGCCCAGCTCAACCAGGCCAGCACCCTCGGCCTGCGGGAGGGTGTCGCCGCACAGCAGGGCCAGGCGCTGACCATTGAGGAGGGCGCGGTCCTCCTCTACAACGCCCTCACCGCCCAGAACGCCGACGGCAGCGTCTACGGCGCCGCCCTGGGCTTCACCGTCACCGACGGCCAGGTGGACGTCTCCTCGGTCCTGCTGGACAACGTGGCCGGGCCCTTTGTGGCCAGCGGCGGCGACCAGCTTCCCTTCACCCCCACCGCCGTCTACCGGAACGACGAGGTCACTAATTCGGCCGAACTGAAGGCCTATGATGTCTACTACTACAACGCCAACGCCCGGACGGTCTGGATTTACTCCCGCCGGGCGGCGGGCCGGATCACGGCGGTCTCCCCCTCGGCCAGCGCCCCCACCTCGGTGACGGTGGCCGGCACCGAGTACACCATCGGCTCCTCCTCGGCGGCGGCCCAGCTCTCTTCCCTCAATGGCGGCGGCGTGGGCCAGGTGGTCACCCTGCTGCTGGGAATGAACAATGAGGTGGTCCGCGTCCTGACCGGCGAAGAGGCCGACGCCGTCTTTTACGGTGTGGTTCAGAACTCGGTCCGCAGCCTGACCGAGACCGACGGCGCCGACGTGCTGCAGAGCGTCGCGGTGGCCTGCACCGACGGGGTGACCCGGACGGTCAACGTCGACAAAAGCCTGAACTTCCCCACCGGCTGGCTGGTGGAGATCACGGTGGACGGCAGCGGTGAGAACGTCACCGCCCTCGACACCCTGTCTGTCAGCGGCACCTTCAACGAGAACGGCACGGCCCTGGGCGATCTGGCCCTGGCGGACGATGTCGAGATCCTGGATACAACGTCGGAGGGTGTGGCTGGGGCTGTTAGCCCCAGCCGACTATCGGGGGTGACCCTCAGCAGCAGCGACGTGCGCTACTACACCACCAATGAAAAGGGCGAGATCGACCGGCTGATCCTCAACAACGTCACCGGCGACCTGTGGACATACGGCGTTTTGGATGATGTGCGTAACCTGGTCAACACCGTGACCGATACCTCTTCTTCCTCCGACAGCGTCACCATCGAAGCCATGATGGACGACCTGCTGCCCAGCACCAGTGAGATCCTCTGGGGGATCATCGACGGCAGCATCGGCAGCACCCTGTGGGAGAGTATCACCAGCAGCCCCAGCACCATCGCCAGCTATCTGCTGCGTGCCGCCTCGGACAACACCAGCGGCGCACTGAGCACCATCCTCGGCTGGTTCGGCAACGGGGCAAGCTACAGCTGCTACATCGACGGCGAGAACACCACCTTACAGACCTCGGTCAAGTACCCGGTGCTGGCGGGCGGCATCGCAGTCAGCCGCAGCCCTTCGGGCAGCATCAAGTCGATGGTCCAGCTGCTGCCGGTCATGGTGGACCGGTTGGGGGCGGCCTCGGTGATGAGCGGCAACACCCGCTATGAGACGGCCGACAATATGCAGGTCTACCTGTGGTACGGCGGTCAGTACTACGCCACCACCTTGGCCCAGGTCAACACCGAGGACTATTACCTGGTGGGCTGGTACGACAGTCTTGGCTGCGCCGCCGGCAACAAGATCCGTGTGCTGGTGGCTGTCCGGAAGGATTGAGCGCCATCTGATGATATTCCATTGAAAGGGGGGATGCCTGCGGCCGAGATCCAAACGGGCATCGAGGAATCCTTTATGCGTTGATTTGTTTGCGGAAATTCAGATCCCTGATTTACGGGAGAAAGGCAGAACATATGAAAACCATATGAAGACCCTTGCCATGCTCAGTCTGTCCGCTTGCGTCCTGGTGGGCGGCGCCGTTTCTGGCTTTGCCGCGACGGCTGTCGACAATGCCACCACTGCCGCCGTCGTCGGCCACCAGACCGACGCCTGCAAAGGCTATGAACGGAGCGAGATCGTCGCCCGCTTCGAGCGGGCCGGCCACACCGACGAGTACGTCATCTGCGCCTACTGCGGCAAGGTGGACGGCAAGAGCACCCTCAGCAGGGTCAGCGACGTCGTCTCCAACTTCGGCGGGGTGCGGGTCCGCACCGGCAAGCTGGACAACGGCGAAAAGGTGATGACGGTGGCCTGCTACAGCGGCAGCGGCGCGATGGAGAACGTCGCCGCCAGTATCGAAATGCCCGAATCCAACGTCGAAGGCTATGACCTCTACCTGGTCAACGCCGACGGCACCCAGAGCCAGATCGGCGTTTCGATCCGTAACGGCATCGCTTACTTTGACGTGGACATGTCCAACGGCGCGGCTCTGATCCGTATGGTGGCCCAGGGCTGAAACGAAACATTCCGTCCTCTCTGAACGCAGACTGTCAAAATTGTCCCGCCCGGACGACATGCGCGTACAGGCGGGACACCTCCAGGGAAATTTGGAGCTGAGAGTGTGCGAGGCCTGCAAGGCCGAATGCGCGGGTCAGCGACAAATTTTGTCCCCAGGGGGATATTAGAGGGAAGGAATTTCTGACCTGCGCAGCAGGCCGAAATAGGTTCCCCCTAAAGCGGGCCGCGCAAGCGGCACGCTGCTTAAAACGGCGGGGCAGGCCCATCCCGGGGGCTGCCCTGCGTTTTGGCGTTCCCGAACTGAATTTCCGCGTTTTCCTATTGCATTTTGAAAAAAACGTGCTATAATATTACAGCAATCGTTTCCAAGGCCGCTCGACGGGGTAGCCGAAATTGAAGGTTGTGATGGGCACATACATTGAATATGGCCCCAATTTGTCAGAACCAGAAATGAGGTGAAAAGTATGAAACAGGGTATCCATCCCAACTACGTTGACTGCACCATCGCCTGCGCGTGCGGCAATGTGATCAAGACCCGGTCCACCAAGCCCGAAATCCACGTGGAAGTCTGCTCCAAGTGCCATCCGTTCTATACTGGCAAGCAGAAGCTGGTCGATACTGGCGGACGTGTTGATCGTTTCAACCGTCGCTTTGGCCGCAAGTAATTTTGCTGCTGTTTAC
Organism: uncultured Faecalibacterium sp.; assembly: GCA_964511805.1. Taxonomy (GTDB): domain Bacteria; phylum Bacillota; class Clostridia; order Oscillospirales; family Ruminococcaceae; genus Faecalibacterium. The sequence continues at coordinate 3,695 of CAZEIG010000062.1, forward strand.
GCTCCGTTTTCCTGTTTGGGAAACGGAGCTTTTTTGTGTTTTGGGGAGCGGAGGAGCTATTCCAAATTTTACACCGCTCTGCCTCAATTTGAACACATTTCTGCCCTACACTTCTCAGGATAAAAGCTGTCTGCTTTTTTGGAATGCAGCCAGCGGGAAGGAGCGGTTTTGCATTGATCGAAGTTTCGCATCTTACCAAGGAATACGGCGGCCGGCCGGCCGTGCGGGACCTGTCCTTCACGGTGGAGGACGGGCAGATCTATGGCCTGCTGGGTCCCAATGGCGCCGGCAAGTCCACCATTATGAATATCCTGGCCGGCTACCTGTCGGCCACCAGCGGCACCGTGACCATCGACGGCCACCCCCTGCCCGAGGAGGCCGACGCGGCCAAGGCCTGCGTGGGCTACCTGCCCGAGCAGCCGCCTCTCTACCCCGAGATGACGGTGGCGGAATACCTTGCCTTTGTGGCCGAGCTGAAGAAGGTTCCCCGGGCCGAGCGGGCCGCCCATGTGCAGAAGGCTGCCCGCCGCACCGGCCTGGAAGAGGTGATGCCCCGGCTGATCCGCAGCCTGTCCAAGGGCTACCGCCAGCGGGTGGGGATCGCCCAGGCCCTGCTGGGCCGGCCCAAGGTCATCATTCTGGATGAGCCCACCGTCGGGCTGGACCCGGCCCAGGTCATCGAGATCCGCCGCCTCATCCGGGAGCTGGGGCAGGGGCACACCGTCATCCTCTCCAGCCACATCCTCAGCGAGGTGCAGGCCGTCTGCACCCGGGTGCTGATCCTCTCCCACGGGCAGCTTGCGGCGGTAGGCACCCCCGCCGAACTGAGCGAGAAGCTCAGCGCCCACGGCGTCCTCCACGCCAGCGCCCTGGGCGGCCGGCAGGCCGTCCTGGCAGCGGTGCAGGGGCTGCCGGGGGTCAAGTCGGTGGAGGTGGAAAAGGAAGAAAACGGCGAGGTCGCCTTCACCGTCGCCAGCGCCGCCGGACAGGACCTGCGGGCCGACGTCTCCCAGGCGCTGGCCGCGGCGGGCTGCGCCGTCCTCTCCCTCTCGGCCGAGACCAAGAGCCTGGAAGAGGTCTTTCTGGAGCTGACCGAGACCGACGAGCCCACAACCCGGCGGACTGCGGCCCGAAGCATGGGAGGAGGAATAAGATGACTGCCATTTTCAAGCGTGAATTCCGGAGCAGCTTTTCCGGGATGATGGGCTGGCTGCTGACGGCTTTCCTGATTGCGGCGTCGGCCCTCTACTTCCTGGTCCTGAATCTGGGCTACGGCCTGACCGACTTCAGCTATTACACCCTCTACCGGACCGTCTTTGTCCTGTTGCTCTACATCCCGGTGCTGGCCATGCGGAGCATCGCGGAGGAGCGGCACAGCCGCACCGACCAGCTCCTTTTGACCAGCCCGGTGTCGGTCTGGGGGGTCGTGCTGGGCAAGTTTTTCTCAATGTGCGCCATCTTTGCCCTGCCCTGCCTGGCGGATGGGGTAATGATTCTGGTGCTGCGGGCCCTCGGCTCGACCAACACCGCCCTGGCCGCCAACTTTGCGGGGCTGCTCTGCTACTTTCTGCTGGGGTGCGCGGTCATCGCCCTCTGCGAGTGGATCTCGGGCCTGACCGAGAACCAGATCATCGCAGCGGTGCTGGGCTTCGGGGCGCTGCTGATGGCCTACCTGATGCCAAGCCTCCGCAGTATGTTCAGTGCGGGCAGCGCCGCCGCCCTGGTGGTCTTTACCGCCCTGGCGGCAGCGGCGTCGGTGGCGGCCGGGCTGCGCAGCCGCAGCCTGACGCTGGGCTGCTTCCTCTTTGCGGGGCTGGCGGCGGGCATCGCCGCCCTCTTCGCGGTGCGGAGCGCCTGGCTGACCGAGGCATTCAGCGCGGTGCTGGGGGCGCTCTGCCTCTTTATGCCCTTTGAGGATTTTGTCAACAGCAGTTTTTCCATCCCGGCGCTGGTCTATTATCTCAGCGTGGCCTGGCTGTTCCTCTTCTTTGCGGCGCAGGGGCTGGAAAAGCGCCGCTGGAACTGAGAGGAGGTGCGACAAATGTTCAAGAAGAAAAAGAATACTGAGCCGCCCCCCGAAAAAGGCCGCCTGGCCCGGCTGCTGGCCGCCCCGGCGGACGGGGGCCGGGTCTTCCGGAACGGGATCTACTCCACCGCCATCCTGGCGGCGGCCACCGCCCTGGTGGTCCTGCTCAACCTGGTGGTGCGGGCCATTCCGGTCAGCTACACCGAATTCGACCTCTCCGAGGCGGGCCTCTACACCCTGGGGGACACCTCCGCCCAGGTGGCCGCCGCCCTCGACCAGGACGTGACCATCTACTACCTCTGCGAGACCGGCTATGAGGACGCCATCATCACCCGGCTGCTGGACCAGTACGCCGCTGCCGGCAGCCACATCCGCTGGGAGCAGAGGGACCCGGCCGTCTATCCCACCTTTGCGGCCCAGTACGGGGCCGAGAACGTCTCCTCGGGCAGCCTCATCCTGGACACCGGGGAGCGGAGCACCGTCCTGGATGCCGCCGGCCTCTACCTCTACGATTACTCCGACTACTATTACACCGGTAGCTACAGCGTCACCTTCGATGGGGAGAACCAGATCACTTCGGCCATCTACCGGCTGACCAGCGGGGAGGCCAGTCAGGCCTACTACACCACCAACCACGGCGAGCTGGCCCTGACCGATACCCTGTTGGATGCCCTGGAGGCCCAGAACATCGAGGCGAATGAACTGAACCTCCTCAGCAGCGCTATCCCCGAGGACTGCGAGCTTCTCATCATCAACTGCCCCGCCATCGACCTGACCGGCCCGGAGGGGGTGGTGGACGAGGTGGTCCTGCTGGAGGAATACCTGGCGGGGGGCGGCAAGCTGATGCTGACCACCGACGCCTACTATGACACCCCCAACCTCGACGCCCTGATGGAAGCGTTCGGCCTGGCTCGAGTGGAGGGGCTGGTGGTGGAAGGGGACGCCAACCACTGCCTCTACGGCTACAGCTATTATCTCCTGCCCGACTACGCCCAGACCACCGAGAGCACCGCCCTGGACGGGCTGGACACCGGCGCCTACGTTCTGCTCCAGATGGCCCAGGGGATTCAGATCACCGGGACCGACGGGGTGGTGGCCGGGCCGCTGCTGAACACCTCCTCCCTGGCCTACAGCAAGACGGCAGGCTATGAGATGACCACCACCGAGAAGGAGGAAGGGGACATTGACGGCCCCTTCAGCCTGGCGGTCTACGCCCTGAACGAGGACACCGGAGCCGAAGTTATCTGGATCGGCAGCTCGCGCATGGACAACGAGGTAAACTATCTGAGTGTGCCTGGCAACTGTGATTTCCTGGTGGGCTGCGCGGCCTCCCTGACGGGACAGTCCAGCGACATCCTGATTGAGTCCAAGGCGCTGGAGGCCGATCAGCTCACCATCCCGGCGAGGACGGCCGCGGCGGTAGGGATGGTATTCCTGATCGTCCTGCCGGCGGTCCTGCTGGTCAGCGGCGCTGTGGTCACCATCCGCCGCCGCCGTCGCTGAGGGAGGTGGCCGGATGAAAGCAAAACAGCGCACCCTCCTCCTTCTGGTGGTTCTGCTGGCCCTGGCCGGCGCGACCCTGGCCCTCCTGAACGCCGCCAACCGCCGCGCCGAAGAGGCCGCCAGCGCCGCCGAGGCGGGCACCATTGTCCTCTCCAGCTTTGCGGTGGAGGACCTGACAAGGATCGAATACACCTGGCAGGGGGAGACCATCACCCTCGACTACGACGGCAGCAGCTGGACCCTGGCCGACGACCCGGACTACCACCTGGACCAGACCCGCTGCAACACCATGGCCACCGCCCTGGCCGACCTGCGGGCCAAGCGGGCCCTGACCGCGGAGGCGGGGGAAGACTACGGCCTGGACGTCCCCCTGGTCACTGTCTCGGTGACGGCGGCGGGCGAAACCAATACCTTCACCTTTGGGGACACCAACCCCATCACCGGGGACATCTACCTCCGGAAGACGGGGGACGATGCGGTCTATACCGCGTCCTCCTCCCGGGTGGGGAGCTTTGAGTACGGGAAGGCTGACCTCTTCGGCGCCTTCAACCCGGCGGGGATCACCGCCAGCAGCCTGGAAGAGATCACCTACAGCTACGGCACCGGTGCGGACGCCTTCACCGTCAGCCTCCGGACCGTCTCGGTGGCGTCGGAGACGGACACGGACGCCGCCAGCAGTGAGTCGGACAGCGCCGCCGGGTACACCACCGTCTGGCGTCTGGCCGGTGATACCGGCACGGCCCTGGACGAGGAGGCCATCAACGACATCCTGTCGGCCCTGGGGGGCTATGTGTCGGGGCAGATCACCGGCGCCGACCCGGCGGCCTACGGCTTTGACGCGCCGCTGGTCACCGTCGCCGCCTCGGACGGGACGTCGGACTACACCCTCTACTACGCCATCGGCGCCGACGGCTACTATATGATGGTGGAGGGGGACAGCTCGGTCTACACGGTGGACGGCTCTGTCCTCGACGCCTTCGCCCTGACTGGGGACGAACTGAAAACAGAAGCAGAATAAAGACCGGTCCAACGCCGGGCGCGACTTTTTTGAAGGTCTGCGCCCAGCTTTCTGCTGCCGCGAAAACCGGCTAAGCGCAAGAGGATATACCAGGGGGAAAAATTTTCCGACCCGCGTATTTGGGCAGAAATGGGTTCCCCCTGAAGCAGGGCGCGCAAGCGGACGCCCTAGAAAGTTTACGAAGTGAATTGACATTTCCTGTCGGATTGTTTAAGATAGACCCGTATATACAGACGGCGGCCGCCCGCCGCGGTCTGCCCATACTTATAGCTAGGGGGAGGACTCATTTGAAAGATGAACAATTCTGTAATCGTTTCCCTGCGGGACATCGTCGTCGACTTTGACGGTCAGCGGATCCTGAACGGGCTGAATCTGGACATCCACGACAAGGAATTTGTGACGCTGCTGGGGGCTTCGGGCTGCGGCAAGACCACCACTCTCCGGCTGATCGCCGGTTTTCTCGAGCCGAACGCCGGCACGGTCTGCCTCCACGGCAAGGACATCACCGGGGTGCCGCCCTACCGGCGGCCGGTCAATACGGTGTTCCAGAAATACGCCCTCTTCCGCATCTGAACGTCTTTGAGAACGTGGCCTTCGGCCTTCGGCTCAAGCGGCTGGACGAGGATACCATCCGCGCCAAGGTGCGGAATATGCTGGAAGTGGTGGGCCTGCAGGGCTTTGAGCGGCGGAGCATCGCCCAGATGTCGGGCGGCCAGCAGCAGCGGGTGGCCATCGCCCGCAGCCTTGTCAACGAGCCTGAGATCCTTTTGCTGGACGAGCCGCTGGGCGCCCTTGACCTCAAGCTCCGCAAGGAGATGCAGCTCGAGCTTAAGCGGCTGCAGCGGGAGATGAACATCACCTTCGTCTACGTCACCCATGACCAGGAGGAGGCCCTGACCATGTCGGACATCGTCGTCGTCATGAACGGCGGGGTCATCCAGCAGGTGGGCACCCCCGAGGAGATCTACAACAAACCCAAGAACGCCTTTGTAGCCGATTTCATCGGCGACTCGAACATCGTCGACGGGGTGATGCACTGGGACTTCCTGGTCTCCTTCGCGGGGGTGGCCTTCCCCTGCGTCGACCGGGGCTTCAAGCCGGAGCAGAGCGTCCAGGTGGTCATACGCCCCGAGGACATCGAGGTGGTCTCCCCGGTGGAGGGCCAGCTGACCGGCGTGGTGAACGAGGTCATCTTCAAGGGGGTCCACTTTGAGATGCACGTCGACTGCGGCGGCCGGGAGTGGCTGATCCATTCCACCCGCGCCTGCACCCCCGGCGAGCGGATCGGGATGCGGATCGGCCCCAACGAGATCCATATCATGGCGCGGACGGAGGGGTGATGTGGAATGAAAGTGTATGACAAGCGGCTTGCCGCGCCCTATCTGGTCTGGATGGCCCTCTTCACCGTCATCCCGCTGCTGATCGTCTGTTACTATGCCCTGACCGACGGGGAGGGTCACCTCACCCTCGCCAACCTGCTGTCGGTCAGCGGGTACGGGTCGGTCTTCG
>CAZEIG010000063.1:0-3428 GCA_964511805.1 uncultured Faecalibacterium sp.
AGCGGGCGGTGGCCAGCTTTCAGAACTGGGTGGATGCACAAGACAATGCCGGCTGAGCTGGCGGAAAGGAATCTGTTATGAAAATCATTCTGGATCTGATGGGCGGCGACAACGCCCCGCTGGCGCCGCTGGACGGGGCCGCGCAGGCCGTCAAAGAATATGGCGTCTCGATCATCGGCCTTGGCGACGAGGCCCTGATCCGCAAGACCGCCTCGGAGAACAACATCTCCCTGGACGGCATCGAGCTGGTCAACTGCACCGAGAACATCGAGATGTGCGACGAGCCCGCCCGGGCCGTCCGCCAGAAGAAGGACTCTTCCATCGTGGTGGGCCTGAATATGCTCAAGGAGGGCAAGGGCGACGCCTTTGTCTCGGCGGGCAGCACCGGCGCCCTCCATGTGGGCACCAGCCTGATCGTCCGCACCCTGCGGGGGGTCAAGCGCCCCGCCCTGGCCACCATGGTCCCCGCCCAGAAGGGGGCCTACCTGCTGCTGGACGCCGGCGCCAACGTCGAGTGCCGGGTGGATATGCTGGAAGCCTTCGCGGTCATGGGCAGCTGCTATATGCGGCGGGTCGAAGGCCGGAAGGACCCCTCGGTGGCCCTGGTCAACAACGGCGCCGAGGAGTCCAAGGGCACCCCCCTGCTCCGTGAGGCCCACCAGAAGCTCAAGACCACCCCGGGCATCCGCTTTGTGGGGAACGTCGAGCCCCGGGACGTTCCCTCCGGCAATGTGGACGTGGTGGTCTGCGACGGCTTCACCGGCAACGTCGTCCTCAAGCTGACCGAGGGCGTGGCCAAGATGATCATGGGGATGATCAAGGAGATGTTCCTGTCGGGCATCACCACCAAGATCGCCTACCTGCTGCTCAAGGGGAACATCGCTGGCCTGCGCAAGCAGATGGACAGCGAAGAGTACGGCGGCGCGCCCTTCCTTGGCGCACGCCAGCTGGTCATCAAGGCCCACGGCTCTTCCAAGGCCAAGGGGGTCAAGAACGCCATCCGCCAGGCCAAGATCTGCGTCGAGAACGACCTGTGCGGCACCATGCAGGCCGCCCTGGACGAGGTGGCCGCTGCCAACGCCGCCACCCAGGCAGCGGAAAAGGAAGATTGATGGGAAAGGAGGGCGCAGCCCATGGCGCATCCGCTTGAAAAAATCATCGGCTATACCTTCAAGGACCCCGGCCTGCTGATGACGTCCCTGACTCACACCAGCTACGCCAACGAGAGCCGCACCCCCGTGGACCACAACGAGCGGCTGGAATTCCTGGGGGACAGCGTGCTGCAGATCGTCTCGGCCGACTACCTCTTCCACGCCTGCGCCGACCGGCCCGAGGGCGACTTGACCCGCATCCGGTCCAGCCTGGTCAGCGACGGGGCCCTGTTCCAGTTCGCACAGGAGATCCACCTGGGCGAGTACCTCCGGCTGGGCAAGGGGGAGGAGCGCTGCGGCGGCCGGGAGCGGCCCAGCGTCGTCTCGGACGCCTTTGAGGCGCTGATCGCAGCCCTCTACCTGGACGGCGGGATGGAGGTAGCCCGGAAGTTCATCCTCCCCTTCATCACCGAGGGCAAGCACGCCGAGGCCGACTACAAGACCCGCCTGCAGGAGATCGTCCAGCAGAACCCCGAAGAGCGTCTGAGCTATGTGGTGGAAAAGGAGACCGGTCCCGACCACGACAAGTACTTTGTGGTGGCGGTCCGGTTCAACTCGGACTGCGTGGCCCGGGGCGAGGGGAAGAGCAAGAAGGCCGCCGAGCAGCACGCCGCCCGGGAGGCGCTCAAGCTGCTGGGCGTCATCAAGGAAAAGTAACGCATGGTATTGAAAGAGCTGGAGATACAGGGGTTCAAGAGCTTTCCGGACAAGGTCAAGATCACCTTTGACAGGGGGATCACCGGGGTGGTGGGACCCAACGGCTCCGGCAAGAGCAACCTGTCCGACGCCATCCGCTGGGTGCTGGGGGAGACCAGCAGCCGCCAATTGCGCAGCGCCGGCAAGATGGAGGACGTTATCTTCGGGGGCGCGGCCCGGCGGGGGCTGATGGGCTACGCCTCGGTCCGGCTGACGCTGGACAACAGCGACCACGCCCTCGACCTTGCGGCCGATGAAGTGACCATCGGGCGGAAATACTACCGTGCCGGCGACAGCGAGTACACCATCAATGGACAGGCCTGCCGGCTGAAGGACATCTACGAGCTGCTGCTGGACACCGGCATCGGCCGGGACGGCTATTCCATCATCGGCCAGGGCCGGATCGCCGAGATCGTCGCCGCCAAAGGCAGCGAGCGCCGGGAGATCTTCGAAGAGGCCTGCGGCATCGCCAAGTACCGCTACCGCCGCACCGAGGCCGAGCACCGGCTGGCTGCTGCTGCCGCCAACCTCGAGCGCCTGCGGGACATCCTGGCCGAGCTGGAAAGCCGGGTGGACCCTCTTGAAAAAGAGGCCGGGAAGGCAAAAACCTACCTGGAGCTGGCCGCCCGCCGGAAGAGCCTGGAAGTGACCCTCTGGGTCGAGAGCATCCGGGCGGCCCGCCAGGCGCTGCAGCAGCTGCAGCGGGACTGCGAGACCGCCCAGGCCGACTACGAAAGCTGCGACAAAAAGGACAAGGACGCCCAGCGGGAGGCTGAGGAGATCCGTATGCAGGCACAGCGTCTCACCGTTGAGATCGAGCGCCTGAATGGGGATATCCGCGGTATCACCGAACAGATCAGCGGCAGCGACAGCCGGATCGCCGTGCTGGAGAACGACCGCGCCCACAGCCGCCAGAGCGCCGAGAATCTCCGCCGGGAGCTGGTCCAGGGGCAGACCGACCAGGAGGCTGCCGCCGCCGAGCTGGCGCGCCAGCGTCAGGCCGCCGCCGGGATGGAAAAGGCTGCCGCCGCCCTGGCGGAGGAGATCCGGAAACTGGAAGAAGAGCTGACCCGGCTGCAGAGCAGCACCGACGCGGCCAGCGCCAAGCAGGAGGAACTGCGGGCCCGCCTTGCAGAGGCCACCGCCCAGGAGACCGCCGCCAGGGTGGACGAAGCCGCTGCCAGGGCGGCCGCCGCCTCGGCCCGGGACCGCCTGCCGGAGGCCAAAGCCGCCGCCGAAGCGGAGCAGAGCCGCCTGGCCGAGCTGAAAGAAAATCTGGCCGATACCGGCAAATACCTTGCCATGCTGGCCGGCAGTGAAAAGCAGATGGCCAACGTCCGCGCCGGGCTGACCCTCAAGCTGAACAGCCGCAAAAAGGCCCAGGCCGCCGCCGAGGCGGCCGAACGGGAACTGTCCCGCCAGAAGGACGCCGCGGCCCAGCGGCTGTCGGTCCTGCGGGAGCTGGAAAAGAATATGGAGGGCTACCAGCAGTCGGTCAAAACGGTGATGCAGGCCGCGGCCGGGGGCCGGCTGCGGGGGATCATCGGGCCGGTGTCCTCCATCCTGACGGTGGAGGCCGGC
>CAZEIG010000063.1:3438-6968 GCA_964511805.1 uncultured Faecalibacterium sp.
CCTGGGGGCCGCCATGCAGAACATCGTGGTGGAGGACGAGGCCGCCGCCAAGGCCGCCATCGCCCTCCTCCGCAGCCGGAACGCCGGCCGGGCCACCTTCCTGCCGCTGGACACCGTCCAGCCCGGGCTTTTCCGGGGGGAGCTGCCCCTCACTGCACGACTGGCCAGCAGCCTGGTCCGGGCGGAGGACAGGTACCGGAACATCGTCTCCAACCTGCTGGGCCGGATCGTGGTGGTGGAGGACATCAACGCGGCGGGCCAGGTGGCCCACTCCCTCCACTACCGCAACCGGGTGGTCACCATGGACGGCCAGGTGGTCAACGCGGGGGGCAGCTTCACCGGCGGCAGCGTCCAGCGGTCGGCGGGGCTGTTCACCCGCCGGCAGGAGATGAAGGAACTGAAAGAGAAGATAGCCGGCCTCGAGCGGGACTGCGCCGCCGCCCAGAAGCGGACGGCCCAGTGCAAAAGCCAGACCGACGCCATGGCCGCCGACCTGACCGCCGCTGAGGCGGAGGCCCGGACGGCCGCCGACGACCGCCTGCGGGCCGAGACCGAGCAGAAGCGCCTCGAACTCACGGTCCGGCAGGCGGAAGAGACGGCGGCGCAGCGGGCCTCCGAGGTCGAGAGCCTGGCCGGACAGGCCGATGCACAGGAGAAGGCTGCCGCCGCTGCCGCCGCACGGCGGGCCGAGCGGGAGGCCGAGGCCGCCCGCCTGACCGAAGAGCTCTCCCGTCTGACCGAGGGCGGGGATAACTTCGCCGCCGAGCAGAACCGTCTTGCCGGAACGCTGGCCCAGAAGCGGCTGGAAGAGCTGGCCCGCCAGAAGGACGCCGAGCTCTGCCGCAGCCGGGTCGCTGACTGGGAGCAGCACGCTGCCGACGCGGCGGCCCGCCGGGAGAGCCTGGCCGACGGCATCCGCACCCTGGAAGCCCAGGACAAGGCGCTAGCCCAGGCCATCCAGGACGTCCGGGACGAGACCGAGCGCAGCCGGGCCGCCATCCGGGAGAAGGAAGCAGCCATCCGCGCTGCTGCCGACCAGCGGATGGAACGGCAGGCCGCCGAGACACAGGCTCAGGCGGCCGCCCGCGCCGCCGCCGAAAGCCGGGAGGAAGCCGGCCGGGAGCTGGCCCGCCTGGCTGAGCGGCAGGCCGCCGCCGAAGGGGAGTATGAGCAGCTTGCCGCCAAGCTCTGGGACGAGTACCAGCTGACCCCCACCGACGCGGCCAAACTCTGCGTCGAGTACACCACCATGACCGCCCTGCGGGCCCAGGTGGCGGAGGTCCGCGGCAAGATCCGCGCCCTCGGCAGCGTCAATGTGGGCGCTGTGGAGGAGTACCAGGAGGTGCGGGATCGCTACGACAGCCTCAAGGCCCAGGTGGAGGATGTGGAGGAGAGCAAAAACCAGCTCAACCGGATGATCGGGGAGCTGAACAGCCAGATGCGGGCCATCTTCACCGCCAGCTTCGCTGCCATCAACGAGAACTTCGGCCGGGTCTTTCAGGAACTGTTCGGCGGGGGCTCGGCGTCCCTGGTGCTGGAGGACGAGAGCGACGTCCTGACCAGCGGCATCGAGATCCGGGTCAACCCGCCGGGCAAGGTCATCAAGAACCTGGAGGCTCTGTCGGGCGGGGAGCGCGCCCTGGTGGCCATCAGCATCTATTTCGCCATCCTGGAGGTCAACCCCTCGCCCTTCTGCATCCTGGACGAGATCGAGGCTGCCCTGGACGACGCCAATGTGGTCCGCTTCGCCCAGTACCTGCGGCGGATCAGCAGCAGGACCCAGTTTATCGTCATCACTCACCGCCGCGGCACCATGGAGGCCGCCGACGTCCTCTATGGCGTGACCATGCAGGAGGACGGCGTCTCCAAGCTGCTCAAGCTGGACCTTGGGCAGGTGGACGCGACGCTGGTGTCGTGATACACCCTACATCACAGCAGGAGGATCCCTTTATGGGTTTGTTCGGAAGAAAAAACAAGGAAAAGATGGAAAATGGCCTCAAAAAGACCCGCACCGGCTTTTGGGGCAACATCATCAACACCCTCACCGGGGCCGAGATCACCGATGACCTCTACGATGAACTCGAAGAGCAGCTGATCCTGGCCGACGTGGGGGGCGATGTCTCCCTCTGTCTGGTGGAGCGCCTGCGGGAAGCGGTCAAAAAACAGCACCTCAAGACCGGCGACCAGGCCATGGACGCCCTGCGGGAGATCCTGCGGGAGAAGATGGAGCCGGGCTATGAGATGCAGCTGGACGGCAAGCCCGCCGTCATCCTGGTCATCGGGGTGAACGGGGTGGGCAAGACCACAAGCATCGCCAAGCTGGCCCACTATTACCGGGAGCAGGGCCGCCGGGTGATGCTGGCGGCCGGCGACACCTTCCGGGCCGCCGCCAGAGAGCAGCTGGACATCTGGGCCGGCCGGGCCGGCGTCCCCATCGTCAAGGCGGGGGAGGGCGCCGACCCCGCGGCGGTCATCTTCGACACCGTCAAGTCGGCCGAGGCCCGGGGCTATGACATGGTCATCGCCGACACCGCCGGCCGGCTGCACAACAAGGCCAACCTGATGGCTGAGCTGTCCAAGATCAGCCGCAGCATCCACAAGGCCGCCCCCGACGCCAGCCTCGAGACCCTGCTGGTGCTGGACGCCATCACCGGCCAGAACGCCATCAGCCAGGCCCGGGAGTTCTGCAAGGCCGCCGATGCCAGCGGGGTCATCCTGACCAAGCTGGACGGCACCGCCAAGGGCGGCTGCGTGGTGGCGGTCAAGCAGCGGCTGGGCTTGCCGGTCCGGTTCATCGGTGTGGGCGAGGGGATCGACGATCTGCTGCCCTTTGACGCGGCGGGCTTTGTGGAAGAGCTGCTGCCCCGCAAATGGAGGAGCTGACCATGAAGATCTGTGCAGCGACCGGCAACCCCGGCAAACTCAAGGAGCTTCGCCGCATCCTGGAGGCTCATGGCCACCAGGTCCTCAGCCAGAAGGAGCTGGGGCTCGACCTCGATCCCGCCGAGACCGGCACCACCTTTGCCGAAAATGCGGCCATCAAGGCGGCGGCTTTTGCGGCGGCCAGCGGCCTGCCCACCATCGCCGATGACTCGGGCCTCTGCGTCGACGCGCTGGACGGCGCGCCGGGGGTCTACAGCGCCCGCTACTGCGGCCGCCACGGGGACGACGAGGCCAACAACGACAAACTGTTGGAAGAGATGCGGGACGTCCCGGCGGGGCGCCGGGGGGCGAAGTTCGTCTCGGCGGTCTGCCTGATGCTGCCGGACGGCCGCGCCCTGACCTGCATGGGGGAGTGCCACGGCCGGGTGGCCTTTGAACGGATGCCCGGGACCTACGGCTTCGGCTACGACCCCCTCTTCATCCCCGACGAGCGGGGTGAGGAAGAGGGCGGCAAGCGCCCCAACGTCGAGGGGGCCAGCTACGCCCAGCTCACCCCCGCCGAAAAAGACGCCATCAGCCACCGGGGCCGCGCCCTGGAACAGCTCAATAGCCGGTTGGAGGCTTTTCTGAACGAAGATTGACAGAGG
>CAZEIG010000063.1:6978-9397 GCA_964511805.1 uncultured Faecalibacterium sp.
TTGACAATCAAAGCTATATTTCAAGAAAATGTTATAGAGGAGAGAATCTATGCTTACGAGTAAACAGCGCGCCATCCTGCGCGGCAAGGCCAACACCCTGGACCCGGTCTTTCAGATCGGGAAGGGGGAGATCGACCAGACCCTGATCGACGCGGTCAAGGCCTGCCTCGACGCACGGGAACTCATCAGGCTCAAGGTGCTGGAGACCAGCATCTACAACGCCCGCGAAGTGTCCATCCTGCTGGAAGAGGCCACCGGGGCCGACTGTGTGCAGGTGATCGGCTCCAAGTTCGTACTCTACCTCCAGAAAAAGAAGGGCAGCGCCTACGCTGACCTGCTGAAATGAAAGTCCTGCTCTACGGCGGCACCTTCGACCCGCCCCACAACGGCCATCTGAACAACCTGCGGGCCGCGGCGGCCCGGGTGCGGCCCGACCTGGTGGTGGTGATGCCGGCTGGCGTACCGCCCCACAAGGCCGCCAGTGCCACCCCCGCTGCCCTCCGGCTGGAGATGTGCCGCTGCTTTGATGCGCTGGCCGGCGAGACGGGGATGCCCCGCCTGACCGTCAGCGACTGGGAGATCCGGCAGGCAGCGCAGGGGGCGCGGAACTATACCGTCCTGACCCTCGAGATGCTGGCGGCGGAATACCCCGGCGCGGCGCTCTACCTGGCGGCAGGCAGCGATATGCTGGAATCCTTCCGGGAGCGGCCCCGCTGGCAGGACATCCTGCGGCTGGCCCGCCTGGTGGTGATCAGCCGGGAGATCGGAGACGACAGCGCCCTCCACAGTGCGGCGTGCAGCCTGGACCCGTCGGGCAGCCGTATCCTGCTGACGCCGGTGACGGCGGTGCCGATGGCCAGCAGCGAGATCCGCCGCCGGCTGGCCGCCGGGGAGGACTGTGCCGCCGACCTGCCCCCGGCAGTCCGCCGGGTGATCCGGCGGGAAAACCTCTATACCAGCCCCGCGCCGGTCCAGAAGGCCCGCCCCTGCCGGGAGCGGGCAGACAAACACACAACAGAGTAAAGTGAAAGGAAGGCCGCCCCTATGGATCTGAAGGAAGCAAAAGCCCTTGCCCGCAAACGCCTGAGCGACAAGCGCTATCATCACACCCTGAACGTCGAAAAGATGGCCGTCAAACTGGCCAAACGGTATGGCGCCGACCAGGACCAGGCCGCCCTGGCGGCTTTGCTCCACGACACTGCCAAGGAGATGCCCATCGCCGAGCAGCTGGCCCTCCTGCGCAGCCATCCCGACCTGGCGGGGGACGCCGAGAACCGGCCCACCCCGGTCTGGCACGGGGCCTGCGCGGCCATCCTGGCAAAGACCAAGTGGGGGGTGGAGGACGAGGCGGTGCTGTCCGCCGTGGCCTGCCACACCGCCGGCAAGCCGGGGATGAGCCTGCTGGACAAGATCCTTTTCCTGGCCGACATGACCAGCGCCGAGCGAGACTTTGAGGGGGTCGAAAGGCTGCGCCGCCTCGAGATGGAGGACATCGACCGGGCCATGCTGGAGGCCCTTGACGAGTCGGTCTCCTTTGTCAAGCGGGGGGGCAAGCCCCTGGATCCGATGTCGGCGGCCGCACGGGAGGATATCCAGAAGCGGCTTTCGGCCCGGGCCGAGGCCCTCTGCACCCCCGCGCAACTGTGAAAACTGCGGCCCATTTTGTAAAATAGGGGGGCAAATCGATTGCAGATTCCGCCCGAGAATGCTATACTACTAGAAGATTGCGCAAAATCAAAATGGAATTTACCATCAAGGAACAGCCGCACCGGCTGTACAAGGAGACAGGACTATGAGTGGAACGCCCCGCCGTATCAATACAGACCGTTCACTGGGTATGCCTTCTTCGGGGGGCGGCGCAGACGGATCGGGCACCCCACCGAAGCCGCCCGCACCCCCGCAGGAACCGGCGGGCGCACCCCAGGAGGACGACGGCCAGAGCTTTTTCCGGACGCTGCAGCCTGCGGGGGAGACCCGGCCTGCCCCTCGTGTCCGTGCGGGGCAGCAGGACGCCGTCCCCGGCCAGCCGCCTGAGCATGGCCGGACAGCGCCCCGCCGCGCCGCCGGCCGGAAGAAGAAACGCCGCCGCTCTCCCCTCTGGCTGCCCCTGGCCGTGGTGCTGGGGGTGATGGCCCTGATCGGCTGCGGGGTGGTCTATGTGGTGGGCTATATCAACCGGGTGCAGGAGAGCATCCGCCCCGAGTCGGACGCCCCCTCCATCATTGAGGAGATCCAGACCCTGGAAGAGTACAAGGGCGACGTGGTCAACATCCTGGTCTGCGGCATCGACTATGAAGAGGGCCGCGCCTACTCGAACGACGGCAGCAACGACGGCATGACCGATATGATCCTCTACTGCCAGTTCGACATCAAGAACAGCGCCCTGCGGCTGCTGCAGATTCCGCGCAACACCCTGGTG
>CAZEIG010000063.1:9407-9728 GCA_964511805.1 uncultured Faecalibacterium sp.
ACCTACCAGATCAACTCGGTGGCCCTCTCCAACGGGGGGAGCATCGCGGCCCTGGCCGAGGTTATCTACGACCAGTACAAGCTGCCCATCGACTACTACGTCACCATCAACATGGAGGCCCTGACCGAGGTGGTGGACAACTTCGGCGGCATCGAGGTCTATATCCCCCGGGATATGGAGTACAACGGCAGCTTCCTGGCCAAGGGCTACCGCAACCTGGACGGCGCCTCGGCCGAGTTCCTCGTTCGCAACCGCCACGGCGAGGGCTATGAGAACGCCGACATCGACCGGCTGAACATGCAGCGGTATTTCTACGCTGCC
>CAZEIG010000064.1:0-9513 GCA_964511805.1 uncultured Faecalibacterium sp.
GCGTTCTCGTTGGTGATGGGCAGGGCGCCCAGCTCCAGCAGGCGGTAGAGGGTGTTCTCGAAGTTCTGGCGGCGCTCGGTGTGCTCGACGTCCACCCCGGTGAGGAGGATCTGGGCCACCGTGTGGTTGTAGTCGGCAAAGAGGCGGTCGTAGGTGTACATCAGCTCGCACTGGCCGACGGCGGCGCAGGCCTGCTTGCCGGCCATGTCGGCGGGGCGGGCGGGGAGGGACAGCTTGCCTACCCCCATCCCGATGGCCCCCGAGGAGACCAGGATCATCTCGTTGCCCGCGTTTTTCAGGTCGCTGAGGACCTTGACCAGCTCCTCGGCGCGGCGGATGTTCAGCCGGCCGGTGGGGTAGGTGAGGGTCGAGGTGCCGACCTTGACGACGATGCGCATCGGTTTATCCCTCCCCCAGCTTGCGGGTCTTGTCGTAGGCGGCGGCGACGGCGTCCATCACCGCGCCCCGGAAGCCACGCTCTTCCAGTACCCGTACCCCCTGGATGGTGCTGCCGCCGGGGCTGCAGACCATGTCCTTGAGGACGCCGGGGTGACTGTCGCTCTCCAGCAGGAGCCTGGCGCTGCCCAGCAGCATCTGGGCGGCGTAGGCCTGGGCCTTGGCCCGGGGCAGCCCGCAGGCCACCCCACCGTCGGCCAGCGCCTCGATGAACTGGAAGGCCCAGGCCGGCCCGCAGCCGGACACACAGCTGGCGGCGTCGATCAGGCTTTCGGGCAGGGGGTCCAGCCGACCGGCGGCGGCCATCAGGCGGCAGAACTCGGCCTCCTCATCGGGGGTCAGGCCGTCGGCGCAGTACTGGATCATCCCCTCGCCGACGGCGGCGGGGGTGTTGGGCATGATCCGGACGACGGGCCAGTTCCCGCCGGCCATCTGACGGATCTGGGCGATGGACAGCCCCGCCGCCATGGTGCAGAGGACAAAGCGGTCGGTGCGCCCGGCAAAGACGGGGCGCAGCGGCGCCAGCATCCCGGCCATCATCTGCGGCTTGACTGCCAGAAAGACCAGGCCGCAGCGGGCGGCCTCCTCGTTGGAACCGGTGCGGCAGCCCAGTGCGGCGGCCAGCGCCTCTGCCTTGGACTGGGTGCGGTTTGCCAGCACGATGCAGGACGGCGCAGCCGCGCGGCTGACCGCCCGGGCCACGGCGCCGCCCATGCTGCCGCAGCCGATAAAACCAATCGTTTTCATCCTGTAACCTCCCTGAATATAATAGGTGTCCCCTTCATATTACCTGCATTGGGCCGCAAAATCAAGCCCCCTGATAAACTGTTGACAAAACCGGCCCGGACGGTGTAAAATATAAATAACAATGGGTCTGTGTGCCGCATGGGCCGGGAGGGAGGTATGCACGTTGTTCAAAAAAAGAAAGTGGATCATCTTGCTGCTGGCGGCCGTTGTGGTTTTTGTCCTGACAGGCTGTTCCAAGTCCCAAAAAGTCGGGATACGCAGCGTGTCCAGCACAGAGGACATGATCAAAGCCATGAACGAGGATCTCACCTTCACCCAGGACGGCCAGCTTGACAGCGGCACCGCGGCGGCGGCCACCTACCTCATCAAGAACCGCTACCAGCCCACCCGCGAGGGTGAGGAGACCGGCCTGCTGGCTGCCGAGATGCGGAGCGTGTCGAACACCGAGAGTTACAACTACCTCAAAACACCGACGGCGGCGGGGACGACCCGGATGAGCAGGCTGTTCGTCTACCCAGGCGAGTGGTCCGAGAAAGAGGTCGCCTGGAGCATCTCGAACACCCTGTGGGAGATGGACGAGGAGCTGGCTGACAAAAAGGAAGTCGGCATTGCCGGGGAAAGTTGCATGACCTATACATACACCTACTCGGTCAACGTCCGGCAGGTCTACAGCGACCAGGTGTCGGCCTGGGTGGTGGGCGTCGGGGTGACCCAGACGGCAAAAGAGATCCACACCACCTGAAGCGGGGAAGGATTTTTGGCAAAAGGGCAGAAAAATTTTCTGTCCGGGGGCGAAAAGAGGACATTTTGGCCCGGGAAAAGACAATTTTGCTTTTGAAAGCAAAGAAAAGGACACCACAAGCGCACCTGCCGAAAGGAAAGGGCGCTTGTTTTGCTAAAATGTGAATTTTTTGAGAAATGGATCTGACGAAAAATGGTGTGATTGACAAATCGAGGAAGTTGTACTATTATAAGTCTAGACAGAGTGGGGGAGTCCCTACTCTGCAAGGTCCAAGACTCAAAACAGGTACCCCCAGGCAAAATTTACTTTCTCAAGAAGGTAAAAGGTCCAAATGAAACTGAAACGCATTCTTTCCCTGGCGCTTGCCGGCGTCCTGGCTGTCAGCATGCTGGCAGCTTGCGGTGGTGGTAGTACTGTTTCTGGCAACAGAATCAGTGACAACACCAACGCCGTCCGGAGAGCAATGAACACCGGAGCTGGATACTCTGAGCCAGACCACTGTCGATTATAAGACCGACCGTGATTTGACTGAGGCAACGGCTGCGGTGGCGCGTACTCTGACTGCAAGTGAAGCAGATGCTGCTACTGAGAATGGTGCAATCGTTAGCGGTACTGCTTCCGGCATGATGGTGCGTTATATGGATTACGATCACTGGACTACTACTTCGGCTCTTATCATCCGACTGCTAGTGAAGAAGTGACTTATGTCACCGCGCTGGTTTTCGATGGTGATATGAGCGCAGCTGAGGTTGGCGAAGCGATGGCAGCTAATGTCGCTAGATGGGGTCTTGGAAGACGCAGATGAAACCGTGAATTCGTTCGACGGTGGCATCGCGGCTTATAAGGTCACCATTGAGACAACTGCCAAAGGTGCAGAGGATATCTCTGTCTGGTTCATTGGCCTGATGCTGACGCAGACTCCGGTCCAGAGTTCTAGTTCCAACACCTAATCCGCATTGACCCTATTTCCTTTTCGTGAGGAGAAAGTCCCTGACGGTGCGACGTTGGGGACTTTTTAGTGTCAAGTAAGGGCAGGGAAGGCGTTCCACCTTTCATAGCCTAACAAAACCCGCCGTATGGGCAAGACCCGTGTGGCGGGTTTTCTTTTGTGGGCCCTCTGCCCCCCAAACTATGAAATTTCACTCCTTTACCACTATTTTGCTCTTCTGCCTTGACAAAGGAAACTCTGTTATGTTAAACTATGCACAAGGAACGGAGATGGTGACCTGTTCCCTAAAAATGTTTTGGTGCGAGTTTAAACAACAACAAGGAGGAAGTTTCCAAATGAAACTGAATAAGATTCTGGCTCTGGCTCTGTCTGGCGTTATGGCCGTCAGCATGCTGGCTGGCTGCTCTGGTTCGTCGAATAATGGTGGCGACGATGACCAGACTCCTGTGGACAGCACTGGCATTGCTGCCGTTGTGAACGCTGCTCAGGATAAGATTGATTTCGTTTACAGCTCTTCGCTGGAAACTGATCTTCAGACTGCTTTGAATGCGACTGCTGAAAAGGCGAATGTTACAACTGTTCTGAGAAAGATTCAGGATGTTACCGGTATTAATGAAGTTGCTAGAGGTTGGGCTGATCCGTTTGGCCGGGCTGAAGAAGAGGGTGAGCTGGAGGCAATCAATGTTTTTAAGTCTCCCAGCAATTACACCCAGGTTGCAGCTATGAATAAGTTAGCTGATGAGATTGAGGATGTTGTTGGCGGTCTGAAGGCCTATACCAATAAGGCTGCTAGTGAGGTAAGTGTTGGTGATGATATCATGACTTTTGCTTACACTGGTGAGATTGCAATGGTTGAAACTACTGCTGTGGATGGTACTACTAATTACTATCAGGCAAAAAGCTCTGCGGGCGAGTTCACTCCCTCCGGACGCTTCGCGTCCACCTCCCTCAAGGAGGGAGGCTATTGTAAGGCGAGGCTTTGCGGTAAACAAAGGCCCTCTCTTTGAGGGGGCTGGCGAGCGAAGCGAGACTGAGAGGGCAACCCAGGCCAATCTCCCCCTTGCGTCAGGGTTGACAGAACTGCGGTTTAACCGTATAATGTAGTATATGGAAGGCGACGAGGCCCTTGGTGTGGTTTCACTGCCTTCTTTTTTATTTTTCGGATAAGGAATGAGGGAATTATATGGATCGGATTGTCAAGCATCAGCAGACCATCAACGACCAGCTTGCCCGCTATGGCGTCAAGTTCGGGCTGTATAAAAGCGGCGTCTTTCAGGAGCGGCTCTTCCCCTATGACCCGCTGCCTCGCGTCATCACCGCCGCCGAGTATCAGACACTGGAAAAAGGGCTCATCCAGCGGGTCACCGCACTGAACCTCTTTTTGAAGGATGTCTATGGAGAAAGGAAGATCATCGCCGATGGCGTCGTGCCGGAGGATTTCGTCTTTGCGGGCAGCGGCTGGCTGCCGGCCTGCGAGGGTTTTGTCCCGCCGGCGGGGGTTTACAGCCATATCTCGGGCATCGACCTGGTGCAGGCCGAGGACGGCAGCTGGTTCATCCTGGAGGATAACCTCCGCATCCCCAGCGGCGCGTCCTACCCGCTCATCGCGCGGGAGCTCTGCCGCCGCTGCAGCCCCGAGACCTTCCGGGACAACCACATCGTCGACAACCGCAACTATGCCGAGATGCTCCGCCATGTGATGGACAGCGTCAACACTGGCGGGCTGAACGTTGTCTTTACCCCCGGCCGGTACAACGCGGCCTATTTTGAGCACAGCTATCTGGCCGAAAAGACCGGCGCCGTCCTGGCCGAGTGCGGCGAGCTCTATGTGGAGGACAACGTGGTCTATTACAAGGGGGCCCACGGCGGCGAGCGGGTGGGGGCCATCTACCGGCGGATCAGTGATGACTTTTTGGACCCGCTCTGTTTCCGGCCGGACAGCCTGATCGGCATCCCCGGCGTCATGAACGCCTACCGCGCCGGCAACGTGGCCATCATCAACGCGCCCGGCAACGGCGTCGCCGACGACAAGGGGATCTACTACTTTGTCCCCAAGATGATCCACTACTACCTCGGGGAGGAGCCCATCCTCTCCAACGCGCCCACCTACCTGCCCTTCTACGAGGAGGACCGCCGCTATGTCCTGGACCACCTCGAGACGCTGGTGGTCAAGGATGTGGCCGAGGCCGGCGGCTACGGCGTCGTCTTTGGGCGGGACCTGTCCAAGCAGCAGCTCGAGGAGTTCCGGGAGACCATCCGGCGCGAGCCGCGCCGCTTCATCGCCCAGGAGGTCGTCAACTTCCGGGACCTGCCCATCATGGACGGCGGGCAGCGGGCGCCCCGCAAGGCCGACCTGCGGGCCTTCGTCCTGGCCGCGGCCGACGGGGTCAAGGTCTGGCCCAGCGGGCTGACACGCTTCTCGCGGGACCCGGACAGCTTTGTGGTCAACAGCTCTCAAGGAGGAGGATTTAAGGATACATGGATACTCTCTCGCTAAGCAAGGCCAGCCGCCTGTTCTGGCTGGGCCGTTATACCGAGCGTGTCTACATCGGCATTGAGACCGCCCGGGAAATTTTTGACGCCAACGTGGACGGCCGCGAGGCGGACTTTGCCGACTACTGCCGCCGGCTGGGCATCCCGTCCGGCTACAAGGACACCGCCGACTTCTGCCGCCGGTACTACTTCGACACCGGCAACCCCAACTCGATCGCCTCCAGCCTGGTCTACGCCTACGACAACGCCATCGTGCTGCGGTCGGTGCTGACCACCGGCACCCTCTCCTACATCCTGATGGCCCTCTCGGCCATGGACAAAGCCGCCGAGAGCGACAGCCCCGCCGTGCCGCTGCAGTGGGTTCAGGACGACATCATGGCCTTCCGCGGCTCCTGTGAAGAGAACATCTACGACGAGGAGACCCGCTCCATCATCAAGCTGGGGGTCAGCCTCGAGCGGGTGGATCTCTGCCTCCGGCTCGGCGCCGATCCCGGCCGGGTCCGCCGCGAATTCGCCCGTCTGGCCAACCGCCTCTACAAGACCGGCCTTACCCCCGACCGCGCCCGCCTCGACTTCCTGATGGACGCCCTGATGGAGGCCGCCGCCCCCGCCGCCTCCATCTGGGAACTGGTCAGCGCCCTGGAGGGGCTTTTCCCGGAGCTGTAAGGCGGGGTCCTCTCCGTCAAAACGCCCGCAGGCTGTGACTGAAATGGCGCCCAAGTGTACACAAATTCCCCGGTTTGTGCTATAGTAACAGTAAAGACCAAAAACTACAGCGGGGGAAGTATGACGGAACTGGAATTTTCTTTTAAGGCGGCGCTGGACTTTTCGGCACCGGTCACCGAACATCAATTTACACTGCACTGCCTGCCTGCGCCGGACGAGGTTCAGACCATCGAGGCCGTCCAGCTCCAGCTCGACCCGGCCGTGCCCTATATCGTCCGGCAGGACGGCTTCGGCGGGCTGACCGTCTGCGGGAGCTGCCGCGCGCCTCATAGCCGCTTTGCCTACCAGGCCCGGGGCCTGGCCCGGGTGGATTTGCGCCGCCGTGTTCCGGCTGCGCCCCACCCCATTTACCGGCAGCCCACCGCCCTGACCGCTCCCGACGGGGCCGTCCGCGCCCTCTGGGAAAGTTTGCCGCTGGCAGGCCTTGACCCGGCCCAGACGGCGGAGCGGCTCAACGCGGCCGCGGCCAGTGCGCTGGTCTATACCCCCGGCGTCACCAGCAACGATACCACGGCGGGGCAGGCCCTGGCTTTGGGGCGGGGCGTCTGCCAGGACTACGCCCATCTTCTGCTGGCCCTGGCCCGGCTGTCCGGGATTCCGGCGCGGTACTGCATGGGGCTGATCCCGGGGGAGGGCGCCACCCATGCCTGGGCCGAGCTTGCCATGCCCGAGGGCTGGGTGGGCTACGACCCCACCCACTGCTGCCGTACCGGCGAGACTTACCTGCGCTTTGCCTGCGGCCGGGACGCCGCCGGCTGCCCCGCCGAAAAGGGTGTATTCCGGGGCGGTGCGGCCCAGACCATGCAGGTGGATATGACGTTGAAAGTGCGTATGCAGCAATGAGGCCGCATCAGCCGCCTCTGCCCGTCCGCGGGCAGGGGCGTTTTCCGGCTTTGAATTGGAGGGAATGAAACCATATGGTGCAGACTGTTGCAAGCGTTGGGCTTGCCGTGCATGAACGGCTTGAACTGAGGAAAAACCGCCTGACCCCTCTGCCCGGCAACGACAAGGGGAAGCGGATCTGTATCGTCACCGGCGTCCACGGCGACGAACTGGAGGGGCAGTATGTGGCCTGGCTGCTCAACCGGAAGCTGCAGGCCCACCCCGAGCTGCTGACCGGCACGGTGGACATCTACCCGGCCGTCAACCCGCTGGGGATCAACACCATCCAGCGGGGGGTGCCCCTGTTTGATCTGGACCTGAACCGGATCTTCCCGGGGCAGACCGGCGGCCCCATGGCGGAATACTACGCCCACGAGGTGGTGGAGGACATGAAAGGGGCGGACATCGCCGTTGACATCCACGCCTCCAACATCTACCTGATGGAGCTGCCCCAGGTGCGGATCTCGGAGGAGACGGTGCCGGCCCTTCTGCCCCTGGCCAAACAGCTCAACGTGGATTTTATCTGGATCCATGCGGCGGCCACCGTCCTCGAAAGCACCCTGGCCCACACCCTGAACATGATGGGCACCCGATGCCTGGTGGTGGAGATGGGGGTGGGGATGCGTTTGACCCGCAGCTACGGCGAGCAGCTCACCGACGGCATCCTCAACCTGATGCGGGCCGAGGGGCTCTGGGCCGGCGAGACCATCGCCCCCCGCAAGCCCATCGTCAGCCGGGACGAGGTGGCCTTCATCAACGCCAACACGGCGGGGATCTTCATCCCCAGCGTCTCCCACAACGGGATGGTCAAACAGGGCCAGGAGCTGGCGGTGGTGGCCGACCCGCTGACCGGCGCGGTCTGCGAGACCCTGACCGCTCCCGCCGACGGGCTGCTGTTCACCCTGCGGGAATACCCCGTGGTCTACCCGGGCAGCCTGCTGGCCCGCATCCTGACAGGAGGGTTCGAAAATGAAGCGTGAAATCCTGCATACCCTCGAGACGCCCTACCGCCAGCGCTTCCAGATCGAGGGGTTCCGCTTTGGCAGCGGTGAAAAGGCCTGCGCTGTCGTGGCGGGGCTGCGGGGCAACGAAGTCCAGCAGATGTACGTCTGCGCCCGGCTGGTCCAGCGCCTTCGCCAGCTGGAAGAACAGGGAGCCATCTCTGCGGGGAACGAGCTGTTGGTGGTGCCCTGCGTCAACCACTTTTCGATGAACGTGGGCAGCCGCTTCTGGGCGATGGATAAGACCGACATCAACCGGATGTTCCCCGGCTACGACCAGGGCGAGACCACCCAGCGGATCGCGGCGGCCCTCTTTGAGGCGGTGCAGGGGTATAAATACGGCGTCCATTTGGCCTCCTTCTACCTGCCGGGAGACTTTGTGCCCCATGTCCGGATCATGAACACCGGCTACCAGACCCCCAGCCTGGGCAACCTCTTCGGCCTGCCCTATGTGGTGGTGCGGGACCCCCAGCCCATCGACACCACCACCCTGAATTACAACTGGCAAATCTGGGACACCAACGCCTTCAGCGTCTACACCAAGGAGACTGACCAGATCGACGAAGTCAGCGCCAAGATGGCGGTGAACGCTGTCCTCCGCTTCCTTAGCCGGGTGGGGGTGCTCAAGTACAACTGCCACAGCGGCTACCTGCCCACCGTCGTCCAGGAAAGGGAGATGGTCGGCATCCTGACCCCGGCGGACGGCATCTTCCGGCGGTTCTGCGAGCCGGGCCAGGAGGTGGAGTACGGCCAGAAGCTGGGGGTCATCCTCGACCCCTTCACCGCCGATGTGACCGCCGAGATCACTTGCCCCACCGCGGGGATGGTCTTTTTTGCCATGAAAAAACCGCTGGTTACCGAGCACGAGGTGGCCTTCAAGGTTATCCGCCGCCTGCACGGCTGAAAGGCGGGTTTGTTTTAACCGGTTTGTCAGCTTGCGATTGATTTTTTCGGCCGGACATGGTACACTTTCCTCTGTACAAAAGGAATTGAAAAACGCCTTCGCAACCGAAGGTACAGGGGGAAAGAAAGCATGGTTGCAATTCTCTTGTCGATGATCGGGCAGCGCGGCGTGGACGCGCTGGCGTTTCTGATGGCATTCGTCCTGACGGCGCTGCTGACCAGCCTGTTCCGGGGGCGGCTGCCCCAGGACCACGGCCGCGCCTACGCGGTGGACGGCGCCCTGTCCAAGGGCAAGGCCCGGGGCGCAGGGCTGATCTTTGTCCTCTGCGTGGTGCTGGCGTCGCTGGCCTTTATGCCCTTCCAGATGGAATATCTGATCTATATGCTCCTGCTGCTCGCTTCGATGCTCTCAGGTTACCTGGATGATGCCTCGGACACCGCCTGGAATGAGTACAAAAAGGGGCTCATTGACTTTGTCATCGCAGCGGTGGCAGGCGTTACTTACCTGAACTTCAACGGCTGCGGGGTGCAGTTCCTCGGCTGGAGCTTCACCCTGCCCTACCCGGTCTATCTGCTGCTCATCATCATCCTGATCTGGGCCAGCATCAACGTGG
>CAZEIG010000065.1:0-9501 GCA_964511805.1 uncultured Faecalibacterium sp.
TGCTTTTGTAAAGTTTTTGAAACTGCTTCACGATATTTTATGGGATTGCTCTAGAGAAACCACTAATAATATAGCAGGTTTGGGGGTGGGTGACAAGGGCTTCCCACATCACTTTCACAAACCGGAGGGAGAGACGGATGATCTATATCACAGGGGATACCCACGGAGAGCTGGACCGCTTCAAAAGCAGGGAACTGCGCCGCCTGGGCAAGGACGATATACTCTTTGTCCTGGGAGACTTCGGTTTCCTGTGGGACGGCAGCAAGGAGGAGGAGGCCCGGCTGAAATGGCTCTGCAAGCGGCCTTACACCATCCTTTTCCTGGACGGTACCCATGAAAACTACGATATGCTGGACGCGCTGCCTGTGGAGGAGAAGTTCGGCGGGCGAGTGCAGCCGGTGGGCGGCAACGTCTACCACGTCTGCCGCGGCAGCATCCTGGAACTGGAGGGGCTAAGTTACCTCTGCTTCGGCGGCGGCGAGAGTCCCGATAAGGAGGAGTGGGACCCCGGCATCAACTGGTGGCCCCGGGAGATGCCCTCCGATGAGGAATACGCCTACTGCGAGGCGCGTGTCGCGGCCCACAACTACAAAGTAGAGTATGTGCTGACCCATGACGCCCCAAGCAGGTTTCTGGACTTTACCATTCTGCCCTCGGGCGAAAGCAACCGCCTGCACCACTTTTTCGACAAGCTGGTGGGGGAGATGCGCTACGACAACTGGCTGTTCGGCTGTTATCACCGTGACACCCAGCTCTCCCCCAAGGTGCGCTGCGTCTTCAACGACGTAGTACCGGTGGGGAAGAAGCGGCGCTGGTGGAAATAGAACGGACCGCCGTGCAGCCTCCTTCGGGGAGGGCTGTGCGGCGGCCCGTTTGCTTTTTACTCTTCTTTTGCCCAGCCGAGGCTCCGTTTGACGGCTTTGTGCCAGTGGGCCATCGGGTCGGCGCGGCGGGCGGGATCCATGGCGGGCTCGTAGGCGGCGCCGCAGGCCCAGAGAGCGCGGATCTCGTCCGGGTCCTGCCAGATGCCTACGGCCAGCCCCAGGTAGGCCGCGCCCAGGGCGGTGGTCTCCTGGATGGCCGAGCGCCGGACCTCGCAGGGGATGATGTCGGCCTGGAACTGCATCAGGAAGCGGTCCCGGCTGGCGCCGCCGTCCGCCTTCAGAGTGGTGATGGGCAGGCCGGTGTCGGCCTCTATCGCCTTGACAAGGTCGGCCACCTGGTAGGCAATGGACTCCTGGGCGGCCCGGATGATGTGCTCCCGGCGGGTGCCCCGGGTGATCCCGATCAGGCAGCCCCGGGCGTACATATCCCAGTTGGGGGCGCCCAGGCCGGTGAAGGCTGGAACCAGGTAGACCCCGCCGTTGTCGGGGACCTTCTGGGTGTAGTATTCGGCGTCCCGGCTCTCGGTGAAGAAACGGAGCTCGTCCCGCAGCCACTGGATGACCGCACCGCCCACAAAGACCGAGCCTTCCAGGGCGTACTGCACCTTGCCGCCCCGCCCGATGGCGATGGTGGTGACAAGGCCGTTTTTGCTCTCACAGGGGGTGTCGCCGGTGTTCATCAGGAGGAAGCAGCCGGTGCCGTAGGTGTTCTTGGCCTCGCCGGGGGCAAAGCAGGTCTGACCGAAGAGGGCGGCCTGCTGGTCGCCGGCCATCCCGGCGATGGGGACCCGGACGCCCTGGATCTCGGTGTAGCCGTAGATCTCGCTGGAGGAGCGGACCTCCGGCAGGATGGCGCGGGGGATGTTGAGGGCCCGCAGGAGCCCGTTGTCCCAGTCCAGCTTGCGGATGTCGTAGAGCATGGTGCGGGAGGCGTTGGTCACGTCGGTGGCGTGGACGGCCTCGCTGGTCAGCTTCCAGAGCAGCCAGGTGTCCACCGTCCCGAAGAGAAGCTCCCCCCGCTCGGCCCGCTGCTGCGCACCCTCCACATGGTCGAGGATCCAGCGGATCTTGGTGGCGGAAAAGTAGGCGTCGGGCAGCAGGCCGGTGGTCTGCCGGATGTAGTCGGACATCCCCTCGGCCACCAGCCGGTCCACGATGGGGGCGGTCCGCCGGCACTGCCAGACGATGGCGTTGAAGATGGGGCGCCGGTGGCCTTGTCCCAGACGATGGCGGTCTCCCGCTGGTTGGTGATCCCGATGGCGGCCAGGTCGGAGGGGCGGATGCCGCTCTGGGACACTGCTTCCATCATGACGGCGTACTGAGAGGCCCAGATCTCCATGGGGTCGTGCTCCACCCAGCCCTCCTGCGGGTAGAACTGGATGAACTCCTTCTGGCAGACGGCCAGGATGTTCTGCTGCTGGTCAAAGAGGATGGCCCGGGAGCTGGTGGTCCCCTGGTCAAGGGAAAGGATGTACTTCGGCATGGTGTTTCCTCCTCCGTCGGGCGGCCCCTGCGGAGGGGCCGTAAAACTTACCTATATTTGAATTTAAGATAACATGACCGGCAGAAAAGTGCAATCCATTTTTGCGAAACAGGAAAAATTTGTGCATCTGGCACAAAAGAGAGGTGCCGGTTAGGGGACGGAGTCCTCCTGCTCGCTGGGCTTGTAGATGTGGGTGCGGGTCAGCAGGCGGAGGGTGTCGTCGTAGTGGAGGCTGGCGTAGGCGGTGTAGAGGATGTCGATGACGTTGAGCTGGGCGATCCGGGAGGACATGGCCCCGTTCCGGAACAGGGATTCGTTGGCGGCGATGTAGAGATTGTAGTCTGCCAGCTCGGCCACCTCGGAAGGGGAGTAGCGGGTGACGGCGATGATGGGAACGCTGCCGGCCTTCATGGTCTTCATGCACTCGATCATCTCCTGGGTCTGGCCCGAGTAGGAAAAGACGATCCCCACGTCGGCGGGGGTGGCGTTGCGGGCCGCCAGCAGCTGGGCGTGCCAGTCATCGTTGAGGACACAGGGCTTGTCCAGCCGGAGGAACTTGAGGTAGGCGTCTCGGGCCACGCAGAGGGAGGACCCCAGCCCGAACAACAGGACGGTCCGGCTTTTGTCCAGCAGGGCGGCGCACTGCTCCACCACCTCGGGGGAGAGGAGCCGCTGGGTGTCCGAGAGGGACTGGATGTTCTTCTGGGTGACCTTGTAGACGATGTCCCGTACATCGTCCTGTGCAGTCAGCTCCTGCTCGGGGTGGTGGCCTCTGTCGTCCAGGGCGGCCAGTTCCCTCACCAGGGCGCGGCGCAGCTCCTTGTAGCCATCGAAGCCGATGCTCCGGCAGACCCGCACCACGCTGGAAGGGGATGTGAAGGTTCGCTGGGCCAGCTCCCGGACGGTCAGGACGGTGGTTTCTTCGGGGTTCTCGATGATGTAGCGGGCGATCTGCTGTTCGGCGGCGCTGAGGGAAGGGCTGGCCTCCCGCAGGCGAAGCAAGGCGTTTTTCATCTTTGGCACCTCCAACGGAGGGAGAAATTTCCCTCTAACTTGTAATCTTTACACAAAAGTTTTTTGAATACGGCCTCTAATTTCAAAAACTGTTTCCTTGAGAAACATTGTACCACACTTTTGCAAAAATGTGGACATTTTGTTTTCAAAAATCTATAATGCAATTGCAAGCAGCTTTTCATTCCAAAGAAGCAGAGAAAGGCCGGGTAAAAGGGAATATGGAATTGAATCTGAACGGAATGATCACCGAGCGGCGGAACCCCCGCACCATGCAGCTGGACACTATGTCCGAGCTGGAGATCGTCACGGTGATGAATGAGGAGGACGCCCGGGTGCCGCTGGCCATCGCCAAGCAGCTGCCCGCCATCGCGCAGGCGGCCAAGTGGGCTGTCGAAGCCTTCGAGCAGGGGGGCCGGCTGTTCTATATGGGCGCCGGCACCAGCGGCCGGCTGGGGGTGCTGGACGCAGCCGAGTGCCCGCCCACCTTCGGGGTGGACCCGGGGATGGTGGTGGGGCTGATCGCCGGCGGCGAGAAGGCCTTCACCACCGCTGTCGAGGGTGCCGAGGACAGCACCGCCCTGGCCGAGCAGGACCTGCGGGCCCACGGCCTGACGGCGAAGGATTTTGTGGTCGGGATTGCGGCCTCGGGCCGGACGCCCTATGTGCTGGGGGGGCTGGCCTACGCCAAAAAGACTGGCTGCCGGACGGCGGCCATCGCCTGCAACACCGGCAGCGCCGTCGGCAAAGCCGCGGACCTTGCCATTGAGGTGGAGGTGGGCCCCGAGGTGCTGACCGGTTCCACCCGGCTGAAATCGGGCACCGCCCAGAAATTGATCCTCAACATGATCTCGACCGCCTCGATGGTCCGGACCGGCAAGGTTTACCAGAACCTGATGGTGGACGTGATGCAGACCAACGAGAAACTGCACGCCCGGGCCGAGAATATCGTCATCGAGGCCACCGGCGTGGACCGCGCTGAGGCCCGGGCCGCCATCGATGCGGCCACAGGAAGCGTCAAGTGCGCCATCACCATGCTGCTGGCCGGCTGCAGTGCCGATGAGGCCAAACGCCGGCTGGACCAGGCCCATGGCCATGTGCGGGCTGCCGTCGGGCTGTAAAAAGGGAACTGGGCGGCGCCCCGCCGCCTGGGAATAAAAATTTTTCATTGGACAGGAGGAAAAAGCAATGACCAACGAAAAACTGGTGCGTTCCGTGCTGGAAAAAGTCGGCGGCAGGAACAACGTCATCTCGGCGACCAACTGCATGACGCGGCTGCGCATCGAGGTCAAGGATGATGCCAAGATCGACGAGGAAGGCCTCAAGGGGATCGAGGGGGTGCTGGGCGTCGTCCACGACCGGGCCGCCTACCTCGAAGTCGTGGTCGGCCCCGGCAAGTGCCGCAAGTGCGCGGACATCTGCCGCCAGATAGGGATCCCGGCGGCGGGCGGTGCCGACACCAAGAATGACTGGCAGGCCAACAAGGCGGCTGTCAAGGCAGGCCAGAAGGACAGCAAGGTCAAACGGATGCTCAAGACCTTTGGCGATATCTTTGTCCCGCTGCTGCCCGGCGTCATCGCGGCGGGTCTCTGCTCCGGCCTGGCGACTCTGCTGGCGCAGGTCATGCCCAACTATGCCGAGAGTTCCTTCTGGAACATCGTCTACAACCTGCTGGCCCTCATCAATGCGTCCTTCCTGAGCTACCTGACGGCCTGGGGCGGCTACCGCGCGGCGGAGAAGTTCGGCGCGACCCCCATCCTGGGCGGTATGCTCGGCATGATCACCGGCCTTGGCAACATCGACACCATCGCCCAGATCATCGGCCTCTACGATGAGGCCCAGCCCCTGGACTCCATTCTCCGCTCGGGCCGCGGCGGCGTCCTGGCCGCCGTCATCGGCGTCTGGTGCCTGGCCAAGGTGGAGCAGTTTATCCGCAAGCGGATGCCCGAGTCCCTGGACATCATGTTCACCCCGCTGCTCACCCTCATCATCTGCCTGATCCCCTACATCCTCATCGTCATGCCCCTCACCGGCTACATCTCCACCGCCCTCTGCTGGATCGTGGAGCAGGTCTGCATGAGCGAGAGCCTCTTCATTCGAATCATCGCCGGCTATATCTCGGCGGCCCTCTTCCTGCCGATGGTGGCCATGGGGATGCACCACGGCCTGGTGGCCCTCTACTCGGTCCAGCTTGAGACCCTGGGCTATGTCACCCTTTACCCGGCGCTGGCCATGGCAGGCGCGGGCCAGGTGGGCGCGGCCATCGCCATCTACCTCAAGGCCAAGAAGGTGGGCAACACCCGCCTGCGTGAAGTCATCACCGGCGCGCTGCCTGCGGGTGTCCTGGGCGTCGGCGAGCCGCTCATCTACGGCGTCACCCTCCCGATGGGCCGTCCCTTCCTGACGGCGGGCCTGGGCGCAGGCTTCGGCGGAGCCTTCGTCATGGCCATGCAGGTGGCGGCCACCACCTGGGGTCCCTCGGGTGTGCTGGCCATCTTCGTCATGACCGCCGGCCCCTCCGGCGCCACCACCAGCGTCCTCTGCTATGTGGTCGGTCTGGTCATCAGCTACATCATGGGTTTCCTGATCACCAACGCCATGGTCAAGCCCGAGGAGGTTGCCGATGCCTGATTTTCTCGGACGGTCGGTCTACCTGACAGCGTTTGAGAAACAGAAAGCACCGCTTGCCGCTTGCCCGGCAGGCGGTGCGCCTGTTTTTATCTCGCTCCACATTGGGGAGGAGTTCGGTCCCGATTACCCCGCCCAGGTCCGGGCCATGTGCGGATGGCTGCAGGCCCGGGGGTGGCGAATTTTGGCCGACGTGTCGGACCGGACGGCCGCCCGGTTCGGCTGTCCGGACATCGCCGCCTTGGCGGCAGATCTGGGGCTGTGGGGGCTGCGGCTGGACTGCGGTTTCACCCTCGAAGAGGCCTGCGCCCTGGCCGCCCGGATGCCGGTGGCGGTCAACGCCTCCACCACCACCCCGGCCGAGGCCGCCGCCCTGGCGGCCGCCGGCCCCGAGGTGATCGCCATCCACAACTTTTACCCCCGGCCCGAGACCGGGCTGGATCCCGATTTTCTCCGGGAAAGCACCCGGATGCTCCAGGACGCCGGGATGAAGGTCTACGCCTTCATCCCCGGAGACGAGGTGCTGCGGGGCCCCCTCCACGAGGGCCTGCCCACCCTGGAGGCTCATCGGGGCGCGGCACCCCTGGCCGCCTTTGCCGACCTGGCTGTCCGCTATGGGCTGGACGGCATCTTTGCCGGGGACCCCGGGGTCAGCCGGTACGAGCTGGATCAGATCGGCAGCTTTTGCGCCGACGGTGTTCTGCCGGTGCCGGTCCGGCTTGCGCCGGGGTACGAGGGGCTGTACGGCCGGGTCTTCACCTGCCGGCCCGATTCGCCCGCCTGGCTGGTCCGGTACCAGGAGTCCCGGGTGTACGCACAGCCGGGCACCCCGGTGGAGCCGGCCAACTGCGAGGCCCGGCCCCGTGGCGCGGTCACCATCGACAACCGGCTGTATGGGCGGTACTCCGGCGAAGTGCATCTCATCCGCCAGCCGCTGCCCGCCGACGGGCGAGTCAACGTCATCGGGCAGGTGCCGCCCCGGTATTTGCTGCTGACCGACTGCATCCGGCGGGGCGGCCGCTTCAAGATGGTGCCGCCTGCGGAAGAGGGGAGGGGCGCCGATGCGGTATAAGCTGTTGGCTCTCGACCTGGACGGCACCGCCCTTGGCAGCGACCCCGAGCGCTTTTCGGCGGGGCTGGCCGAAGCTGCGGCGGATGCGGCTGCGGCGGGCTGTGCCGTCGTGGTGGCTACCGGGCGGCCCGCCGGCTGCCTGCCTGCCGATCTGACCCCGCCGCCGGCCTGGGTGGGCTGGCTGGCCCTCTGCGACGGCGCGGAGCTGCGGGACGCCCGGACCGGGGTCTGTCTCTGGCGGCGGGCCTTCCCAGCGGCGGCCCTGGAACGGGTCCAGCAGGCGGCGGCAGGGCTGGGGCTCCCCGCCGAGTACATCGACCGGGAGAGCGTCTACCACCTGACCCCCGCCGACCGCCGCACCCTGGACGGCGGGCCGGTCAGCGCCTTCCACCGGAACATCCTGGCCGCCCACGGACGCCCGCTGGAAGGGCCGGCGTCCGGCCTGGCCGGGCGGGAGATCCTCAAGATCAATATGCCCCTCGTCCCGCAGGGGGTGCGGCAGGTCTTCCGGCAGGCGGTGGGGGCGGCGGCCCTGGTGCTGGACTGCGGCCCCGGCGGGCTGGAAGTGACCGCTCCCGGCGCGGGCAAAAAGGCTGCGGTGGCCTTTCTGGCGGAGCGGCTCGGCTTTGGCCTTGAAAAGGTGATGGCCCTGGGGGACAGCGGGAACGATGCGGACCTGCTGGCCGCCGCCGGGCTGGGGGTGGCTATGGGAAACGCCCCCGCCGCCGTCCGGACTGCCGCTGGAGCCGTCACCGGCAAAAACACCGAGGGCGGCGCTGCCGCCGCCATCCGCCGTTGGCTGCTGGCGGAATAGACCCAACAACGACAAGGAGCGCTTATCAATAAGGAAGGCGGCCCCACCATGGCCGATGCAGGCCGCGGCGGGGCCGCCGTGCATTTTTACAGTTTATTTACAGCCGCGAAAGGGCGAAAGACTTGTAATTTTTGTGAAAATCTGCTAGGATGAATTATACTTTTGGGCGATTTATACTGTATTCAGTGCAAAAGGGAGGTTATCATGCACTATATCTGGTATGACCTGTGTCTTTTATATTTGATTTATTCGGTGATGGGCTGGGTGGCTGAGACGGTCGTCTCGGCGGTGCGGGGCCGCGGTTTTGTCAAGCGCGGCTTTGCGGCGGGCCCTGCCTGCTACGTCTACGGCCTGGCGGCCGTCGTGATGACCATCGGCTTTGCCGACCTCCGCTCCTCGCCGGTCTACCTGTTCCTGGGCTGTATGCTCTCCGCCACCGTCATCGAGTGGTGTGCGGCCAAGCTGCTGGAGCGGATGCACCACCGCACCTGGTGGGACTACTCCAACCACCGCTGGAACATCGACGGCTATGTCTGCCTGCCCTACTCGCTGCTCTGGGGTGCGCTGGGCTGCATCGTGGTGCTTTGGGGCAACGACCTGCTGGTGAGCCTCTTCGCCCTGCTGCCCGACTGGCTGATGAAGGGGATGGCCTGGGTCTTTGGGATCCTGGCAGTGCTGGACCAGCTGGGCAGCGCCGCCATCCTGGGCCACAGGCCCATCCCTCAGCTGGAGGACCTCAACCGCCGTCTGGAGGGCCGTTCCCGCAGCCTCTACGACCGGATCAGCCTGCGGGTCGAGCGCCGGATCGAGCGGGGCTACCCCCACACGGCCACGGCCGAGACTTCGGCCGCCGCCCGCGCCGACCACGGGATCAGCTTCTCCGAAGGCGTCTGGCTCTTCACCATCGGGGCGCTGGTGGGGGACATCGTCGAAACCATCTTCTGCCGCCTCCGGGTGGGGGTCTGGATGAGCCGTTCCAGTTTGGTGTGGGGGCCCTTCAGCATCGTCTGGGGCGCCGCACTGGTGGTGGCGTCGGGGCTGCTGGTCAAGAAAAGAGACGGCAGCGAGCGCACCTCCAGCGAGCTGTTCCTGATGGGGACGGTGATGGGCGGCGCCTATGAGTATATTTGCAGCGCCCTGGGCGAGCTGGTCTTCGGGGTGGTCTTCTGGGACTACAGCAAGATGCCCTTCAACCTGGGCGGCCGGATCAACCTGCTCTATTGCTTTTTCTGGGGCTTTGCGGCGGTGGCCTGGGTCAAGCTCTGCTACCCGCCGGTCTCCCGCCTGATCGCAAAGATCCGCCAGCATACCGGCCGCTGGCTGACGGCCGTGGTAGCCGTCTTCATGACGGTCAACATGTTGACCTCGGCGCTGGCGCTGATCCGCTACGACGCCCGCACCGAGGGCATCCGGCCGGCCAACAGCCTGGACGTCATGCTGGACGAGCATTTCCCCGATGAACGGATGGCGCAGGTCTATCCCAACATCATCCGCAGATAAAAATAAGCGCTTTTCGACCAAAAGGGCGGCGGCTCCGGCATACAATGGAACAGTAGGCAATACCGCACAAAAAAGTCAAGCGTAGCACAGCCGAAAGTGATATAATAAA
>CAZEIG010000066.1:0-9388 GCA_964511805.1 uncultured Faecalibacterium sp.
ATGTGGATGTCGATGCCGGTGCCGTCGGCCTTGGGGGTGATCTCAATGTTGGCGGTGGAGTTGCGGGCGGCCGCCTGGCCGTTGACCCGGATGTTATAGGCCCCTTCGGGCACGGTGTGCAGATCGGCCACTTCGGCCAGGATCTGCTTTTGGATGTTGTCTAACATTATGCGTTTTTCCCTCCCTGTTCCAGTGCGGTGCAGGCGCCCACCGCCGAGGTGGTGCCCAGCAGCCCGGGCAGGATCTCGGCCCGGGGGCCGTGCTGGGTCACCTGGCCGGCCGCCAGCACGACGATCTCGTCGGAAATGTTGAGGATCCGCTCCTGGTGCGAGATGACGATGAACGAGCCGTCGGTGTTCTTCTGCTGCATCCGCTCAAAGACCTGGATGAGGTTCTGGAAGCTCCACAGGTCGATGCCCGCCTCCGGCTCGTCAAAGACCGACAGCTTCTTGCCCCGCGCCAGGACGGTGGCGATCTCGATCCGCTTCAGCTCGCCGCCGGACAGGCTGGCGTTGACCTCGCGGTTGACGTAGTCCTTGGCGCACAGGCCCACCTCAGACAGGTAGGCGCAGGCATCGGTGATGCTGAGGGGGTGGTCCTTCCCCGCCGCGATCCGCAGCAGGTCCAGCACCTGGATCCCCTTGAATCGGACCGGCTGCTGGAAGGCAAAGCTGATGCCCAGGTTGGCGCGGTCGGTGATGCTCATATGGGTGATGTCCTGGCCGTCGAAGAGGATGCGGCCGGCCGTGGGCTGCTCGATGCCCGCGATCAGCTTGGCCAGGGTGGATTTGCCGCCGCCGTTGGGGCCGGTGATGGCGACAAAGGTGTGGCTCGGAATGGTCAGAGAAATATCCCGGATGATCTCTTTCTGTCCCTGTTCGCCCGGGACGTCAAAGGATATATGCTCGAGTTCCAGCATTGGGTAACACCTCATTTATCATGTGATCTGGCCTCCCCGCAGGGGAAGGCGCGTTGTCGATACTAAAAGACGCCCTGCCCGAAGGCAGTATGGGCGGCGCCGGGGATGCAAATGCAGCCGCCGCGCCCGCCTGCGGTTATCTGGCGCAAGGTTATTATAGCGTAAAAGGAAAAGAATGTCAATCCTAGAAAATAACTATGAATTAACTTTTTGTGTTGATTTTGGGAAAAGTTTTCCACGCCGCGAAAAAAGGCCTCCTTTGGCCGCCCATGTTGAAAAAGTGAGTGGAAAGGTATTCCGGATCGGAAAACAGACAAACACGATGGGATTACAGGTATTCAAAATAAAACCGAAACCTGCGGTTTGGCTTTGAAAAATGACCGCGGGGCCGGGTGTCCCGGGCGACGCGGGCCGCGGCGGCAGGGCGGAAGTTTTACCTCAGGTATAAACCGCTGGAAATCAAAAGTGTTGAAAACTTGGTTGAAAGAGTGGAAAACGAGCGGAAAATTCCTCCCTTTCCCTCTCGAAACGGTTGAAAACCAGGTGGAAAAAGTGAAAAAGTCCGCTTGCGGTTGAACGCTTTGGCCAAACATGCTACAATAAAAACAACTGGCTGCGCGGCAAAAAGCGGCGCGGCCCTGCATATCCTAAGGATATATCGGAGGTTGCGTATGAACTGGCTGACAAAGCTCGAGCGGAAGTTTGGCCGCTATTGTATCCCCAACCTGATCGCCATCCTGGTGGGCGGTCAGATCGTCGTCTATGCGGTGGAGCTGTTTGTCAACCGCTACATCGCCTATTATCTCACCCTCAACCGGGCGGCCCTCTTTGCCGGCGAGCTCTGGCGGCTGGTCACCTTCCTCTTCGTCCCCTTCTCGTCAAGCGGGATCCTCAGCTTTATTCTGGAAATCTATTTCGTCTGGTTCATCGGGTCGGCGCTGGAAGCCGCCTGGGGGGACTTCCGGTTCAACCTCTACATCCTGGCCGGGATGCTGGGGGCGATATTGGCCTGCCTTGTGACCAGCAGCGCCGACACCTACTGTCTGTCCCTCTCGCTGCTGCTGGCCTTTGCCCTCCTCTACCCCGAGATGCAGGTGCTCCTCTTTTTCGTCATCCCGGTCAAGGTGAAGTATTTCGGGATCTTTGCAGCGGCCATCTGGGTGCTGAGCTTTCTGTCGGCCGGCTGGATGGGAAAGCTGAACTATCTGCTGTCGATGGCGGGGTTCGTCCTCTTTTTTGCGCCGATGCTCTGGTCCAACATCCGGGCGTGGTACCGCCGGGAGCAGTGGAAACGGATGAACCGCCGCTGAAGGCGGGATGGAACAGGGAGGAGGAATTCTGGCCATGATGCTGGACCGTCTGGAGGGCAACGAGGCCTTGAAAGAAGGGGTAGGCCGGATGCTGGCCGGCCGCCGGCTGAGCCACAGCCTGCTGCTCGTGGGGGAGCAGGGGCTGGGGACCGGGTTTGCGGCGCGGTGCATCGCGGCGGATTACCTCTACCCGGCGGGCGGGCCGGCTGCCGAAGCCCTGCTGAAAGGCGAATGCTGCCGGGCCGTCGCCAAAGCGGGCGACCGGTCCAGCGGGCATATCGAGACCGGGGTGGTCCGGGAGGCCATTTCGGTGGAAGGGATGGGGAGCAGCGGCCGCTACCTGGTGGGCCAAGTGACCGCCATGCGAAGCGAGATCTTCAACACCAGCCTTTCCTCCGAGGGGCGGGCGGTCCTCCTCTACCACGCCGAGCGGATGAACGGCGAGTCGGCCAACGCCCTGTTGAAGGTGATGGAAGAGCCGCCCGAAGGGGTGCTCTTTGTCCTGACGGCCCAGTCCCTGGCGGGGGTGCTGCCTACCATCCGGAGCCGCTGCGTCAGTTTTGCCCTGGCGCCGGTGCCGGCGGACCGCTGTGCGGCATTCTGCGCGGCGCAGGGGGTCGAAAAAAAAGAAGCCGCCCGGCTGTCCGACCTTTTTGAAGGGCGGATCGGGGCGGTTTTGGCGGCGGCGCAGGACCCCGCCCGCCGCAAACAGCTGGAGGTGGCGGCCAGCCTGGCCAAAGCGGCCGCCGGCAGGGACAACTACGCCGCGTCGGTGCTGCTGGCCGGCTATGAAAAGGACAAGGCCGGGGCCTCTGCCCTACTGCGGGACCTGGCGGCCTATGCGGCGGCCGGGCTGCGGGGCAGCAAGGCGTCCCCCCTGCGGGGCGAGACGGCGGCCAGAGCCGCCCGCCTGGCCGATACGGCCGTCTGGCAGCTTGAACGCCAGGTCAATACCAAGATCGTCCTCCAGGTCTTTGCGGCAAACCTGTAAAAAGCCTATAACGCACAGAACCCCCGCGCGGACGCTTGCGGTACGTCCGAGCGGGGGAACTGCGTGGGGTATTACTTTGGGTGTGAGGAGGAATCATGTGCAAGTCAGCGGTTGCGGCCCCGCTGGCTTGTGATTGTAGTATACCCATTCTTTGCGTGAAATTGGTTACAAAGCTGTGAAGAAACTGTAAAAAGGCAAAAGGCCCTCTCGGCGGGCAGAAAAAACGCCAAAAAGCCGCATCATTCCTCACTTTTTGCGGTTTGTGAAAATTGGGCCGCGGCGTGCTGCGCACCCAGTTTTGCGTAGGCTTCGGCGTTGTATTTCGAGGCTGCAAGCTGCTCGGGGCTGACGTCTTTGACCACCCGCGCCAGCACCCCCACCGCGACGGAGCCGTCCGGGATGACCTTGCCCTCGGGCACCAGGGGCCCGGCCCCGATGATGCAGCCCCTGCCGACCTTGCAGCCGCTGAGGAGGGTGGCGTGCATCCCGATCAGGCTGTCCTCCCCCACCTCGGCGCCGTGAACAATGGCCCCGTGGCCCACCGTCACCCCTTTGTGGAGGATAATCCGGCTGCCGGGGTCGCAGTGCAGGACGGCGTTGTCCTGGATGTTGGTGTTCTCGCCGATGTAGATGGGGCCTTCATCCCCCCGCACCACCGCGCCGTACCAGACGCTGGAACCGGGCGCCAGGGTGACCTCCCCCACCACCACGGCGCTGCCGGCCACAAAGGCCGCGCCCTCGTCTCTGGGCGATTTTCCACAGACAGAAGCGAACATTGTCAAAAACCACCTTTCTCTTTTTCCTGTTTTGTGGTATCTTTAGAGTATCATTCGAAAAAGCGTGCGTTTGCCCCGCTCCAAAGGAGGCTGCTTATGAACGAACTTCTCCGCCCTGCCATCTGCCGGGTGGCGGCGCTGGTGCTGGCGTTGGTGCTGGCCGCGGCGCTGGCCCCGCCCGGCTTTGCCGCCTATCCTATGCCGATCCAGACCACCTATGAGGACGAGTCTGTCTTTCTGTTCGACCTGGACACCGGCAAGGTGATCCTGGAGCAGAACGCCGACCAGCCCCGCTACATCGCCAGCCTGACCAAGATGATGACCGCCCTGCTCTATCTCGAAAGTGGGGTAGATCTGGAACAGGAGATCACTATCCCCCTCTCCCTGACGCAGGAGTTCACCGACATCCAGAATGCCAACGGCACCACCATCGGCCTGCGGATCGGGGAGACGGTCCGGCGGACCGACCTGCTGTACGGGCTGATCGTGGCCAGCGCCAACGACGCGGCCAGCGTCATCGCCAGCGATGCCAGCGGAGGGGATCTGATCTCCTTTGTGGCCCGGATGAACGCCCGCGCCGCCGAGCTGGGCTGTACCAACACCAACTTTACCTGTGTACATGGGCTGTACGATTATGGCAACGTCTCCACCGCCAGGGATGTGGCCAAGATCGCGGCGGCTTGCTATGCCAACCCAACTTACATGACAGTGGTCCAGACCCTCAACTATACCATGCCGGCCACCAACCTCCACGCCAATGAGCGGGAGATCACCTCCACCATCCTGATGCTCAACCCTGAGTATCCCTATTACCGGGACTACATCCGGGGGATGAAGACCGGTTTTACCACCCTGGCGGGGCGGTGTTTTGCCACCTTTGCCGAGCAGGACGGTCACACCTACGGTCTGGTGGTGCTGGGGTCTGACCTGGACAACATCTATCGGGAGTGTGCCGAGCTGCTGGACTGGGCTTTCGCCAGCTTCAACGACCGGCAGTTGGTCGACACCGAGACCACGCTGGCCACCGTCCCCCTGACCCAGTGCCGCACCGCGCCGGAGGTGGAGCTTTACGCCGCCAACACCGTCACCGGCTACGGCCACGCCGACGACAAGGTTACCTTTACCTTTGACTTGCCCGCGTCGGTCCGGGCGACGGTGGAGGAAGGCCAGGTGGTGGGGACTGCTACCGTCTGGCTGGACGGCTACGAGGTGGGCACCGTCGACCTGGTGACCCACCGGGAATACATCTCCGACTTCCACACCGACGGGGTGGCGACCCTGTTCCTGTTGCCGGTGCTGCTGGTGATCCTGTTGGAGCTGGCGGTCTTCACCATCCTGATAGGCGGCGGCCCGGGGCTGTTCCGCCGGCGCAGAAGGAGGCGGCGCTAAGACAGCTCCCGACAAGAAAAAACGACCCGGCCCGACGGTGCAAAACGCACTGCCGGGCCGTTTTTTGTCTCGTGACGATTATAGATGGCCGTAGATGCCTCTGACTGACACTTCACCGGTAAAGATCTTCTCTTCCCCGGCGGCGGTGCGGACGATCAGCCGGCCGGCCTCGTCGATGTCGGTGGCGGTGCCGCTGCCGGCGCCCCCCGGCTGGGTGAAGGTGACGGGGCGGCCCAGGTTGACGCAGGCGTCGGTGTAAGCCGCCCGGTAGGGGGCGAAGCCCTCGGGGCCGAAGGTGTAGAGTTCCCGGTCAAAGCCGAAGTCGGTCAGCCCCTCGGCCAGCCAGGCAGGGTCGGCCTCCAGGTTCACCCGGGCGCCCTGCAGCAGCAGGGAGGTGCCGTAGGGCAGGCCGGCCGTGTCGAAATAGCGCTGGGGCTGGGCCAGGTTGATCCCGATTCCGCAGAGGTAGGCCCGGCCTTCCCCGCCGGTGCCGTAATTGACAGTCTCGCAGAGGATGCCGGCCAGCTTTTTGCCCCCCAGAAGGAGGTCGTTGGGCCATTTGATCTGGCAGTCGACGCCGTACCGCAGGGCGAGCTGTTTGCGGACGGCCAGGCTGGCCAGCAAGGGCAGGGTCTCGGGCTGGACCATCGGCACCTTGATGACGGCGGTATAATAGAGGGCCAGCCCGGCGGCGTTGACCCACTGGCGGCCCAGCCGCCCCCGGCCGGCGGTCTGGCTGGTGGTGTAGACCGCCCCCACCGGACCGAATTCCTCAATGTATTCTTTGGCGTAGGTGTTGGTGCTGCCGCACTCGGGCAGGCAGCGGATTTCGTTCAGGCTCAACGCTTGGGCACCTCCCTGTGTTCGGCGCTGACCATCTTGCCGCC
Source organism: uncultured Faecalibacterium sp. (assembly GCA_964511805.1). GTDB lineage: Bacteria > Bacillota > Clostridia > Oscillospirales > Ruminococcaceae > Faecalibacterium. The sequence goes on from CAZEIG010000066.1 coordinate 6,273, forward strand.
GGACAGGGTCATGACGCCGTAGGTGTCGGGGCCGATATAGCACCGCCCACAGGAGCCGGGGTTGAAGAGGGTCACCCCGCCCCGCTCCTCCAGCAGGGGGATGTGGATGTGGCCGAAGAGGGCCACCTCCGCCCCGCGGGCCGCGGCGGCCTCGGCGATGGTGTCCAGATCGTACTTGACACCGTACATATGCCCGTGGGTATAAAACAGGACCACGCCGTCGAAGGCCACCAGCCCGTCCAGCGGCTCCAGCGCGCCGTAATCGCAGTTCCCTGCCACCGAGTAGACCCGCAGTTTGGGGGCGGCGGCCAGGGCCTTTTCAAGGTCGTGCAGGCCGTCCCCCAGGTAGATGACGGCGTCGGCATCCTGCTCGGCGGACAGAATGCGGCGGACAGCCTGGGCGTTCCCGTGGCTATCGCTGAGGATCAAAAGCTTTGTCATGGACGTGGTTCTCCTTTATTCTCTGCCGCCGTCCGCTTCCTGCAGGGAGAGCAGCAGCTTGTAGATCCCGCTCTTGGAATAGGGGGTCCCCTGGGCGGCGGCCCTGGCGGCCGCGGAGGGGGGCAGGCCCTCGGTCCGCATCAGTTCCAGGGCGCGGGCTGCGGCCTCATGGGGGGTGGGGGCGCCAGCCGCAGGGTCGGCCTCGGGGGCGCCGGCCATTACCAATACATATTCCCCCCGGGGGTCAGCCTGTGCATAGTGGGCCGCGGCTTCGGCGAAGGTGGTCTTCCAGATCTCTTCGTGGAGCTTGGTCAACTCCCGGCAGAGGGTGACGCTGCGGTCGGGGCCGAAGGCAGCCGACAGCTCGTCCAAGGTGGCCCGCAGCCGGTGGGGCGCTTCGTAGAAGATGACGGTCCGGGTCTCGCCGGCCAGGGCGGCCAGCCGTTTGCGACGGAGCTGGCGCTCGACGGGCAAAAAGCCCTCAAAGACCCAGCGGGCGGTGTCCTGACCCGAGACGGCCAGGGCGGTCACGCAGGCCGAGGCCCCCGGCACCGGGGTGACGGTGATCCCCCGGGCCAGCGCGTCCCGGACGATGACCGCGCCGGGGTCGGAGATGCAGGGCATCCCCGCGTCCGAGCAGAGGGCGCAGTTCTCCCCTGCCTCGATCCGCTGGAGGATCCCCTCCCCCCGGCTGAGGGCGTGTTCGTGGTAGCTGACCATTGGCTTTTTTAGCCCCAGATGGTTGAGCAGCCGCATGGTGATCCGGGTGTCCTCGGCGGCGATGAAGTCGGCCATCCCAAAAACGGCAGCCGCCCGGGGGGTCATGTCGTCCAGGTTGCCGATGGGGGTGGCGACGATGTAGAGTGTTCCGGCCATAAAAGCCTCCTGTCTGTCAAGTGGGGGGGTCAGCCCTCGTGTCCCGCGCCGTAGAGGGCCGCCCCGGCGCTGACCAGGACGTCCGGCTCGATCCGCAGGCCGGTGTGGCGGTTTTTCTGCCCTTCCACCAGGAAGAGCCAGGGCGTCCCGCCCGGCCTGCTGCGGACCAGGGCCAGCCGCTTGGGTTCGATGCGGGCGGCGCGCATGACGGCCAGCACCTCGGCCAGCCGCTCGGGCCGGTGGCAGAGGGTCAGCCGTCCGCCGTCCCGCAGCAGGCGGAAGGCGCAGCTGCAGACGTCGGCCAGGGTGCAGCTCCCCTCATGGCGGGCCGCCGCCCGGGCGGGGTCGGGGCTGGCGGGGCCGGCGGCAAAGTAGGGCGGGTTGCAGGCGGCCAGGTCGTACCGGTCGGCTTCGTTGGGGTCAGGCCGCCAACTGCGCAGGTCGGCGCAGACGGGGCGGATGTGCGCAAGCCCCTGGTCGGCCGCCGCCCGGGCCAGCAGGGCGCTGGCCTTGGGCTGCAGCTCGAGAGCCAGGCAGGGGCCGCGGTGGCCCTTGTCGTGCCACTCCAGCGCCACCACGCCGCACCCCGAACAGAGGTCGGCGGCCCGTTGCTTCGGCCCGGGCTGGGCAAAGCGGGCCAGCAGCAGCCCGTCGGTGCCGAAACGGTGGGCCGCCGTACAGTAGATGCTGGTCTTATTATACAAAATTTCAGTTGAATATTCCATAGCCTGAAGTGGTTTCGTTTCTAAAAAATGCGGTAAAATGCGGTGGATTTCGGTTGCAAAAGGAAAGCACTTGTTTAAATAAGACGGCAAGACGGCGTTCCATCAAAAAACGGCGGACCCCCGACAAGGGTCCGCCGCTTTGGTCTGCTTTTAGCAAAAACCACTTACTCAGCGGTGATTGCGCCGGTGGGGCAAGCGCCGTCGCAAGCGCCGCAGTCGATGCAAGCGCCAGCGTCAACAACGGCCACGCCGTCGTTCACGGCGACAGCGCCGACGGGGCAAGCGCCCTCGCAAGCGCCGCAACCAATGCAAGCGTCACTAACCTTATGTGCCATAATAGAACTCTCCTTTCGACCCGTGCCAAAAGAACTTGGATGTCGCGGGGGAAACCACTCCCCCAGAGGTTTGCTCCTGCACGGCCGCAGCCAGCCTCTCAGTTGGACAAACACCTGTCTCACAGGCGTCTGTTCCTAAACCGATTGTAGCAAAGCAAAATCGAAAAGGCAAGACTAACCGTGCGCCCAGAGGACGCAAAAAAAGGATTTTGGCTGAATGCACAAAAGCATCCGCTAACTTTCGGGGAGTTTACAGTGTTTTTTTGGTAAAAATCACGATAAATAGTTATATATAACTAACCATCTCTCCCCTCCTGCGGGGTCATTCGGCGCTGTCGTCGGCTGCGGCCACCACCGGCGCGGGGTCGCGCAGGCCGGAGTAGTCGTCGTCGGGGTCGGGGCGGCGGGGGGCCCGCTTGCCGCCCGAGATATACTGGCACTGGCTGGCCTTGTAGTATTTGGGGGCCAGGGCTTCGGTGGTCAGGCGGACCCGCAGATAGCCCGAGATGGGGTTGGTCTCGACGACGGTGCCGGTGCCGTCGGGGGTGCGGACGGTGCTGCCCACCATCGGCATGATGCTGTTCAGGTACTCATAGGCCGACTGCTCGTAGCCCAAGCAGCACATCAGCCGGCCGCAGCAGCCGCTGATCTTGGTGGGGTTGAGGGAAAGGCCCTGCTCCTTGGCCATCCGGATGGCGGCCGGCTGGAAGTCCCGCAGAAAGCGGCTGCAGCAGAAGGG
>CAZEIG010000067.1:0-9216 GCA_964511805.1 uncultured Faecalibacterium sp.
TCACTGGCGTATATAAGCTGCACGGCGGCATCGACTTTGCCGCGCCGGCCGGCACCCCCATCTATGCGGCGGCCAGCGGCTACGTCTCGGTGGCCGGCTGGAGCACCGGCGGCTATGGCAACTACGTCGTCATCTACCACGGCACCATGAGCGACGGCAAGGCTTACTCCACCCTGTACGGCCATATGAGCCGGATCGCCGCCAAGCAGGGGACCTATGTCAACCAGGGTGACGTCATCGGCTATGTCGGCTCGACAGGCAATTCCACCGGCAACCACCTTCACCTGGAGGTCTGGCAGGGCCGGTCCAACGCAGGCCGGGTCAACCCGCGCGGCTATATCCCCATCTGACCCAGAACGACCCAAGAGAGGCGAAAGAAAGTATGAAAACCGATAAGCATAAGCGCTTTCAGCGCGTATTCTGCATCGTGCTGGCGGGGCTGGTGGCCCTGTCGCTGCTGGGCAGCACCATCATGATGCTGCTGGCATGACAGGAGGACGCCCTAAATGAACAAGAAGATTTCGGTCGGCATGATGCTGACCATCGTCATCCTGGCAATGACGGTGACCTTTTCGGTCACCATGCTGCTGGCTATGCGGCTGTTTGACAGCGCGGTCAGCAACGTCAAGGAAAAAGAAAATATGTACAGCAAGATCACCGAGCTGGACCGCTACGTCCGGAGCAACGACTACTACACCATCGACGAGACGCTGCTGTACGACGCCATCTCGGCCGGCTATCTGGTAGGTACCGGCGACCGGTACGCCCGCTACTATACCGCCGAATCCTACGCCGAGCTGCTGGACATCCAGAACGGCGTCCTGATGGGGATCGGCGTCGAGCTGGCCCAGGACCAGACCGGCTACGCCAAGGTGCTGAAGGTTTATGACGGCTCGCCCGCCCAGGAGGCCGGCATCGAGGCAGGCAACTACATCACCACGGTGGACGGCACCGACGTCCGCACCCTGAGCAGCGCCGACGCCATCCGGGCCCGCCTGCGGGGCGAGGCCGGCACGACGGTGAACATCGTCTGGCTGGACAGCACCTCGGCGGAGCAGACGGTGGACCTGACCCGCTCGGGCTACATCACCACCACCGTCGACTACCAAATCACCGCCGGGGACGTGGGCTACATCAAGATCCGCCAGTTCGACAGCACCACCCTCAGCGAACTGGACTACGCCATCCGCACCCTCCGCGGCAGCGGCGCGGCCAGCCTGGTCTTTGACCTGCGGGACAACGCCGGCGGCCTGCTGGACGCGGCCCTCAACTGCATCGACCTGATCTGTCCTGAAGGGGTGATGGCCTGGGCCGAGAGCCGGGACGGCACCCGTGAAGTCCTGGGCAGTAGCAGCGGCGACAGCGTGGTGGATATGCCGATGGTCTGCCTGGTCAACGGGAACACCGCCAGCTCGGCCGAGCTGTTCGCAAGCTGCCTGCGGGATATGAGCGGCGCGCGGCTGGTGGGCACCACCACCTTCGGCAAAGGGACCATCCAGAGCAGCCCCCAACGGCTGAGTGACGGCAGCGCCGTGGTGGTCACGGTGGCCAAGCTGATCCCCTCCAGCGGCGAGAGCTTCGACGGCACCGGCCTGACGGTAGACGTCGAGCGCGCCCTCAACAGCGACGAGCAGAACGCTTTCTATGACTTCACCCTGGACACCGACCCGCAGATCCTCCGGGCGGTCAGCACCGCCCAGGCCATGACCGGCAGCGCGACGGTGGCCGGCGTCAACGCCAGCGAGGCCCAGGACGGCGGCGAGGCCGTTTCCAGCGAGGCATCCGCAGACGCCGCGGCGTCAGATACAGCCGGTGATGCCTCTTCCGACGCAGCCTCCTCTGAAGCAGCATCCGGCAAAGCCGCCTCCAGTGAGGCTGCTTCCAGCGAAACGACTTTGGACGACAACGCCTGAACCACGGTTTGAAACGTTTTTGACCCCACAGACCCCCGGCCCCAGGCCGGAGGTCTTTTTGTGGGTTTGAGAGAGAAAGGAGCCGCTATGGAGCTGACCGACCTTGCCACCATCCGGACCCTGTGCGAAAAATACGATTTCGCCCTGTCCAAGGGTTTCGGGCAGAATTTCATCATCAACCCGGGCGTCAGCCCCAAGATCGTGGAGGCCGCCGGCATCGACAAGAGCTTCGGTGTGCTGGAGATCGGCCCCGGCATCGGGGGGCTGACCAAGGAGATTGCCCGGCGGGCCGGGAAGGTGGTGGCTGTCGAGGTGGACAAACGCCTGCCGCCCGTCCTGGCCGAGACCCTGGCCGGTTTCGACAACGTCCGTGTGGTGCTGCAGGACGTCCTCAAGGCAGACCTGCGCGCCCTCATCCGGGAGGAGTTTCCCGGAATGCGGGTGGCCGTCTGCGCCAACCTGCCCTACTACATCACCAGCCCCATCATCATCAAGCTGCTGGAGGACAAGCTGTCCATCGAGAACATCACCGTCATGGTCCAGAAGGAGGCCGCCGAGCGGTTGGCCGCCCAACCCGGCAGCCGTGCCAGCGGCGCGGTAAGCTGCGCGGTCCGCTACTACGCCCAGCCCCGGGTGATGTTCACCGTCCAGCCCGGCAGCTTCTACCCGGCCCCCAAGGTGACCAGTGCGGTGGTTCGGCTGGACATCCGCCCTGACCCCGCCGTCCCTGTCCCCGACGAGAAGGTCTACTTCGCCCTCATCCGGGCCGCCTTCGGCCAGCGCCGGAAGACGGCGGCAAACGCCATTGCTGCGGGGCTGGGCCTGCCCCGCCAGCAAGTGGCCACTGCCCTTGAGGCTGCCGGCCTCGACCCCCGCGTCCGACCCGAACAGCTCACCCTGGAGGACTTTGCGGCCATCGACGCCGCCCTCCGGGCCGAAAACCGGGGCTAAATCCATCTTGCCAAAATGCCGCCGAAGTGGTATACTATCTAAGTACACTTCGCTGGTGTGGCGCAATGGCAGCGCAACTGATTTGTAATCAGTGGGTTGCAGGTTCAACTCCTGTCACCAGCTCCAAGAGGGGGCCTCGTAACGTTTGGTTGCGGGGTCTTTTCGCTTTTTTGCCAGGATGAACAGGAGGTGCTGTATGTCCAGGATACGCTACGCGGTGGCCGGGTCGGGCTGGCGGGCGCTGTTTTACGGCAGGGTCGCGGCGGCCCTGCCCGACTGGTTCGAGCTGGCGGCGGTCTACTGCCGCACCGAAGAGAAGGCCGCCCGCCTCCGGCAGGAATATGGCCTGCCCGCCGTTGTCTCTGAGGCCGAGATGGAGGCCGTCAGGCCGGACTTCATCGTCTCGGCGGTCAGCAAAGTGAATATGTGTCAGGCGGTGCAGCACTGGCTGGCCAAGGGGTACCCGGTCCTGTCCGAGACGCCGGCGGGCCTTTCGATGGAGGACCTGACCGTCCTGTGGGGACTGCACCAGGCCGGGGCAAAGCTGCAGGTGGCCGAGCAGTACCGCTTTTATCCCTATTACGCCGCGGTGCTCCGGCTGATGGGCAGCGGCCTGCTGGGGGCGCCGGTCTCGGCTTACCTATCGGCCATGCACGACTACCACGCGGCCGGGATGCTGCGGGGGTTGCTGGGGATCGGCCGGGAGGAAGTGCGGCTGACCGGCTGCACCTTCGCCGTGCCGGTCACCGTCACCCGCACCCGGACCGAAGTCCTGACCGGCGGGGAGGTGGTCCAGGCCGAGCAGCGACAGGTCCTCTTTGAGTATGAGAGCGGCCGGACCGCGGCCTATGACTTCATGTCCGACCAGTACCGCAGTCCCATCCGGCCCCGGACCCTCCGGCTGCGGGGGACCCGCGGGGAGCTGGACGGGCGGGAGGTCTGCTGGCTCAACGATGCCAACCTCCCCGAGTGGGCCAGCCTGGCGGTGGACACCGACCCCGCCACCGGCGAGGTGCTGCGGATCGCCCTCCGGGAGAAAGAACTCTACGTCCCGCCTTTTGGGCGCTGCGGCCTGCCCGAGGACGAGACCGCCATCGCCCAGGTCCTGCTGGGCATGGCCCGCTACCTCGAGACCGGCCGGGAGGTCTACCCCCTGGCCGACGCGTTGGAGGACGCCTACACCGCTTTTCTGATGGCGGGGCCGGCGGTCCGGCCGGGCGCCGGGCTGGCCGGACAGGACACAGCAGAAACAGGGGAGGGGCTGGCCGCCGGCTGGCGTCAGTGCCGCACCGGCCCCCGGCCCTGGAAGTGAAAAAGACAAAACAAAAAGATTGACAAGACAGGAGGCGTTTGAAAATGGAAGATGAACGTTGGATCCGGACCGCCGTCATTGGGATGGGGAACATGGGCAGCCAGTATGCCGCCCTGCTGGCGGCGGGGGCCGTGCCGGGGATGAGGCTGGCGGCAGTGACCCGGGTGCGGCCCGAGACCCTGGCCGCCCGGCAGCTGACCCTGCCCGCGGGGCTGCCGGTTTACCCTTCGGCGGAGGTGCTTTTCGCCGCGGTGGACGGCGGGGCGCTGGCCCTGGACGCCGTCATCATCGCGACACCCCACCGCCTCCATGAGGAGCAGGCGGTGGCGGCCATCCGGCGGGGGCTGGCCGTCCTCTGCGACAAGCCTGCTGGCATCGCCAGCGCCCAGGCTCGCCGGATGGAGGAGGCCCGGCCCGAAGGGCTGGTCTGCGGGTACATCTTCCAGCAGCGGATCTTCCCGTCCTACCGGCAGATCCGCAGCCTGGTGCAGGGCGGGACCCTGGGCAAGGTCAAGCGGGTGAACTGGACAGTGACCGACTGGTACCGCTCTAACGCCTATTACACCGGCGCCGGCTGGCGGGGCAGCTGGGACAAGGACGGGGGTGGCATCCTTCTCAACCAGTGCCCCCACAACCTCGATTTGTTGCAGTGGATCTGCGGGATGCCGGCACGGGTGCGGGCCTTCTGCCACCAGGGCAAGTACCACCCCATCCCGGTGGAGGACGAGGTGACCGCCTATTTCGAGTGGGCGGAGGGGGCCACCGGCGTCTTTACCGCCTCGACCGGCGAAGCGCCCGGCGTCAACCGACTGGAGATCGCCCTGGACGACGGGCTGATCGTCTGCGAGCCGGAAGGGGTCCGGGTGGCCCGGCTGGACCGCCCCGAGCGGGAATACCGGCAGGCCCCCGGCACCGGCTTTGAGAAGCCCGCCGTCCACTGGGAGACAAAGCCGATGGAGAAGAATCCCCTGGCCTATGCCGCCGTCCTCCACAACTTTGCCGAGGCGGTTCAGACCGGCCGTCCCGGCGAGCTGCTGGCTCCCTGGGCCGAGGGCCGGAAGAGCCTGCTGCTCTCCAACGCGGCCTACCTGTCCTCCTGGACAGGGGAGACGGTGGAGATCCCTGCCCCCGACAGCCCGGAAGAGGCCGCTTTTGAGGCGGCTTTCGAGGCAGGCTGGCGGGCGCAATTCAAATAAACAGAGCCGCCAGGGCCCGGGGACGCACACCCCGGGCCTTTCCTGTGCAGGGCGGAAACCTTTCCAGTTCTTTTCAGGACGGCGGGGGAGAATTGGACTTTTGTTTTCCGGCGCGGCATGGTACAATAGGACTGCGATCAAAGCGAACGAGCGGACCCGGCGCCCCCGGGCCGTGAAGATAATATAAAGGTCCGGCCTGGCCGGGTGCAATTTTTACCAGCTGCAAAACGTATCTCTGGTGAAAGGGCCTCGCAGACCGGCAAAGGAGCGACTATGTGGCGTATCAGTCAGGAAGAATTGTTCCGCCTTGCGGTGGAGAAGTACGGCGACACGGTGTACCGCGCGGCGGTCCACCATTGCAGCAGCACGGCCGACGCGGAGGACGTCGTCCAGGACGTCTTTGAAAAGCTGCTCAAGCAGCGGGGCGGCTTCTCGAGCGAGGAGCACCTCAAGGCGTGGCTGCTGCGGGTGGCAATCAACCGCTGCCACGATCTGACCCGCGCGGCCAGTCAGAAGGATCTGCCGCTGGACGAGAGCATCCCTGCCCCGCCTGCCGTAGATGGCAGCGTGCTGGACGCGGTCCGCGCCCTGCCCGAGAATTACCGCAGCGCCATCTATCTGCACTACTACGAAGGGTACACGGCGGCGGAGATCGGGCGGCTGATGGGTGCGCCCACCAATACGGTACTGAGCTGGCTGCACCGGGCACGGGCCTTTCTACATACCATGCTGGAGGAGGAGATCGAGGATGAAATGGTTTGAGTACAAGATGGAGGTGGACGAGCTGCACGTGCCCGACGAGCTGAAAGCACGTTTGTTGGCCATGCAGCGGGCCCAACAGCCGGAACGTCCCCGCACCCCCGCGCCCGGCAAGACGAAAGAGAAAGGCAAAGCCGTCCGCTTCCCCCATTGGCGGCGGTGGGCGGCCGGCCTGGCGGCCGGCGCCGTGATGGCCGTGGTGGGCGCCCAGACGCTGGGCGTGCGGAACGCCGGCATCAGCACCATGAGCCTGGCCTTGGGCGGGTCGGCCAGCGCCGCCGCGTATAGCATGGACAACGGCGTCGCCGGGGAGGCTGGCCTGATGTCCCGCAGCGCAGGCGACAGCGCCAGCCGGCAGCTGACCGGCGACAAGATCATCTACAGCGCCTACCTGACCCTGGAAAGTAAGGACTACGACGCCGCTCGCGCCGCTCTGGAGGCCGCCCTGGCCAAGGCCGGCGGCTGGACCGAGAGCAGCAGCGAGTCCAACTACACTGGCGACAGACGCACCCTCAGCCTGACCCTGCGGGTGCCGGCGGAAAACTACGAGAGCTTCCTGACGGCGGCGGGCGAGACCGCCAACCTGGTCAGCCGGAGCGAGCAGGCCGACGACGTGACAGCCCAGTACACCGACATCGCCGGCCGGATCGAGAACCTGGAGGGCCAGCGGGACCGCCTGCGGGAGCTGCAGGCCAGCGCCGAGACCCTGTCCGACTTGTTGGACATCGAGGCTCAGCTGTCCGACGTGCAGTACCAGCTCGAGAGCTGGCAGAGCCAGCTCAACTGGTACGACAGCCTGATCGCAAGCTGTACGGTGACCGTTACCCTGCGCGAGGTCGAGAACTACACCACCACTGACGGGAACTTCCTGGAGCAGCTGGCCGCCGCCTTCGCGGCAGGTTGGCAGAACTTCACCGGCATGCTGGCCGCCGTCGCGGTGGCCCTGGCCAGCTGGTGGCCGGCCGTAGTGCTGACGGCAGCGGTCATTGTGACGGTCGTCGTCCTCATCCGCCGCAGATGACCTGCCGGACAAAATTCCAAGAAAAAATTCTCCGAAAAGCATTGACATCCTCTCCATTCTGTGCTATTATAGTGGAGCACCAAGCGATACAACATCGTGCGGGGCATCAAAAAGGAAAAGGCGCACCAAGCACATTATTCCAGATAGCGCGGGGTGGAGCAGTCCGGTAGCTCGTCGGGCTCATAACCCGAAGGTCGTTGGTTCAAATCCAGCCCCCGCAACCACCAAAGGCACCTATTGACGTGTAGAACGTCGGCAGGTGCTTTTCTTTTTGCCTGACAGACGGAAAAGAAAGGCATGAAAAGAATCAGCTCTCTTAGCGTGTAGCGATCTGTCTGCAATCTTTCAAGAGACAAAAACAGCGCTTGATTCCATTCCGGCGCTTGGTAAGTTTGCTGGTCATATTTCCAGGGTCATATTTCCAGGGATGAAGCAGATTTTTTGTCGGCGGAGTGGTACCGGCGCTGGCCGCTGCTAGCTGCTACAGGAAGAAGAACTTCGGTTTGGTACAAGGAAGTCATGGTCTCGAACAGCAAAGACCTGGCGTAACGCTGGCTGAACCATTGGAATGCCTACATAACAGAAAACCCCGTATGCCAAACCCCGTATGCCCGCGGCTGACTGCCGGAGTATACGGGGTTCTGTCATACAGCCTACAACTGGTGGCTGCGGCGATAGGCCAGCGGTGTCTGACCATAGGCGCGTTTGAACAGTTTGATAAAATAGTTGGCGTCCAGAATGCCGACTTCAGCAGCAACGCTGTTGACTGGGGTACTGCTTTCGGTCAGACGGCGGGCAGCCTGACGCATCCGAACGTTGGTCAGGTAGGCGAGTGGCGTCTGACCGGTTTCCTTGCGGAACAGAAAGGTTAGCTTGGCAGGGCTGACTTCCAGTTCTTCTGCCAGAGATGGGGCGGTAATGCGCTCTGTGTAGTGGTGCTCCATTTCATAGATGGCGCTGAGGACCAGGTTGCTGTATTGGTGATCGCGCCGTTCGCGGATGGCCTGGCAGTAGGCGCGGATGATCCGCTCGTGTTCCAGGTCAATTGTATCAATGCTCTTGGCGTTGCGGATGATGGCGGCACTTTCGCCTGAAAGCATATCGTTCACCAGAGCCGGCAGTCCCGCTTCTGCAGCGGCCATGCGGATGGTGGTGCGGTTGATGGCTGCGGCGGTCCGGGCTGTTTCCATGGTAGAGCCCAGCTTTTTGGCATAGGCTACCGCTTGATGTAGTTGACGCCAGCTCTGAATGGCGGCATTGGCATTTCCTTGTCGGATGTGTTCCATGAACGCTGCTTCGATTTGGTAGCGTTCGCTGATCATTTCGGCATAGAGTCTGCGGGAGATAACGTCCTGGGGCTGTTCGGGCCGGTCGTCTCCCAGATCCACCCGATGGACGCTGGCCAGTGTGCCGGCCAGTCCAAGAGAGCGAGCTAGGCTGTGGGCTAGATGGATCATGTCTGACTCGGCATACACCGGATAGGTCCCTCGCAGGACTTGCAGATCCTGTGCCGTAATGTCCCGGATGCCAGTGCGCTGTAACAGTATCTGGCAGTCCTGTTGGGAGAACAATTCGGTGCAGAAAGGTCCAATCTCCACCGGGATCTCCCCCAAAAACAAAAACAGGTACCGTACCCGGAACAAATCGGTCAGGCTGAGTATCTCCCCGTGGGGCAGGGAAGCAAAGATGCGACGCAGCGCTTGGGGCTGCAGGTAGCTTTGCGCCGGATAAAACTGGTTTTTTGTACAAAAGGCCGCCTGTTGGGTAGCGCTTTCCAGCGGGGAGACTGTCACGCTGGTGATGTCCTGTGCCAGAAGGCAGGCGGACGCCAAATCAATAGCCATTGTATTTCTCCTTTTCGATTGTATTTTTCTATTTACAGCAAGAAATTTTTTCTATTTTGATCGATTCTATTCTACCATAAAAATCAATAACATGGTATCATTTTTTGGGTAAAAGGGCTGAATGAGCCGCGGCGAAAGGCCCCGCCGGCGGCTTGAACACAAAATAGTCCAATGGTATGAAGTCAAGTAGGTGATGCAAGAAAAATTCATGCAAAACATC
>CAZEIG010000068.1:0-9202 GCA_964511805.1 uncultured Faecalibacterium sp.
CTTTTTTGGCCGCCGGACTCTATTGCCGGGCGACTTGTTTATTTTACCACAGAAGTCTTAGTTTGTCAACAGCTTTTTCTCTGTCTCAAAGCTTTTCTGTGGTGCCCGGCCGAACCGGACTGCTTGTTTATTTTAGCATCTGCTGCGGGTTTTGTCAACAGGTATTTTCACTTTTTCGGGCGGTATGACTGCCTCGACAAAATTTTTGATTTCCCTTGTCTTTTTTCAGGCTGTATTTTATAATAGTGGCAATGGCAAAACGGCATGGAGCCGCCGGCCCGCTGTGCGGCCCGCCGTCAGGACGGCAGTCTGGTGCGGCAGCGGCGGACGCGGAGTTCCCTGCTTTTTGCACTGCGGCGGGGTAAGGGGTCTTTTTTGCCCCGCCGCGGCCCGCTCAAACCCGTGAAGGAGGTATATTGGAAACAATGAATTTTCTCGAACAATTTGCAGCCCTGTTCTCGAACTTCGGGAACTTGACCTGGCAGATGCTGGTCATGTGGGTGATAGGCGGCCTGCTGATCTACCTGGCCATCGCCAAAAAGATGGAGCCCAGCCTGCTGCTGCCCATGGGCTTCGGCGCCATCCTCGTCAACCTGCCCCTGTCGGGCGCCATCACCCAGGGCGACACCGAAGGCCCCCTCTCGGTCCTGTTTGAGGCGGGCATGTCCAACGAGCTGTTCCCCCTGCTGCTCTTCATCGGCATCGGTGCCATGATCGACTTCGGCCCCCTGCTCGAGAAACCCTGGCTGATGCTCTTCGGCGCGGCGGCCCAGTTCGGCATCTTCTTTACCGTTTGCCTGGCGGGCCTCTTCTTCCCGCTGAACGACGCCGCCTCCATCGGCATCATCGGCGCGGCCGACGGCCCCACCTCCATCTTCGTCGCCAACACCCTGGGCTCCCAGTACCTGGGCGCCATCATGGTGGCGGCCTACAGCTACATGGCCCTGGTGCCCATCGTCCAGCCGCCGGTCATCCGCGCCCTCACCACCAAGAAGGAGCGCCGGATCCGGATGAGCTACCAGAAGGGCAGCGTCACCCACACCACCCGCATCCTCTTCCCCATCGTGGTCACCGTGGTGGCCGGCCTGATCGCCCCGACCAGCGTCGCGCTGGTTGGGTTCCTGATGTTCGGCAACCTGCTGCGTGAGTGCGGCGTCCTGAACTCCCTCAGTGAGACCGCCCAGAACGCCCTGGCCAACATCATCACCATCCTGCTGGGGATGACCGTCGCCAGCCAGATGACCGCCGACAAGTTCGTCCGCCCCGACACCATCCTGATCCTGGCGCTGGGCCTTTTCGCCTTCGTCTTCGACACCGCCGGCGGTGTCCTCTTTGGCAAGCTGCTCAACCTCTTCCTGCCCGAGGGCAAGAAGATCAACCCGATGATCGGCGCGGCCGGCATCTCGGCCTTCCCGATGAGCGGCCGTGTGGTCAACCAGATGGGCCTGACGGAAGACAACCAGAACTTCCTGCTGATGTACTCCATCAGCGTCAACGTTTCGGGCCAGATCGCCTCGGTCATCGCCGGCGGCCTGCTCTTGACCCTTATGGGAGCTTGATATAGGAGGGCTTAACGTATGAACTTCGCTTCCCTGTCCCAAACCCTGCCGATGCTGCTGATCGGCATGGTGGGCATCTTCCTGGTGATCGCGGTCATCATCCTGATCGTCATGCTGCTGGGCAAACTGACCGACAAGAAATGACATTGCCGCTTTGACAGAAAAAGAGCCTGCGCCTTGAAGGGCGCAGGCTCTTTTATTGGCTTTGATTTTTTTGCATTACGCGCGGCGGCGTAAAACGCAAGATACCCTTGTAATAGTGCAGAAGAATTAAAAAGCAGCACTTTCCTACCGAATTGTCATTTTTCCGGCAATAAAACAAAGGATTTGTTCATGTTGCCAAAAAGTACACCTTTTTGTAAACTCCCTCTTTTCAATAAGCCGGCATTTTCGTAAAGTTCCGCCCGGCCCCCAAAAAACAAAACGATCCCCCGGTCTGCCATCCAGTACGGCAAACCGGGGGTTCTTATCATATTCTTCTATTTTTCAGATGTCCGCTTTGGCGTGAGCCAGGAAGGAGACGATGTCATCCAGCTGCTTTTCGGCGACGGCGCGGCCGGTGTCGTAGACGCGCTGCAACTCACGGGGGTCCCGCTCCATCGCGCCGATCTCCAGGGGGATGGGCGGGCGGATGACCCAGGCGTCGCCGGCCTCCTCCAGCATCGAGATGTAGGACAAAGTCTCGTTGTACCGCTCGTGCCGGTCGGTCACCGCCGCCAGGAAGGCCGGGTACTTGATGTACCGCGCCCGCAGCAGGGGCAGCAGCTTGTTCTTCTTTTTCTCGAAACCCTTGGGATGGGTCAGGACGATGACGTTCCGCCTGTAGCCGATCGACTTGAAGAACCGCACCGGGATCGAGTCGGCGATGCCGCCGTCCAGCAGCCGGTGGGCCCCGATCCGCACCGTCCGGGAGGCCAGGGGCATTGAGGCCGACGCCTGCATCCACTTGATGTCCTCCGCGCCGCCGGTGCGGCACTTGTGGTAAACGGGGTCCCCGGTGCGCAGCTCGGTGCAGACCACATAGAACTCCATCGGGTTGGCCGCAAAGGTCTCGGCGTCGAAGGGGTCCAGCTTTTCGGGGATGTCGCGGTAGCAGAACTGCTCACTGTAGAGGTCGCCGGTCTTGAGCAGGTTCTCAAAGCTGGCGTACCGCTTGTCCTTGCAGTAGGCCAGGTTGTACCGCAAAGCCCGCCCCGGCTGCCGGGACTTGTAGTTGCATCCGAACACAGCCCCCGCCGACACCCCGACCGCACCGTCAAAAGCGACGTCGTGTTCCATCAGTACGTCGGTGACGCCCGCGGTGAACATCCCCCGCATGGCGCCGCCTTCCAAAATCAATCCGGTCTTCATGATCCGCTCTCCCCCTCGGTGGCGGCGGTGCTGCCCGCCGGCCGTAGTATCAGGCCGCCCACAAGCGGCCGCGGAGGCTGCGCCTCCGTCTGTCCACAGTATAATCAAAACCCGGCAAAAGTACAAGGGGATAAAGCGAAAAAACTGCGGTGGGGCGGCAGGCCGGCCCCTGGCCGCCCCTCTGGCGGAAAATTTTGTCGGAAAAGATATTGCCAGCCCTGCGGCCATCCGCTATACTGTTCTTTAATGAAAAACAAACCGCCGGCCAAGGGAGGAACCAGCCATGAAACTTTTGGAAGACCGCATCCGCAAAGACGGCATCGTCCGCGAGGGCGGCGTGCTCAAGGTAGACAGCTTCATCAACCACCAGATGGACATTCATCTTTTCCGCCAGATGGCGCAGGAGTGGAAGCGGCTTTTCGCCGCAAAACCCATCAACAAGGTGCTGACCATCGAGGCCAGCGGCATCGGCATTGCGGCCATCGTCGCCAGCGAGCTGGACGTCCCCGTCGTCTTTGCCAAAAAGGCCATGAGCATCAACCTCGACTACGACAACTACGAGACCCAGATCCAGTCCTTCACCCACAAGAAGATCTACAACGTCATCGTCTCGAAAAAATTCCTGACCCCGGCCGACCACCTGCTGATTGTCGACGACTTTCTGGCCAACGGCTGCGCCCTGCTGGGCCTGCTGGACCTGGCCGAGCGGGCCGGCGCCACGGTGGAGGGGATCGGCATCGCGGTCGAGAAGGGCTTCCAGCCCGGCGGCGCGCTGGTCCGCGCCCGGGGCATCCAGCTCGAATCCCTGGCCATTGTCGAGTCGATGGACGCCGCCACCGGCGAGATCACCTTCCGCCCCCAGCCGCACCAATCCTGAAGATTCTCCGCAACATAAAACCGCCCCATCTGCATCTGTCAGCCGGGGCGGTTTTGTCGTCTTGTTCAGTTTGCGTCGATTAGTTTGGCCAGGGTGAAGGAGTAGATCCCCTTATAGGTGACCTTTTTGGGGGCGAAGCGTTTTTCCACCGCGATGGCATAGAGGTTAAGCTGAGGCTGGTAGGCCGCCAGGAAGTCGGCCTCGGTCTTGCCGCGGTCAGTCTTATAGTCCATCAGCTCGAGGTGGTCGGGATAGACCAGCAGGATGTCGGCAATACCCTGCACCAGCACCTGCTCCCCGGCGGCGGCGGGTGGCATCTGGCCGGGGGCCTGCCCCTGGGCCGCCAGGACAGCGGCGGCAGGCAGGGCGGTGATGAAAGCGTACTCCCGCAGGACCCTGTCCGCCGCCAGCACCCGGGCGAAGGCATCCCCGCTGAAAAAGTGGGCCAGCCGAGGGATATCCAGCTTTTCGGCGTTCTCGGGGGCGGTCAGCCGGGCGGCGGTCTGGCGGTCCCGCTCGGCGGCCAGGGCATCGGCCAGCGCCTTGCCCCCCTGCCGGGCCGGGCCGGCCAGGGCGGCGAAGTCGGCGTGCTCCATAAAGGCGTGGATGGCGGTGCCCATCTCGGCCGCCGACAGCCCGTCCTTGGCCAGGAAGGCGGGCCGCTCGAGGGCGGACGCCCCAGCCTTGTGAACAATGCTGGTGACGCTGACCTTGGCGGGCACCCCGGCCAAGCCGGCCGCCGGGTACTGCCAGCCGAAACCCGCCCGCAGAGTCTCGGTCAGGGCCGAGTCGGCGGGGTCGGCGCTGGCTGGCTCGGCCGGCGGAGGGGCGGGCACCTCGTCGGGGATGAGGAGGGTGATGGTACTGTCAGTCGGAGCGGCAGGGAGCTGCAGGTCCCCCGCCAGCCGCCGCAGCGGCCCGCCGTTGGGGTGGACCAGCAGGGCGGCCCGGAGCCACTCGGCAAAGGAATTGCACTGGCTGCTGTAGAGCACCGGCCCCGCACCCGCCGCCAGGAAGGCCGCGGCCCGGGCCAGCGGGTCGCCGCTGCCGCTCCGGGTGACCCCCAGGGGGAGGGTGAGGATGAGGCGGTCCTTTGCGCGGGTCATGGCCACATAGAGCAGACGCATCTGCTCACTCCGCATCTCCTGCTCCTGGACGGCGGCCAGGGCGGTATAGGCGGCGGTCTTGTAGAGCTCACCGCCCTCCTGCCGCAGCCGCAGCCCCGCGCCGTAGACCCGGTGGAGGAGAACCGGCTCCCGCAGGTCGGCTGCGTTGAACCGCCGGCCGGTGTCAGCCAGAAAGACCACCGGGAACTCCAGCCCCTTGGACCGGTGGATGGTCATGATGGTGACGCAGCCGGGCCGGGCCCCGCCGGGGACGGTCTCGCCGGTGTCGCCGCCGGCGGCGCTGGCCGCGTCGATAGCACGGACCAGTGCCGAGATTCCCCCGCTCCCCGCCCCGGCGCAGAAGGCCGCGAACCGGCGGGCATCCTCCCGGCGGCGCTGGCCGTTCTCCATCGCTCCCAGGGCCGCCAGGTAGCCGGTGGAGGCAAAGATCTCCTCCAAAAGCTGCTCAACGGGGAGGCTGCGGGCCAGGCGGCGCAGTTCGGTCAAGCGGGCGTAAAAGCCCCGCAGGCGGCAGGCGAAGGGGCTTTCGTCCTCCCCGTTCGCCGCAGCGGCCACCGCGCCGTAGAGGCTGCCGCCCCCTTCCCGCCGGGCACGGAGCTTGACCATCTCGTCGTCGGTGAAGCCGAAGAGGGGACCCAGCATGGCCGCCGCCAGATAGATGTCCTGGGCGGGGTTGTCGATGACCTTGAGCAAGGCCATCAGCGGCCGGATGTGGGGCGCCTCAAAGAGATTTTCCCGGGTGTCGGCGTAGACGGAGATCCCCCGCTCGGCCAGGGCCCGGCTGTAAACCGGGAAGTCGGTCCGGGCGGCCAGCAGGATGCAGCAGTCCTCATACCGGACGGGACGTGTCCCGCCCTTGTCCCGGACAGGTTCCCCCGCCGCCACCAGCGAGGCAATCCGCCCGGCGATCCAGGCGGCGTCGGTCTCCCGCTCGCCGTCGGGCAGAAGGCAGGCCTCGACGCCGCCCCGGTAGTCCCCCGGCGCGCCGCAGACCAGCCGCTGCCCCTCACCATAGGCGGTGTCGCCCAGGTTGGGACTCATCAGCTGCTCAAAGAAGAAGTTGACCCCCGCCACCACCGCCGGGGCCGAGCGGAAGTTGGCGTCCAGGGCCAGCAGGGCGTTCCGGTGTTCGCCCCCCTCGGGGACGGGGGGCCGGGCCGCGCCACCGGGCAGAGACGGCCAGCACTCCAGCTTCTCCCGGAAGATAGCGGGGTCGGCCTGGCGGAAGCGGTAGATGCTCTGCTTGAGGTCCCCCACCAGGAAGAGGTTCCCTCCGTCGGGGGCCGCCAGGCAGGCGTAGAGGGCGTCCTGCAGGGCGTTGGTGTCTTGGTACTCGTCCACCATCACCGCCCCGTAGTCGGCCCGCACCCGCTGGCAGAGGGGGGTGGGAACGCCGTCGGGATCCCGCAGCAGCCGGAGGGCCAGGTGCTCGAAGTCGCTGAACTCCAGCAGCTTCCGCTCCCGCTTTTTAGCGGTGAAGCGGGCGTCAAAGTCCCGCACCGCCCGGAAGAGGGCCGCCAGCCGGGGCGAGGCCAAGGCCCGGTCCACCTCGGCCTCGGCCTCGCTGCAGGGGATCAAACCGAGGATCTCGTCGAAGAGGCCGGCCGCTTCGTCAGCCCGGGTGCGGACGGCGTCCTTGTGGTCCCCTTTCAGCCGTGTCCGCATTCCCTTGAAGCCGGGGGCCGGGTTCATCCCCAACACATAGGGGGTCAGCAGGTCGTACAACCCTTCCCAGTCCCCGGTGGCGGCCAGCTTCTCCACCCGTTCAAAGAGGGCCAGGGCGTCCTCCAACCGCTCGAGCGGCTCGGCGAATTTGTCGTTGACCTTGGCCGCGGCCGACGTCCGGGCGGCGGCAGTCTTTTTGCTCTCCTCGGCCCGGGCCCGCTCGGTCAGCAGGTTGGCGCGGCTGTCGGCCAGGGCCGCTTCCAGCAGGCTGCGGGCCGCCCGGGCACGGCCGGCCGCAAGGTCCAGCAGGAGCGCACGCCAGCCCGAGCCGCCGAAGCTCCCCGGCGTCTGCCAGGGGGCCAGCATCTCGTCCATCCTCCGGTCGTAGTCGGGCAGAGTGCGGAGGAAGTCGTAGACTTGCAACACCGCCCGGCCGGCGGCGGCGTCGCTCCGCCCCTTGCCGTAGAGGTCGGCAAAGGCACAGAAGTCAGTATCCTGACATGCATTTTCGAGGGTGTCGGCCAGGGCGGCCTCCCGCAAAAGCTGGACGCTCCCCGCGTCGGCGGGGGTGAAGTCGGGCGGGATGTCCAGCGCCTCGAAGTGGCGGCGGAGCAGATCGAGACAGAAAGCATCAATCGTGCAGATGGGTGCCCGCTGCAGCAGCATCCGCTGGCGGCGAAGGTAGCCGTTGGCCGGGTCGGCTTGGCTGAGGCGGAGGAGCTTTTCCCCGATGCGGGCCCGCAGTTCGGCGGCGGCCGCGTTGGTGAAGGTGACGATCAGCAGCCGGTCGGCGTCCACCGGGTCCGCCGGGTCAGTGATGAGCCGGACCGCCCGCTCGGTCAAAACGGCGGTCTTGCCGCTGCCGGCCGCTGCGCTGACCAGCAGCCCGCCGCCCCGATCCTCAATGGCGGCGGCCTGGGCCGGGGTCCACTTGGGTTCGATGGCGCTCATGGGGCGTCCTCCTTTCCTTCGCTGTCTTCTTCGGGTTCAAAGGGCCTGTCGGGGGCCAGGTCTTTCACCAGACGCTCCCCCGCACCCTCCTCGTGGCAGCAGATGAAACTGTAGTCGCACCACTGGCAGGGACTGCGCCGTGCGATGAGGGGCGCGGCATCGATGACGCCGCCGTAGAGCTTTTCCCCCATCCCGGCCACCAGCCCGTCGAGGTGCTTTTCGATCCGGCCCAGTTTGGCCGCGTCGGCCCGGCGGGCCTTCTGGTAGGGGCTGGGCCTGCCGTTCACCCAGCCAAAGGGGAGATAAAGCCCGGTCTTGCCGGGGTCCATCGCCTCGAAGATCTTTCCCTCGTCCCGAACCAGCCCGTCCAGCTGGCAGGGGGCGGCCCGGCCCGCTGCGGCCCGGCTGGCGGTGGCGGGGTTGGGGTCGGCCAGGAGGTAGAGCACCCCCGCCGGCTCGGCCCCCGCAAAGCGGCCCGTCTCGTCCCGGGTCAGGCTGAAGAGGTAGAGGAGCATCTGGCAGTCAAGGCCGCAGTAGACCTCTTTCAGGTCCAGCTTTTTGGTGCCGGTCTTATAGTCCACCACCCGCACCCAGCGGGTGCCGTCCTCTTCCACCCACTCGTCGGCCCGGTCCACCGTCCCCACCAGCCGGACGGTCCGGCCGTTGGACAGGCGGTAAACCTGGGGTTTGACCTCCCCGCCGGGGCCGATCTTGAGTTCGCAGGCCGCCGGCGCAAAGCTGCTCTGGGCCTGCTCGTCCCGCAGGTAGCCCAGCAGGGAGGCCATGCTCCGCTTGAGCCGGGAGAGGAGATACCGCATCCGGGCGCTGTCCTCGGGCAGGTACTGCCGGGCATACTCGTCCACCAGCAGGGAGTCCATCTCGGACAGCTGGCCGTCGTCCAGTTGGGCGAAAGGCCTCGGGAACCGCCCTTTGCAGGGATTGTCCGGCCCGGGCGTGGGGTCCAGGGCCATCTGGAGCACCCAGTGCATCAGGGTGCCGCTCTGGTCGGGGGTGAGCTGGGCCTTTTTGCGGGGCTTGAGCCTGAGCACATAGTGGAGGAAGTAGCCGTAGGGGCAGTTGGCGTAGGCTTCCATCTGGCTGGGCGAGAGGGCCAGCCCCGGCCCAAGCAGCCCGCTCAATGCGGCCAGGTCCTCGATCCGGTGGGGTGGGTTCTGGACCATCCGGTCCAGCAGGGCCAGGCCCGTTCCCTCGGCGCCGGTGCGGAGAGCCTCGGTCAGGCTGGCCCGTTCGGTCCCGGTGAGGGGCCAGCCGCCCCCCAGACAGTCCAGGGCACTGCCCGGCGTGGCGGCCATATCCCGCAGGGTGAGGTCGGGCGGGGGCGGGTCCAGCACCTCCCGGATGGGGCTGGCCGCCGCCGAGAGGGTCAGCCCCGCCCCGGCGGGCCAGCTGATCCAGAGCCCTTTGGCGGGGGCGGTCATGGCTTTGTAGAAGCAGACCTGCTCCCGCACCACCCGGTTTTCAAAGCAGTCGGGCAGGTCCACATCCTGCCGCATCAGGGCATCCCGGTCGGCGTGGGTCAGCAGACCGGGATGCCCCGGCGCGGCGGGGAACTCCCCTTCCGCCACCCCCAGCACAAAGACATAGTCGGGGGCGTCCAGCCGCATCTTCCCCGCCGACGCCAGCATCACTGCGTCCAGGGTCTGGGGGATGTG
>CAZEIG010000069.1:0-9178 GCA_964511805.1 uncultured Faecalibacterium sp.
CCAACCTGATCAACCGGTTCTACGACATCGCCGACGGCAAGATCCGCTACGACGGGATCAACATCAACAAGATCAAGAAGGCCGACCTCCGCCGGTCCTTGGGGATGGTGCTGCAGGACACCCACCTCTTTACCGGT
The DNA here is from genome assembly GCA_964511805.1 of uncultured Faecalibacterium sp. Classification (GTDB taxonomy): domain Bacteria; phylum Bacillota; class Clostridia; order Oscillospirales; family Ruminococcaceae; genus Faecalibacterium. Next base: position 138 of record CAZEIG010000069.1, read on the forward strand.
AAGGTGATGGAGAATATACGCTACGGCCGGCTGGACGCCACCGACGAAGAGTGCATCGCTGCGGCCAAGCTGGCCAACGCCGACGGCTTCATCCGCCGCCTGCCCGACGGCTACAACACCATGCTGACCGGCGACGGCGCCAACCTCTCCCAGGGCCAGCGCCAGCTGCTGGCCATCGCCCGGGCCGCCGTGGCCGACCCGCCCGTCCTCATCCTGGACGAGGCCACCAGCTCGATCGACACCCGCACCGAGGCGCTGGTCCAGCGGGGGATGGACGGCCTGATGTGCGGCCGCACCAGCTTTGTCATCGCCCACCGGCTCTCCACCGTCAAGAACGCCGACTGCATCATGGTGCTGGAGCAGGGCCGGATCATCGAGCGCGGCACCCACGACCAGCTCATCGCCCAGAAGGGCCGCTACTACCAGCTCTATACCGGGAACGCTATTGGGGCGTGACATCTCGGGTCAAACAAACATAGAGGGCGGCTGCCACATCATTATGGTCTTTGACAATCTGCTGATCGTTTCTTTGAACTTCGTGCTACGGAAATATGGCGGCGAAGTTTTGGGAGACCAGTATATTTTCTGCGCCGCCGTCGTGCAAAGCTTTATGATTCGGACATCGTGGGCGCAAGCGTCACAGTGGTTGCGTTCCTGGCCATCATCCCAAGGCTGCGAGAAAAAATGCGTTGAGCCAGGCGGCGCGGCAGTAGATAAGGTGGGCGCCTGCGTGCTCCCAAATCCATGGTAGGAAAAAGGCCCCTGGTGTGGTACAATAATTACAGGCAGCCTGATGCCGGAAGGATGCCGCTGCTCCCATGCCGGGGAAGCGGCTCTTTCAACAGAAAATCAAAAAGAAACGAATATATGTCATAAAAACGAGCGAAGTAAAATATCTTTACAGCGTTTTCGGGCCCACCTTGAGGCTGCCGGCGGGGGAAAGGGGGACTTTTTATGAGCAACAGGCCATCCGATATTGCAAAGATCGTCGGAGCGCAACACGCCTGGTTCGAGGCGGGGCGGACCCTGCCGCTGGCGGCCCGGCTGGGGGCGCTGCGGCGGCTGCGGGCGGCCGTCGAGACACATCAGGCCGACATCGCGGCGGCCCTCCACGCCGACCTCGGCAAGAGCGAAGAAGAAAGTTATCTCTGTGAGACGGGGCTGATCCTCAGCGAGCTGCGCACCCAGTACCGGCACCTCCGCCGCTGGGCCGCGCCCACCGTCCGGGATGCGGGGATCGCCAACTTCCCGGCGGGGGCGGCAAGCTGCCCTGAGCCCTATGGAGTGGTCCTCATCATGGCCCCTTGGAACTATCCCTTCCTGCTGACCCTTCAGCCGCTGGCCGGGGCCATCGCGGCAGGAAACTGCTGCGTGGTCAAGCCTTCGGCCTATGCCCCGGCCTCGGCGGCGGTCATCCGGCGCATCCTGCAGGAGGCCCTGCCGCCGGGGCTGGCCGCAGTGGTGGAGGGCGGCCGGACCGAGAATGCCGCCCTGCTCGAAGAGCGGTTCGATTACATCTTCTTCACTGGCAGCGTCCCGGTGGGGCGGCTGGTGATGGAGAAGGCCGCCGCCCACCTGACCCCCGTTACCCTCGAGCTGGGCGGCAAGAGTCCCTGCATCGTTGCCGCCGACGCCAACCTGCCCCTGGCGGCCCGACGGATCGTCTTTGGAAAACTGCTCAACTGCGGGCAGACCTGTGTCGCCCCCGACTACCTGCTGGTGGACCGCCGGGTCAAGGATAAGCTGCTGGCCCTTCTCCGGACGGAGGCCGCCCGCCAGTACGGCCCCGATCCCTTCGCCAACCCCGCCTATGGGCATATCGTCAACCAAAAGCACTTTGACCGGCTCTGCCGCCTTCTCGACCCAGCCAAGACTGTCCTGGGCGGCCAGACTGACCCGGCGGCCCTCCGGATCGCCCCCACCATCCTGGACGGGGCAGACCCCGGCGACCCCGTCATGCAGGAGGAGATCTTCGGGCCCATTCTGCCGGTTTTGACCTTCGACAGCCTGGACGGGGCAATTCGCTTTGTCCAGGCCCGTCCCAAGCCCCTGGCCCTCTACCTCTTCACCCGCAGCCGGGCGGCGGCCCGGCGGGTGATGGACAGGACTTCCTTCGGGGGCGGCTGCCTCAACGACACTGTCATGCAGCTGGCCGCCCCCGGCCTGCCCTTCGGCGGGGTGGGGCAAAGCGGGATGGGGAGTTACCACGGCCGGCAGAGCTTCGAGACTTTCAGTCACCGGAAGAGCATCCTCTGGAAGGGTGCGACCGAGGTCCCGCTCCGCTACCAGCCCTACGGCGGCCGGCTGCGGCAGAGACTGGTCCGCCTCTGCCTCCGGTGAGAGGGCGAGACGCCTTCTTTCGCAGATTTTACACCCTTCCGGCTCCATTTTCCGGTTGACAAAGCCGCCCAAAACCGCTATATTATTTCCATCGAAATGCGGTGAAGAAGAGTGCGCGCCGCACACCCTCCCCGGACAGAGAGCCGGGCCAGCTGAGAGCCGGCGGGGCAGGGAAGGCGCGCTGTCACTTCGGAGCAGGAGCGGTGAAGGGCCCCGCAGGGCCGCCCCAAGCCGCCCCCGGGCCGGCCCCACGTTACCGGGGCATCAAAGCGGCGTGCCGCCGGCAAGGGCGGGCGCAATTTGGGTGGTACCGCGGCTCGTTGTATCCTACAGCCGTCCCATGGTTTTCCGTGGGGCGGCTTTTTCCGTCCCCACTTGCAAGGAGGAAGACAAGAGATGAAAGAACTCGCAAAACAGTATGACCCCAGCCAGGTGGAGGACCGGATCTACCAGTTCTGGCAGGACGGGGGCTATTTCCACACCAAGGCTGACCCCGACAAGAAGCCTTACACCATCGTCATGCCGCCGCCCAACGTCACCGGCCAGCTCCACATGGGCCACGCAGTGGACAACACCATGCAGGATATCCTTATCCGTACCAAGCGGATGCAGGGCTACGCGGCCCTCTGGGTGCCCGGCACCGACCACGCCTCCATCGCTACCGAGGCTAAGGTGGTGGAAGCGATGGCCGAAGAGGGGCTGACCAAAGACATGGTGGGCCGGGACGGCTTTTTGGAGCGTGCCTGGGACTGGAAGAACCGCTACGGCAGCCGGATCGTCAGCCAGCTGAAAAAGCTGGGCAGCAGCTGCGACTGGGAGCGGGAGCGCTTCACCATGGACGAGGGCTGCTCGGACGCGGTGCGGGAGGTCTTTGTCCGGCTGTATGACCAGGGGCTGATCTACCGGGGCAACCGGATGGTCAACTGGTGCCCCCACTGCAAGACCTCCATCTCGGACGCCGAGGTGGAGTACGTCGAGCAGAACGGCCACTTCTGGCACCTGCTCTACCCGGTCAAGGAGACGGGGGAGATGCTGGAGCTGGCCACCACCCGCCCCGAGACCATGCTGGGCGACACCGCCGTGGCCATCAACCCCGACGACCCCCGCTATACCCACCTGCATGGCTGCCATGTCATCCTGCCGCTGCTGAACAAGGAGATCCCCATCGTCTGCGACGAGCACGCCGACATGACCAAGGGCACCGGCGTGGTCAAGATCACCCCCGCCCACGACCCCAACGACTTCGAGGTGGGGCTGCGGCATGACCTGCCCATCGTCCGGGTCTTCACCTACGACGGCCATATGACCGGCGCCGCCGACAAGGCCGAGGCCGACGCCCTTTTCGACGCCGGCAAGGCCACCGTCAACGAGCCCCGCGTCCTCGACTGCGGCAAGTACGCCGGAATGACCACCCTCGAGGCCCGGAAGGCCATCCTGGCCGACTTGGAGGCCGGCGGCTACCTCAAGGAGGTCGAGCCCCTCAAGCACGAGGTGGGTACCTGCTACCGTTGCCACACCACCATCGAGCCGATGGTCTCCCGTCAGTGGTTCGTCAGGATGGAGCCCCTGGCCGGCCCCGCAATTGAGGCGGTGGAAAAGGGCCAGATCCGCTTTGTCCCCGAGCGGTTCACCAAGAACTATATGAACTGGATGAAGAACACCCGGGAGTGGTGCATCAGCCGCCAGCTCTGGTGGGGCCATCAGATCCCCGCCTGGTACTGCGACGGCTGCGGCGAGACGGTGGTGGCCAAAGAGGCCCCCGCCGTCTGCCCCAAGTGCGGCAGCGCCCACCTCACCCGGGACCCCGACACCCTGGACACCTGGTTCTCCTCGGCTCTCTGGCCCTTCAGCACCTTGGGCTGGCCGGATGAGGAGAGCGCCGACTACAAATATTTCTACCCCACCAACACCCTGGTGACGGGGTACGACATCATCGGCTTCTGGGTCAGCCGTATGATCTTCTCGGGCCTGGCCTACACCGGCAAGGCCCCCTTCGACACCGTCTGCATCCACGGCATCGTCCGGGACAGCCAGGGCCGGAAGATGTCCAAATCCCTCGGCAACGGCATCGACCCGCTGGAGGTCATCGCCCAGTACGGCGCCGACGCGCTCCGGTTCATGCTGGTGGACGGCTCCACCCCGGGCAACGATATGCGGTACAGCGAGAAGAAGGTGGAGGCCGCCCGCAACTTTGCCAATAAGCTCTGGAACGCCACCCGCTTTGTCCTGATGAATCTGCCCGAGGACTTCACCCCCGGCCTTCCGGAGGACAGCCTGCTGGATATGAGCGACAAGTGGGTCCTGACCAAGCTGGGCCAGACCGCCGCCGCCATGACCGACAATATCGACCACTATGAACTGGGCCTGGCCGCCGCCAAGATCAACAGCTTCATCTGGGACGTCTACTGCGACTGGTTCATCGAGATCGCCAAGCCCCGGCTCAACTCGGGCGATGCCGTCCAGGCGGATACCGCCCGGCGGGTGCTGGTCTACGTCCTGGACCAGGCCCTCAAGCTGCTCCACCCCTTCATGCCCTTCATCACCGAGGAGCTCTACCAGGCCCTGCCCGGCAGCGGCGAGACTATCATGACCGCCGCCTGGCCCACCGCCGACCCCGCCTGCAGCTGGCCCGAGGAGGAGGAAGTCTTCGAGCAGGTGATGGACTACATCAAGGCCGTCCGCACCATGCGCACCGAGATGAACGTCCACCCCGCCAAGCGGACCAGCATGATCATTGAGACGGCGGACGCCACCCCCTTCATCCGGGCCGAGGTCTACCTGGCCAAGTTCGCCTTTGCCACCGACGTCTCCTTCACCGAAAAATATGAGGGCAGCACCGACGGGATGGTCCAGGTCTCCACCCACGCGGCCCGCGGCTTCATCCCGATGATGGAGCTGATCGACCGCGACAAGGAGCTGGCCCGTCTGAACAAGGAACTGGCCAAGGCCGAAAAGGAACTGGCCATGTTCGAAAAGCAGCTCGCCAACCCCAAATTCGTCGAGAAGGCACCCGCCGCTCTGGTGGAAGAGACCCGCGCCAAGGCCGCCCGCAGTCAGGATAAGCTGGACAACATCCGCCAGAGCATCCAGGCCCTGGGGTAAGGGGCGTAATCATCACCTGACAGGAGGGATACCACGATCGAATCCACACGGCGCAGTCCGCTGGTCACCGCCCTCAAGCTGCTGCTTCTGGGGGCGCTGGCCGCGACGATCTGCTTTATCTTCTCCAACTCGATGGAGACCGCCAGCGTCTCCTCCACGGCCAGCGGCCGGGTCCTGGACCTGCTGCAAGGCCTGCTGCGCCGGCTGGGTCAGCCCGGCCTGGCCGAGCGCCTGACCGAGAACATGGTTCGGAAGGCGGCGCACTTCTGTGAATACACCCTCGAGGGCTTTTTGCTGACCCTCTGCCTGCGGGCGATGACCCGGCGGATGGGCCGGTACATCAGCTGGCCGGCCTTCATCGGCCTGTTGACCGCTTTTTGTGACGAGACCATCCAGCTCTTCTACGACGGCCGGGGCAGCCGGGTCACCGACGTCTGGATCGACTTTGCCGGCGTCTGCGCCGGGATGCTGGCCGCGCTGGCGCTGATAGGGGTATTGGGGGCGCTCTTCCGACCCCTCTTCGGCGGGCCCCGGAAAGGAGACGAGCCATGAGTACCATGACCATTCTGGAGGCGGACGCCTTTTTCGCCTCCCTGCCTGTTGGCGCCGACGCGCCCGGCGACCTTGCCGCCGTCATGCCCCCCGCGGGGGAGATGCCCGTCCAGTATGTAGCGGTGGCAGGCACGGCGGGTAAGACCGCGGTGGCCGTCCTGACGGCGGGCATCCTGCGGGCGTCCGGCCAGCGCACCGGCCTCTATACGGCGGGGGTGGCGCCCCTGTCGGCCCGCATCCGGGTGGACGGCGTCCCTGCCCGGGACATCGCTCCCGACGCCTATACCGCCGCGGCGGAGCGCATCCTGGAGGAGACCCTCCTTTCCCGCTCGGCGGCTGAACTGGCCGCGGCCTGCGCCTGCTTTGCGGCGGCGGGCTGTGCCTTCGCGGTGGTCGAGACGGTGGACGGGGCTTTGGCCTCGGTCCTGCCCTCCCTGCCGGCCTGCGCCGTCACCCACATCGGCCCCGACGGCAGCGGCCGTTCGATCGAGCGGCTGGCCTACGATGCGGCGGCCGTCATGCGGCATGGGACCACCTGCGTCACCGCCCCCAGCCAGCCCAAGGCCGCCCTCACTGAGATCATCGTAGCCGCCGGCAAGGCAGACTGCGAATTGGTCGTCCCCGAGGAGGACGACATTGGCTTTCCCGAGGACAGCCTCCACGGCCGGATGGATTACGGCGGCTACGACCTCCCCCCTGCCTTCCCGGGGCGGTACGCGGCCTGCAACGCGGCCATTGCGGTGGAGCTGGCCCTCGCCCTCTGGCGGAAGGGGAACGACATCCCCGATGAGGCCATCCTGTCGGGGCTGGCCGCCGCTGAGAATCACAGCAGCATCCATATCATTTCCCAGGACCCCTTGGTCATCCTGGACGCCTGCCGCACCCCCCAGCAGGCTGCGGCCCTGCTCAACGTCCTGCAGCTGGCCCAGGTGCGCCACCTGAACGCCGTCATCGGCCTTGCCAGCGAGGCGGGTGCCGAGGCTTTCTTCACCGCACTGGAGAACGGCACCCTCCCCGGCGAGGAGGAAAAGGATAAGGAAAAGATGGCCGGCATGACCGAGGACGGCCCCATCGACCGGATCTTCCTGACCGCGCCGGCCGGGGCCGAGCCCGCTTTGGCTGCCCGGCTGGCCGAGACCGCCCGCTTCCACTTCGAAGTGGAGGTCTGTCCTACCCTGGCCGGCGCGCTGGACGCCGCACGCAGGGCAGGAGGCCGCGGCATCCTGGTCTGCGGTGGGGAACAGCTCGCCCTGGACGCCGCCCGCCTGCTGGAAGAAGAGAAATGACCCCATCGACAGGGTTCACTAAAAATAAAAGGCATTTCCCGTACACTGGTTGCATAGGTGTACGGGATTTTTGTTTTGGAGCAAGGAGGGAGTCTAATGGCAAATGTGAGCTTTACGGCGGCGGGGGAAACCCTCTACGCCTACTTGGCGGGAGAGATCGATCACGACGCCGCCCAATATCTCCGCCTGCAAATCGACGACGCCCTGGCGGCTCATGTGCCCGGCGTTTTGGTGATGGACTTCGGCGGTGTGGGGTTCATGGACTCGTCGGGGGTGGGGCTGATCCTGGGCCGGCAGCGGCGGATACGGGCGCTGGGCGGCCGGCTGAAGGTCCAGCACGCGCCCCAGCAGCTTCGCCGTGTGCTGGAGCTGGCGCAGATCCCCTGCGCCGCCCCGGCCGGAAAGGAGGAATGACGGCATGAAAGCGGAAAACAGCACCAAGATCCAGTTCGATTCCCTCAGCGTCAACGAGGCCTTTGCAAGAGGCGCAGTGGCGGCTTTCCTGGCCCGGTACGACCCCACCGTCCCCCAGCTGTCTGACATCAAGACGGCCGTCTCGGAGGCGGTGACCAACTGCATCGTCCACGCCTACCCCGACCGTGTGGGACAGATCGTCCTGACGGTGGCAGTCTATCCCGGCCGCATGGTTCGGATCACGGTAGCGGACAAGGGTGTGGGCATCCCCGATGTGGCCCAGGCTATGGAACCCCTCTTCACCACCGGCGACCCCGAGGAGCGCTCAGGGCTGGGCTTTGCGGTGATGCAGAGCTTTATGGATGGGGTGCGGGTGGTCTCCCGCCCGGCCCGAGGCACCCGGGTCACCCTGACCAAGCGGCTGGCCGGCAAGGAGGGGGCCGATACATAATCCTTTATAGAGAGGGGCCAGCGTTATGGTATCGGACGAGACCCGGCGGAGCGCGTTCATCGAGAAAAATTTGGGACTGGTGCATTCCTGCGCCGGCCGGTTCCGGGGCAGGGGGATCGAGTATGACGACCTCTACAGCGCGGGCTGTATGGGGCTGATCAAGGCATACGACGGCTTTGACGAGAGCCGCGGGGTCTGCTTTTCCACCTACGCGGTGCCGGTCATCCTGGGGGAAATCAAAAAACTCTTCCGGGACGGCGGGACGGTGAAAGTCAGCCGCTCCATCAAGGAGCTGGGGCTGCGGGTCAATGCCGCCCGTGAACGCCACCTCAAACTCTGCGGGAGCGAGCTGACCGTCGGCCAGCTTGCTAAGGAACTGGGAGAGAGCCCCGAAGCCATCGCCCTGGCCATCCGTGCATCGATGCCCGCCATGAGCCTTACACCCGAGGGAGACGACGGGGACGAACGGCAGATGGATATTCCGGTGGCCTCTCCCGAGGAAGAGCTGTCGGACAAGATCAGCCTTCAGGAGGTGCTGGACAGTCTGCCCGAACAGGACCAGCGACTGATCCGGCTCCGCTTTTTCGGCAACCACACCCAGAATGACACAGCCAAGCTGTTGGGCACCACCCAGGTACAGATTTCCCGTCGTGAGCGAAAGATCCTTCAGCGGATGCGGGCAAAACTTTTGGAGGGATAAATTTGTAAAAATGGGTTGCAATTTGAGTCAAGTTGTGGTAGAATTATCTCCATGGCAGACAACGCCGCAGATTGGCTGAAGGTCGAGCGAAAAATTGAATTTAAAAAAGTTCAAAAAGCCTCTTGACAAACTGGTTCGACAGTGGTAAAATAAATAGGCTGCCAGCCAAAAGGCGAGGCAGACAGGACCTTGAAAA
>CAZEIG010000070.1:0-9170 GCA_964511805.1 uncultured Faecalibacterium sp.
CTGCGCGAAGGGGTCCATCGTGGGTGCCGGTATGCAGAGCCACAGCGGCGTGGCCGCCAGTATGTTCGAGGCCCTGGCCAACAACAACATCAACATCCATATGATCTCCACCAGCGAGATCAAGATCTCCTGCATCATCGACAAGGAAGAGGCGGACCGCGCTGTCAGTGCCATCCACGACAGCCTCTTCCAGTAACAGGGGGCTTTCTGCCCCCGGCGGTTCCACCGCGCCCGGCCGTGCCTCGCTGCCTTTCACCGGCAGCGTCTGGCACGGCTTTTTTGGATGGCGGGGGCGGCGTTTTCACCATTCCAACAGATTTTCGCCGTTTACAGGAAAGGCAAAAAGCGGTATACTAACCCCTAGACTGGCGCACTCTGCGCCGGGAGATTACAAGGCCGCAGGGCGGCCATATGTGGGAGAAAACATGGAACAACAACAACGACCCAGGGCCGCCGACCGCCCCCGCCTGACGCGGGAAGAGTGGCTGGCCCGCCGCCGCAGGCGCAGGATGCGGCTGATCCGGAACTGGATCCTCTTTCTGTCGGCCTGCGGGGTGCTGGTGGGGCTGATGACGGGGGGCATCCTCTGGCTGCTGCCCCGGTTCAGCGGGATGCTGGCCGGCCGCCAGACCTTCACCGCCCCGAGCTATGATGTGTCTGGCTACCGCTTTGACCCGGACGACCCCTATCTGACCCTGGTCAACAACAACCTGCCCTTTTCTGCCGAGCCTGCACCGGCCCTTGCGGCGGCCGACGATGCCACCGGCATCCAGCTGGAAGAGACCGCCGCCGCCGCTTACCGGCAGATGGCGGCCGCCGCCGAAACGGTGGGGGTCGAGCTGACCCTGGTGAACGGTTACCAGGACGCCAGTGCGCGGCAGCAGGCCTTTGACGCCCGCAAGCAGATCTATCTGGACGACGGGCTGGACGACGCCGCGGCCGAAGCGCGTGCGGCGGCCATCGTGCCCCGGCCCGACTGCAACGAGAGCGGCACCGGCCTGGCCGCCGACATCCTGGGGGACGGCTACACCATCCTGGACACCGGCTTTGAGGACACCGACGCCTTCCGCTGGCTGAGCGCCTACGCCGCCGACTACGGCTTCATCCTGCGCTGGCCGCAGGACAGCCAGGCTGCCACCGGGATGGTCTACCAGCCCTGGCACTGGCGGTACGTCGGGGTGGAGAACGCCAGGGCTATCTATGCCAGCGGCCTCTCGCTGGAAGAGTTCCTGGCGGTACACCAGCTGGGCTGAACCGCCGCAAGACAGAAAGCCCGGGGACTGCCCCGGGTCCGGAGGAAAAAGATTGGAACGTATACAACTTGCGCCTGGGGTACATCTATCCTGGGACCCGGCCGAAAAGCTCAACCGCTGCCGGGTCAGCATCCATTTTACATTTCCCGCCGAGCGGGCTTCGGCCACCGCCCACGCCCTGCTGCCGCTGGTGATGGAGCGGGGGTACGCCGGCTGCCCCGATATGACCGGCCTGACCAAAAAGCTGGCCGGCCTCTACGGGGCGGACCTGACGGTGGACGGCCGGGCCATGGGCGCCAACCGGAATCTCTGCATCAGCGTCACCGGCATCAAGGACCGGTTCGCACTGGCGGGGGAGGCCCTCAGCGCCGCATACGCGGACCTGGCCCTGGGGGTGGCCTTCCATCCCTGCATTGGGGCGGACGGCTTTGATGCTGGGGCGGTGGCTATTGAAAAGCAGATCCTCAAACAGGCTTTGGAGGACGAGCTGAACGACAAGCGGCTCTACTGCACCTGGCAGGCGGCGCGGGTCTTTTTCGGGGACACCCAGATGGGCATCCGGCAGGAGGGCTACCTCGAAGAGGTGGACAGTCTGACCGGCGCCGGCCTGGCCGAAGTCTACGGGAAGATGCTCCGCACCGCCTCCATCGAGCTGATGGTGCTGGGCTGTGACCGGGCCGAGACCGCCCGCATCCGGGACGCCTTCCTGGCCGAGCTTGCCGCAGTGCGCCGCCTGCCGGCCCCGCTGGCTCCCTTCATGGCCATGCCCCGGCAGACGCCGATCCATAAGGTCGAGACCTTTGGGATGGAGCAGGCCAAGCTCTGTCTGGCCTTCACCCTCGGCCGCCCGACCGAGCTGGCCGACATGGCCGCCATCCGGCTGGCCATGGCCCTCTACGGCGGCAGCGTGACCAGCCGCCTCTTCCTGAACGTGCGGGAGAAGGAACATCTGTGCTACTACTGCTCCTCTTCCTTCCAGAGCTTTACTGGCAGCATGACCGTCAACAGTGGTATTGAGCCGGGCAACGCCGCCCGGGCCGAGGAGGCCATCCTGAAGGAGCTGGCCGACCTCTGCACCGGCCCCATCACCCGGGAGGAGCTGGAGGACTGCCGCCGCGGCCTCATCGTGGGGCTGGAGGGGGTCGAGGACTCCCTGGGCGGGATCGAGAGCTGGTACGGGATGGAGATCATCCGGGGCGGGGCCATTACCAGCCCGGCCCAGGCCAGGGCGGACCTGGCCGCCGTCACCGAAGAGGAAGCGCGGGCGGTGCTCCGCCGCTTCAGCCTGTCGGTCAGCTACCTGCTGACCAGAAAGGAGGCCGCCCATGTCTGATGTCCTCCGTACCATCCTGGACGCCGCCGCGAACGAAGCGTACCGCCTGCCCTCAGGGCTGACGGTGCTGGTGCGGCGGATGCCTGGCTTTGCCGCGGTCCACGCCATCGTGGCGGCCAGGTTTGGCTCGATCGACCTCCACTTCCGGCTGGGGGAGGAGGAGCTGACCCTGCCCGCCGGCGCCGCCCACTACCTCGAGCACAAGATGTTCGAGGACCAGGAGGGGGACGCCTTCGCCCTCTTTGCCAAGACGGGGGCCAACGCTAACGCCTTCACCACCTTTGACCGCACCTGCTATTACTTCACCGCCACCCGGGAGGTGGATCGGAGCCTGGACGTCCTGCTGGGGATGATCACCCACCCCTACTTCACCCGGGAGACGGTGGACAAGGAGCGGGGGATCATCGCCCAGGAGATCAAGATGTACGCCGACAGCCCCGACTGGCGGATCGTCACCGAACTCTGCCAGTGCCTCTACCACAGCCACCCCATCCGGAGCGACATCGCGGGGAGCTGCCAGAGCATCGCCGAGATCACCCCCGAAATGCTCTACGACTGCTGCCGGGCCTTCTACGCGCCGGCCAACCTGGTCCTGTCGGTGGCGGGGGATATCGATCCCCAGCGGGTGCTGGATGCCTGCGCCCGGGCCGGGTTAGACCGGCCCACGGCGGCCCCGGCGGCCCGGCGGCTCTGCGGAGCCGAGCCCGAGACCCTCTTCCAGCGGGAAAAGACCCTCTACATGGCCGTCTCCAAGCCCTGCTTCGGCGTTGGCTTCAAGGAGACGTCCATCCCGGAAGGGGACAGCATCACCGACGTGCTCTATGACCTGGTGGTGAGCTGCATCGCCGGGGGGATGTCGGGGCTTTACCGCCGCCTTTACGACGGCGGACTGATCGAACCGAGCTTCGACGGCGAGGTGATGCGGGTGGACGGGTGCTGCTGTATCCTGTTCACCGGCGAGAGCGACACCCCCGAGACGGTTCGGGATATGCTGCTGGAGGAGATCGAGCGGGTCCGGGCCGAAGGGGTGGACCGTGAGATCTTTACCCTGTGCAAGAGCGAAATGTACGGCCGCCTGGTGGAGAACCTGGAGAGCGTCGAGGACGCGGCCAGCCAGATGGCCGACTTTGCGATGTTGGGCCAGACGGTGCCCCGGCAGATTGAGCTGCTGGCCGGCCTGACCGCCGCCGCCGCCGACGCGGCCCTGCAGAAGATTCTGCGCCCCGAGCGGATGGCCTTTGTCCGCATTCTGCCCGCTGCGCCGTCAGAAGCTGAGGAGGAATGACAGAAATGACAAATATCGTGACTTTCCCGGGGCTTGACCTGAGCTTTGAGGTCAACCGGGTCGCCTTTTCCATCGGGAACATCAACATCTACTGGTACGGCGTCCTGATCGCGCTGGGCATCGTGCTGGCCATCTGCTTCGCCTTCCGCCACTGCGCCGAGTTCGGGGTGGACGGCGACGCCATGACCGACGTCATCATCGTCGGGGTCATCATGGGGATCATCTGCGCCCGGCTCTACTATGTGGCGATGGCCCCCTTTGCGTATGAGAGCATCTGGGAGGTGCTGGCCATCCGGGACGGGGGTCTTGGCATCTACGGCGGGATCATCGGCGCGCTGGTCTTCGGCGGCCTGGCCTGCAAGTGGCGGAAGGTCCCGGTCCTGCCGATGTTCGATGTGACCGGGGTGGGCTTTTTGATCGGGCAGTGCATCGGCCGCTGGGGCAACTTTGTCAACCAGGAGGCCTTCGGCTGCAACACCACCCTGCCCTGGGGGATGTACAGCGCCGCCACCGAGGCCTACCTGCGGGGCAGCACCGTCACCACGCCGGCCGGCGTCATCATCGACCCGACCATGCCGGTCCACCCCACCTTCCTCTATGAGAGCCTGTGGTGTCTGGCCGGCTTCATCATGCTCCGCCTCTATATGAAAAAGCGCCGCTTCAACGGCGACGTCGTCCTGCTGTATGTCATCTGGTACGGGCTGGGCCGCTTCTGGATTGAGGGCCTGCGGACCGACAGCCTGCTGCTGGTCCCCTCGCTGGGACTGCGCGCCTCCCAGCTGCTGGCTGCCGCCGCGGTGGTGGTGGGCATCGTGCTGGAGGTCGTCCTCCGCCGCCGCAACGGCGGCAAGGCCCTGATGGTTACCCTGGCCGTCACCGCCGACAACCGCAAGCTGCAAAAGCAGGTGGCCAAGAAGGAGGGCATCCGCCCCGACGATGTTACCCTGCCGGTGGAGGAAGCCTACGCCGCCCTGCCCCGGAAGGCGTTCGTCGAGCGGACCAACCGCTACAACGCCGAGATCAAGGCCATGCTGGAAGCCCGCCTGCAGGGCGGGGAAGCCACCAGCAGCGAAGACTGACCCCGCGCCCGCAGACCGGCAGACCAGGAAAGGAGGATGGAGAAATGCTGCTGCGGCAGATGAAGTACTTTGCCGCCGTCATCGACTGCAACAGCTTTACCGGCGTGGCCGGGCAGTGCTATATTTCCCAGTCGGCCATCTCCCAGCAGATCCAGGCGCTGGAAAAAGAGCTGGGGGTCGAGCTGCTCCACCCCTCCGGGAAGGACGGCCGACCATGAACGCCTTTCTGCTTTTGATCCCCTTTTTAGTGATACGCTTCCCGCTGCTGCACCATCTGGACCCCCGGGCCGTGGGGCGGGCGGCCCATTTTGCTCCTATGTATGGGCGGGAGAAGATCGCCTACTGGGTCTATCAGCTCTCCAACGCGGGCATCTTTTTGTACCTGCTTTTTCTGGAAGTGCGGCCCGGCCGGGGATGGACGTTTGGTGCGGGACTGGCCTTTTATCTGCTGGGGCTGGGCCTCTGTGCCGCGTCGGCCGCCGGTTTTGCGGCGCCCGACGGCAGCGGGCTGAATACGAGGGGGATCTACCGTTTTTCCCGCAACCCGATGTACCTGGCCTATTTTGTCTGCTTTCTGGGGATGGCCCTGCTGGCGCACTCCTGGAGGCTGTTTGGACTGGTGGCAGTGTTCCAGGTGTCGGCCCACTGGGTCATCCTGGCAGAAGAGCGCTGGTGCCTGGAACGGTTCGGCGACGCCTACGCGGCGTACATGAAACGTGTCAGGCGGTATCTGTAAGAGACCGCAAGAGGCTGCGGCCGCAAAATCACATCCGCAAAAAAGCCCGCAGGGTGAACCTGTGGGCTTTTTGTCTGCCGCCGGGCGGGGAATCAGAACTCCTCGCTTTCCGGCGGCGTTTCTGTTTCAGGGTCGGAGGATTCTGCGGCGTCGCCGGGGACGGCGGGCTGGTAGCGGCGGAAGACCGGCTCCAGCAGGAAGGTGAAGAGCCAGGCGGCCACCCCGGGCAGGATGACCACCGGGATCAGCAGCACCTGGACCAGCAGGACCGAGGCCGCCAGGATCAGCACCAGGGCGACGGTACGGGGCAGGCAGCCAAGGGCCAGTCGGAGGGAGGTCAGCATCAGCCCCACCGGCCGGAAGGTGAAGCGGGAGAGGAGGGGGAACATCCAGCAGGCGGCCCCCACCGGCAAAACCAGCAGCACCAGGCAGAAGATGAAGACCGGGATGGCCCCCGGCATCCCGGCTTCGGCGGCCGCCCCAGTCAGCCGCAGCCCGTCGGCTAGAAGGAGCAGTAGCCCGCCCCAGGCCAGGGTCGCCGGGACGGCGCAGGGCAGCTCCCGGCGGAAGGTTTGCCAGAACCGCCGCCAGGGCATCGGCTCGCCCCCGCGGACGCAGTGGGCGGCTGCGTCGTAGAGGGCGGTGGTGGCGGCCCCCGCGGTCAGCAGGGGCAGGGAAAAGAGCAGCCAGAGCAGGCGAAGGTCGGCCAGGTGGTCCAGCGCCTGCCAGAAATGGTTTTCCGGGTTGAAGATGCTGCCAAACATGGGGCAAAGGCTCCTTTCGTAGAGGGCCGGCCCGGCTTCGGCCGCGGGTGGGCGGCGGGTATGCGGCTATTGTACCATATTTCAGGGATGAAAAAAGCCCGCAGGCTGCAAAACCTGCGGGCGCGGGGATCGTGCCGGATGGGCTGGAAACGTTCAGGCGGCCAGGGCGTCCTGGATGGTGGTCAGGACGTCGCTGGAATTTTCGCAGCAGACCAGGACCACCTCGCCCGAGGGGACGGTGGTGACGGTGGCCGCCTTGGCGATCTTGTACTGGTCGGCCAGGTAGTTCTCCATAGCGAGCTGCTGGCTGGTGACGTAGTTTTCCAGGGCCTCCTGGACGGCCTCGGTCTTGTCCTCGGCGGGCTTGACGATGGCGACGCCGTAGCTGCGGATGTTCATGATCGAGACGGAAGCGGCGAAGGACTCATAGTCGCCCTCCTCCAGGCCCAGCATGGGCAGGATGAAGTTGTCGGCCTGGGCCTTGATGTCGTCGGCGGTCATGTCGCTGCTGGCGCCGTCGATGGCGGTAAAGGCGCCGTCCTCGCCGGAAGAGAGGATCATCATGGCCTCGTTCTCCTCGTCGGCGCGGGCGTCGTGGATGATCTGACTGTAGTCTTTGGCCTCGTTGCCGGAGCTGGCAGCGCCCCGACTGCAGCCGGCAAGGGCGAAGATGGCCAGGGAAGCGAGGGCAGCGGCAATCAGTTTCTTTTTCATATAATCTATATCCTTTCCTATCACAAGAGATGCGGACTTTTTCACAGGATGGGCCGGGCGGGGCCGGTTTATACCATCTGAAGTGCCGTCATAACCTATACGAACCGCCCTGCGGGAAAATTGCGTCCAACACCAAAAAAGAGTCCCAGCCATATGCGGGTGCATACGGCCGGGACTTACACAAGGAAATTCCCCGGGAAATCGTGTTGGATGGTTTACAGCTGCAGCGAGTCCAGCGGCCCGTGGTCCACGGGGGTAGAGAGGATGATCTGGGTGCAGGTGCTGCCCAGCTTCTGGAACTGCAGGATCAGCTGTTCAAGCTGCATCATGCTGCCGCAGCTGACCTTGATGAGGAAGGTGTATTCGCCGGTGACGTGGTAGCACTGCAGCACTTCCTTGCTGCTCTGCAGCAGGTCCAGCAGGCCGTCCTGCTCGGAGGGGGCCACCGACAGGCTGATGAGGGCGTCGACGTACAGTCGGTTAGCCGGTCGGTTGAGGACGACGGTATACCCCCCGATGATGCCGTCCGCTTCCAGCTTATGGATGCGGCTGGAGACGGCCGGGCTGGTCAGGGAAACCTGCTCGGCGATCTCCTTGACGGGCATACGGGCGTTGTGCGCCAGAAGGGAAAGGATCTTGCGGTCCAAATCATCCATGTTTTGTTTACCTCCATCGTTCTATTTTCAATTATTTCTGCTGAAATAGATAAAATTTTCATGAAATAAAGTTTTGAGTTGTAAAAATCACAAAATGCCCCGAAACTGGCTTTAATTATATAAGGTTTTTGCCAAAAAGTAAAGCGAAATGATAAGGCAATTTGAAAATTTACAATTTGACAATAAATTGAATTTGCATATAATACAAATCACAGGGCCGCGGTGTGACCGGATGAGCGCCGGGCGGCGGCCGATGTTTGGTTTTGAGATTTACTGCTTTATATACTTTCCCACCCCTCTATACACAAAAACCCGCTGCCAGGCGGGTTTTTGTGTTTTTTGTCTATTATGTCCCCGCCCGCACGCGCGTGTCGTTCGGGCGGGACGTTTTTTGCCGGTGAGGTTTTTCCGGCGGGTCAGACCAGGCACTTTTCAAACAGGTGCAGGTCCTCCCGTTTGACGATCCCTTCGAGGTAAAGCCCGTCGGGGCGGTATTCCTCGGTCAGGACGCTGCCCCGCTCCCGCATGGGGGCCGCCAGACCCAAAGCGTCGTAGGGCAGCAGGACCCGGATGGTCCGGACGCGGTCGCTCAGCAGCTGGTCCAGCCGCGCGAGCAGGCGGTCGAGGCCAAGGCCGGTCTTGGCGCTGGTCAGGAGGACGGCAGGGTCGAAGGCGGCAGCCCCCGGCTTGTCGCATTTGTTGTAGACGGTGATGCGGGGGATGTCGCCGCAGTCGAGACCGTCCAGCACCTGCTGGGTGACGGCAAGCTGCTCTTCCCGCTGGGGGTCGGCGGCGTCGGCCACCTGGACGATGACGTCCGACCAGGCGGCCTCTTCGAGGGTGCTCTTGAAGGCCTCCACCAGGTTGTGGGGCAGCCGGGAGACAAATCCGACCGTATCTACTAGCAGCACCGCCATCCCGCTGGGGAGGACCAGCTTCCGGCTGGTGGGGTCCAGGGTGGCGAAGAGCATGTTCGCCTCGGTTACGCTGGGGCCGCAGAGGGCGTTCATCAGGCTGGACTTGCCTACGTTGGTGTAGCCCACCAGGCTGACCACCGGCATTCCGGTCTTGGCCCGGGCGCGGCGGCTCTCGCCTCGGCGCTTTTCCATCTCGGCCAGCCGCTCGGACAAGGTGTCAATCCGGGCGTGGATGTGGCGGCGGTCCAGCTCCAGCTTGGTCTCGCCGGCGCCGCGGCGGGCGCCGCCCCCGCCGCCGCCCTGGCGGCTGAGGCTTTCGCCCATCCCCTGCAGCCGGGGCAGGCGGTATTTCAGCAGGGCCAGCTCGGTCTGCAGCTTGCCCTCGTTGGTCACCGCCCGGCTGCGGAAGATCTCCAAGATCAGCATGGTGCGG
>CAZEIG010000071.1:0-9122 GCA_964511805.1 uncultured Faecalibacterium sp.
CGGCGGATCGGCGCCGAGGATCTGCATGTTACCGACGGCCGGCTGACCTTCCGGGGCGGGGCCGACCTGATCGCGGCCGCCAACCTCAACCTCCGCACCGTCGAGCGGGTCATGCTGCTGCTGGCCAGCTACCGGGCCGAGACCTTCGACGAGCTGTTCGACGGGGTCTACGCCATCCCCTGGGAAGACCTGCTGCCCGCCGACGCGGCCTTCCCGGTCAAGGGCTCCTCCCTGAACAGCCAGCTTTCCAGTGTGCCGGCCTGCCAGAGTATCATAAAGAAGGCCATCGTCAAGCGGCTGATGAAGGGATATCACACCTCGGTCTTGCCCGAGACCGGCAGCGAGTACCGAGTCCGGTTCCTGCTGCGGAAGAATCTCTGCGAGATCATGCTGGACACCAGCGGCGAGGGGCTGCACAAGCGGGGTTACCGCCGGAACGCCATGGAGGCCCCCCTGCGGGAGACCCTGGCCGCCACCATCGTCGACCTAGGCCGGGTGCGCCGGGACAGCGTCGTCGAGGACCCTTTCTGCGGCAGCGGCACCCTAGTCATCGAGGCGGCCCAGAAGGCCCTCAACATTGCGCCGGGGCTGCAGCGGCGGTTCGCGGCCGAGCGGTACGGCTTTGTTCCGGCGTCGGTCTGGGCCGAGCAGCGGCAGAAGGCCCTGGCTGAGATCAAGCAGGACGCCGTCTTTGAGGGTTTTGGCTACGACATCGACCCCGCCGCCATTGAGCTGGCCAGGGCAAACGCCCGGCTGGCCGGCGTCGAGAAGCGCTGCCGCTTCGAGGTGGCCGACGTAGCGGACTTTGCCGCCCGGCCCGAGGCTATCGTCCTGACCAACCCGCCCTACGGCGAGCGGATGAGCACCATCGACGGGGCGGCCCGGCTGGCCAGGACCTTCGGCCGCCAGATGGAGGCGCACCCCTGCGCCGGGGTCTATGTCATCACCGCCGACATGGAGTTCGAGGCACACTACGGCCGCCGCGCCGCCAAGCGCCGGAAGATGTACAACGGAATGATCCCCTGCCAGGTATACATGTATTACAACGCCCCCGCCGCCAGGACCGCCCGCCCCATGCCGAAGGAAGGGTTTGACGGGCGGCGGGCCGCGCCCCGCCCGCACAGGCCCGAAAACGGAGAAATGACCGGGAAAAAACAAACAAAATAAGTAAAGAAATCGAACTAGATAAAATCAACGAATGGAAATTTAAAAACGCTCCTGCAGGGTATGCGCAGAGATCTTTTTCGGGGACAAACTGAAAGAGTTTTGAATTAGGAATTGCATCCGGCTGCAAAATCGATTATACTAGTGGCAGTTATCCATCCCGCCGGCCCGGCCGGCAGTACAACGGAGGCAGCACGCCATGGTGACAGGCAGACTCCACCCCTATCTTCCCGAGCTTTCGATCCGGGACTATAACGTATACCTGCGCTATATGCGGGGCGTTGGCTATCAAATGTATCTTGATTACGGCTTTGTGTCCTATGAGATACTGCCCCATAAGGGCGGCATTCTGGCGATTCTGGCGGACAGCCTGGCGGGCCGGCAGGCCACCTGCCAGAATATCCGTATGCCCGGCAGTATGTCCAGGGTGCCGGTCATGTGCCAGACCCGTGGCATCCGGCTGGCGGCGCAGATCGAAGTGCTGATGTACTGGCACCGCCTGCAGGACCGCCGGAACGGGGAACTGCCGCCCTGCCAACAGGTCGAGCGGATGAGCCAGCGGGTCCTGCTTCACAGGGCCTACCGGAAGGCCGCGGAAGAAGAGCCCGCCCTGGAGCGGATCTTCCACCAGCAGCAGGCCCAGGCGGCCGCCCAGCACCAGCTGCGGGGTCAGAACTATGCGGTGGCCTCTGAGCCGATGAGCAACATCTACGGTGCGCTCTTCTCTCTGCTGGCCTCCGACGACCCGGTCCAGCGGAAAAATATGCGGTACATCGGCAGCTGCATCGGCAAGGCGTTCTACCTGCTGGATAAGGCTGCCCGCCATGAGGAGGATCAGCGGCAGGACCGCTACAACGTCTTTCTCGCCAACGGCCTGAGCAGGGAGGCCGCCCGGAAGAACGCCCGCCGGCAGGCCATCGCCTCGATCAACGACTTATCCCGGATCTATTCCCTGTTGGACATCAAGCTGAACCGTTCCCTGCTGGACAACATCATGATCCTGGGCCTGCGGGACGAGGTCGACCCGCTGGAACACGGCGCCTGGGACCTGGATTGGGAGCTTCCCTCATGAAACGACAGAGTCGGAGTCAAAGCTGGCCGGTCGCTCTCTGCGGGGTGGCGGTGGCCCTCTCGGTGGTGCTGCTGCTGCTGGGGGCTGTCGTCCCGGTGGCTATGTTCATCGCCCCCGCCGCCGGCGGGATCCTGATCGCGGCGGTCGACGTGGAGTGCGGCCGGCGTTTTGCCTGGACGGCCTACGGCGCCGCCAGCCTGCTGGGGGTGCTGCTGGCGCCCGACAAGGAGACCGCCCTTTTCTTTATCATCCTGCTGGGGTATTACCCGCTGGTCAAGCCGCGGTTCGACCGGCTGCGGCTGGCGGCGCTCCGGGTGGCGGCCAGGCTGCTGCTCTGCAACGGCTCGGTGCTGGCCATGTACGGGCTGCTCCTTCTCTTTTTCCCAGGCGGTGAGATCGCGGCCGAACTGCAGGCCACCGCCCTGGTTCTGGCGGCGGTCACCCTCCTGATCGGGAACGTGGCCTTCCTGCTCTACGACAGGGCACTGGCAAACCTGCTGAAGGCCTATCAACTCTTCTGGCAGCCCAAACTGCACAAGATGCTGGGCTGGCATTAAGGCCGCCGCCGGCGGCATAGAAAGGTGGGATGTGGACCTCTGGTTGAGAAAAAGCGCCGGGCCACGCGGGTGACAGCCGTGAGGGTGACGAGGGGAAGGATCATCGAAAGATTCGGCGGATGTTCTTCCGGCTGAGGGCTATACCAGCCGAGAGAGAAGGGCAAAAAACGGCAGCAATACCGAAACAGATCCCTTCAAAGCAAGCCATGCTGAGAATATACTGATACGGGCGGCCTGCGGTCCGCCCCGGAGGCTGAGCGGCCCCCGCATCAGATGCGGGGCGCTGCCGGCATGGAGGTGTTTTGCTTATGTGTGGCATTGTAGGTTATGCAGGGGCGCGCAGCGCTCAGGATGTTCTGCTGGACGGCCTGACCAAGCTGGAATACCGCGGGTACGATTCGGCGGGAGTGGCCCTGGCCGCCGGGGATGAGATCCGGGTCGTCAAGACCAAGGGGCGGCTGACCGCCCTGCGGGCCAAGCTGGCCGGGGAAATGGCCGCCGGCCTGCCGGTGAGCCACTGCGGCATCGGGCACACCCGCTGGGCCACCCACGGGGAGCCCAGCGACGTCAACAGCCATCCCCATTCCACCCCTTACCTGAGCATCGTCCACAACGGGATCATTGAAAATTACGGCGCCCTCAAGGAGATGTTGGAAGGGAAGGGCTATACCTTTGTCAGCGAGACCGACACCGAGGTGCTGGTCAAGCTGATCGACAGCTTTTACAAGGGCAACCCCCTGCAGGCGCTGGCCGGCGCCCTGGCCAGGGTGCGGGGAAGCTATGCCCTGGCCGCCCTCTTCCGGAACCAGCCCGACACCCTCTTTGCGGTCCGCCGGGAAAGCCCCCTGATCGTAGGCTATGGGGCGGGGGAGAACTTCCTGGCGTCGGATATCCCCGCGATCCTCAAATATACCCGCAGCTACAGCGTCCTGGAAGAAGGGGACATGGTGGTCTGCCGGGCGGACGGGGTGACTTTCTATGATGAGTTCGGCCAGCCGGTCCAGCGGGAAAAACTGACCGCCGACTGGGACGTCGAAGCCGCCGAAAAGGGCGGCTACCCTCACTTTATGCTCAAAGAGATCAACGAGCAGCCCGCCGCCATCACGGCGACGGTGGGCCCGCGGGTGGAGGACGGGATGCCCGACCTCCGGCTCCCCGAACTGACCGACCAGCGGCTGGCCGCCATCCAGCGTATCCACCTGGTGGCCTGCGGCACCGCCATGCACGCCGGGATGGTGGGGAAGGCCGCCATCGAAAAGCTGGCCCGTCTGCCTGCCGAGGTGGACATCGCCAGCGAGTTCCGCTACCGGGACCCCATCCTCAGCCCGGAGGATCTGGTCATCATCATCAGCCAGTCGGGGGAGACCAGCGACACCTTGGCAGCCCTCAAGCTGGCCAAGAGCCGGGGGGTGCCGGTGCTGGCCATCGTCAATGTGGTGGGCAGCAGCATCGCGCGGGCGGCCGACTACGTCATGTACACCTACGCCGGCCCTGAGATCGCGGTGGCCTCCACCAAGGCCTATATGGTCCAGATGTGCGTGCTCTACCTCTTCGCCCTCCGGCTGGCCTACGCCCGGGGGAAGCTGACCGAGGCCGAGACCCGCCGGTATACCGCCGAGCTCCAGCGGGCGCCCAAGGTCATCGAGCCCCGGCTGGACGACTGCGAGTACATCAAGTACCTCGCCAGCCTGTTTGTCAACACCCAGAGCTGTTTTTTCATCGGGCGGGGGTTCGACTATTCTCTCTCGCTGGAGGGGAGCCTCAAGCTGAAAGAGATCAGCTATGTCCACTCGGACGCCTACGCGGCCGGGGAGCTCAAGCACGGCACCATCAGCCTGGTGACCGACGGGGTGCCGGTCATCGCGCTGGCCACCCAGCATGGGGTCTATGAAAAGACCCTCTCCAACGCCAAGGAGACCAAGCGCCGGGGGGCCAGGGTCCTTCTCTTCACCACCAAAGACGCGGTGGTGCCGGACGGCATCGCCGACTACATCGTCCGTCTGGACGAGTACGAGGACATCTTCATGCCGTTGCAGCTCATCGTACCGCTGCAGCTCTTCGCCTACTATATGGCGGTGCTGCGCGGCTGCGACGTGGATAAACCCCGCAACCTGGCCAAGAGCGTCACCGTAGAATAACCCAAGCGCGCCGCTTTTTGCAGATAGGGAAAAACGATTACTTCTTGGCTAGGTATTTGCGGATGTCGATGGCGCCGGTGGCGTACATATGTACAAAGGTTTCCGGCTAGGCCGCGGGGCGGGCAGAAGCAAAAACCAGGCCCCATCCGGATGGACGGGGGCCTGGAAAGTTATCGCAAAGGTTTCATCAGGACTGCGCCGGGACGACGGCGGCGGCCCGGCTGCCACGATGGGTGCCGGGGTGCTTTTTCTCCCGCTGGCTGCGGGGAGCGGCGGCAGGGGGCGCAGGGGGCGTCTTGCCGCTGCCGCTTTCCTCTTGGGAGGAGGTGGCTGCGCTGCGGGCCTTTTCGGTCATGATGAGCATCTGCAGCCGGTTCTCGAGGTTGGCGAAGCTGACGTCGGGGTCATAGTCCAGGGGGAGGATCTGGGCGTCGGGGTACATCTCCTTGAGCCGCTTGGCGACGCCGCGGCCTACCACATGGTTGGGCAGGCAGCCGAAGGGCTGCAAGATGATGAAGTTCCGGCAGCCGTGATTGGCGTGGTGGAGGATCTCGGCGGGGATCAGGACGCCCTCGCCGGCGTCGAAGGTGTGGTGGATGATGGGGTCGCTGGCCTTAACGATGTCCTGTATCCGGGCCGCCCCGTGGTAGAGGGGGTGCCGCTTGGCGATGGAATCGGTCAGGGCGTGGGCCGCGTTGAAGACCTCGTCGGTGGTGCGGTACCAGACCTTTTCACCCAGCGGCTTGGAGATGCGGTATTCCTTGATCTGGGAATCCATGTAGAAGTAGGTCTTTCGGATGACGTCGGTCATACGGGCCTCGATGATCTCGAAGCCGTTGGCCTCGAGGTACTTCTCGATGCCGTGGTTGGCGCCGGGATGGAAGTTCAGCAGGTACTCGCCCACGATCAGGACGGTGGGCTGGGGATGGGAGCGGTCGTATTCGACCCCCTTCATGATCTCGATGGCCTTCTCGAAGCCCTTCTTGAGGCCGGGGATGCCATGCTTTTCCATCCCGTCGACGATGGCGTCCATGCCGGCCTCAAAGGCGCGGTCGGCGGCGCCGGGCTCCTTCTCGTAGGGGCGGATCTTCCGCAGTAGCTCTTCCATGACGTCGATCATCGGGAGGGAGAAGGCCAGATTCACCGACGAGACCAGGTTCATCTTGAAGCCGGGGTGCATATTGTGGCTGTCCTTGCCGTCGTTGGTCAGGATGGGGACGTCGGCGTAACCGGCGTCGTCCAGGGCCTTCCGGAGCAGGGCTCCGTAGTGGGTCAAGCGGCAGTCGCCGATGTACTTGGCCATGGCCACCGCGACCTCGCTGTTGTCGTACTTGCCGGTGCGGAGGGCGGCCAGCGCCTCGCCGATGACGATCTGCGCCGGGAAGCAGATGTCGTTGTGGACGTACTGTTTGCCCAGCCGGATGGCCTCCTCCCGGCCAATGTCCAGGGGCACAGCCCGGATGTGCTGGGCCGCAAAGGCTGCCGACATTACCCGGCAGAACGCGTGGGAGGTGTTGGGCACCAGGACCACCCGGTCCTTCCGGTCGGCCCTGGTGAACTTGACGGGGTAGGGGTCGGGCAGAGGACGGGGCTGGACGTGCTCACCCCGGGCCCGGCGGATAGCCGCCGTCTCGACAAAGGAGCGGACCCGGATCCGGAGGGAACCCTGGGCGTCGCTCTCGTCCAACTTGAGGATGAGGGGGCTCTTGCCCGAGATCTCGTGCATCATCCGGGTGATCTCGTCCGAGAGGTAGGCGTCGTGGCCGCAGCCGAAGCTGACGATCTGGACGTACTCCAGGCAGTCCTCCTGTGCGGCCAGCACCGCCGAGCCCAGCATCCGGGCGTGGTAGTTGTTGACGATGTCCAGCCGGCTGCGGGAGAGGTCGACCTGGTTGACCTCGGGCAGGGAGTCGTTGGTCAGCACCGGGATGCCCAGTCTGACGAAGAGCTCGGGCAGGGCGTGGTTGACCAGCTCGTCGTTCTGGTAGGGGCGGCTGGCCAGGACCACGGCGTAGCTGTTCTCGGCGCGGCAGCGGTCCAGGACGGCCTGACCGGCGGCCTTGAGCTGGCTGGAGAAGCTGGCCTGGGCGGCATCGCCGGCGGCGATGGCCTGCCGGGTCAGCGCCTTGTCGATGCCGAAAGTCTCGGCCATGTAGTCGGTTAGCTGGCGGTCCCGGTCGGCGTTGTGGTGCCAATGGAAGAGGGGGGCATCAAAGGGAATGCCCCAGCGCCGCTCGGGGCTGTCCGAGTTGCGGATGACGATGGGGTAGCCCTTGACCACCGCGCACATCGACTCGCTGGTAGGGGCGGTGCCCTCCGGCTCGACGGTGGTGATGGAGGGCATGAAGATTCGGTCTACCTTCTTTTTGGCCAGGTCGCGGATATGGCCGTGGACCAGTTTGGCCGGGAAACAGACGGTGTCCGAGGTGACGGCGGCCAGCCCGTCCTCGTACATGGGACGGGTACTCTTGCCCGACAGCTGGACCTTGAAGCCCAGGCTCCGCCAGAAGGCGTTCCAGAAGGGCATGGTCTCCCAGAAGGAGAGGACCCGGGGGATGCCGATGGTGATCCCGCGGTCGGGGGCCAGGGCGGGGGCGTCGTAGCCGGTGAAGAGGAGCTTTTCCCGCAGCGCAAAGAGGTTGGGGACGCTTTGCATGGCCTGGTTGGCGGCCCGGACGCGGGCCTGGACGCCGCTGTCTTTGGGGTCGCCGAGGATCTCACCCCGCTCGCAGCGGTTGCCGGTGACAAAGCTCTCCCCTGAGGGGAAGCGGATGATGGTCCGGCTGCAATGGTTCTGGCAGAAGGGGCAGGCCTCGTTCTGAGTCTGGGTGTAGGTAAAGGCCTCCAGCGCTTCCCAGCCGATGAAGTGGCTGGCGGGGTTGCCGCTGGCTTCGGCCTGCCGCTTGGTCAGCAGGGCCGCGCCGATGGCGCCCATCTCGCCGGGATAGGGGGCGCGGGTGACGGTCCGGCCCAGGTACTGCTCCAGCGCCCGGAGGACCGCGTCGTTCTTAAAGGTACCGCCCTGCACCACGATCTGGCTGCCCAGCACGTCGGTGTTGGGGATACGGACCACCTTGGTAAAGACGTTCTTGATGATGGAGCGGCAGAGCCCGGCCATGATGTCGTCGGGGGTGCGGCCGTTCTTCTGCTCGGTGATGATGCTGCTGTTCATAAAGACGGTGCAGCGGCTGCCCAGCTCGGCGGGGGCCTCGGCCCGGAAGGCCGCGTTGGCGATCTCCTCCACCGGGATCCCCAGAGAGGAGGCGAACTCGGCCAGGAAGGAGCCGCAGCCCGAGGAGCAGGCCTCGTTCAGCAGCATATTGGTGACGACGCCGTCTTTGATCCAGATGGCCTTCATGTCCTGGCCGCCGATGTCCAGCAGGAAGGTGACGTCGGGCAGGTAGTGGCAGGCCGCGGCGGCGTGGGCCACCGTCTCGACGGTGTGGTAGTCCCCGCCGAAGGCCTTGCTCAGCATCACCTCGCCGTAGCCGGTGGTGCCAAGGCCCAGCACCTCCAGCTTGATGCCGCGGACGGTGTATTTCTGGTAGAGCTCCTGCAGGCCCCGGCGGATGACCTCAATGGGGTCGCCCCGGTTGTTGGCGTAGAAGCGGTCGAACACCCGCTCATTTTCGTCCAGCAGGACCAGCTTGCCGGTGGTGCTGCCGGCGTCCACCCCGATGTAGACCCGCAGGGTGTCACCGGGCTTGGCGTCCACCGGCTCCAGCTCGGGCAGGACATGGGCTGCCTGCCAGGCCTGGCGCTCGGTGTCGGAGGCAAAGTACCGCTCGGCGGTATGCTGCTCGGCTGCGGGGGGCGCTGCCGACAGCTTTGCAAGGGCCTGTTCGGGGGTCATGGGGGCGGCGGCGCCGATCTCCAGCGGGTAGAGCTCGTCCATGGCCAGGGCCGCGCCCAGCGCTACGATGGTGTCGGCGTGGTCAGGGCGGATGATCTGGTCCTCGGTCAGATTGAGCCGCTCGGCAAATACCTTGACAAGGGTGGGGTTATAGGTCAGGGGCCCGCCTTCAAAGATGACCGGCGGGGTCATTTCAAGGCCCTGGGCCAGGCCGCCGATGGTCTGTTTGGCGATGGCGTGGAAGGCGGACAAGGCGATGTCGGCCCGGCTGGCCCCCTGGTTGAGGAGGGTCTGGATGTCGGTCTTGGCAAAGACGCCGCACCGGCCCGAGATGCTGT
>CAZEIG010000072.1:0-9060 GCA_964511805.1 uncultured Faecalibacterium sp.
GCAAGATGACGGAGGTATCTCACCGTACCAACGTCTGGGCCTGGAAGCACCCCCACCACGACGGCACCATCACCTACACCCGCCTGCGGGGCGACGTCCGCTTCTACGACGTCGACTTCAGCTATGACGGGAAGAAGACGATCCTGCACGACATCTCCCTCTATGCCAAGCCCGGCCAGAAGGTGGCCTTCGTCGGCTCCACCGGCGCAGGCAAGACTACCATTACCAACCTCATCAACCGCTTCTACGACATCCAGGACGGCAAGATCCGCTACGACGGCATCAACATCCGGAAGATCAAGAAGGCCGACCTGCGCCACTCCCTGGGCATCGTCCTGCAGGATACCAACCTCTTCACCGGCACCGTCATGGACAACATCCGTTACGGCAACCTGGAGGCCCACGATGATGAGTGCATCGCGGCGGCCCGCCTGGCCGGCGCGGACGACTTCATCCGCCGCCTGCCCGACGGCTACAACACCATGCTGACCGGCAACGGCGCCAACCTGTCCCAGGGCCAGCGCCAGCTGCTGGCCATTGCCCGGGCCGCCGTGGCTGATCCCCCGGTCATGATCATGGACGAGGCTACCTCCTCTATCGACACCCACACCGAGGCCATTGTCCAGCACGGCATGGACGCCCTGATGACCGGTCGCACCACCTTCGTCATCGCCCACCGGCTGTCGACCGTCCAGAACGCCGACGCCATCATGGTGCTGGACCACGGCCGTATCATCGAGCGCGGCACCCACGACCAGCTGATCGCCCAGCACGGCACCTACTACCAGCTGTACACCGGTGCGCTGGAGCTCGACTAAATCCCGCCGCATAACCCCAAACAACACAACAACGCCCCCCGACGCAGAAAGAACACTGCGCCGGGGGGCGTTTTTAGCGTACCGCTTTCGCGACGCGTTCCCTCCCCACCACCATGGCGGGGCTTACAGGTTAAAGTACCGCTTGGCGTTGTCGAAGCAGATGCAGCAGACAATCTTCTCCAGGGCCTTCTCGTCGTTGGGGTACTCGCCGTCCTCGACCCACTGGCCGATCAGGTTGCACATGATCCGGCGGAAGTAATCGTGGCGGGTGTAGCTCAGGAAGCTGCGGCTGTCGGTCAGCATCCCGATGAAGTTGCCCAGCAGGCCGAGGTTGGCCAGGGCCTTCATCTGGTTCTCCATCCCGACCTTCTGGTCGCAGAACCACCAGGCCGAGCCGGACTGGATCTTGCCGGGGATCTCGTCGTTCTGGAAGCAGCCGAGGATGGTGCCGATCTGCTCGTTGTCAGCGGGGTTCAGGCTGTAGATGATGGTTTTGGGGCACTCGTCGGTGTCGTTCAGGGCGCTGAGCAGGGCCGCGATGTTGCCGCCGCAGGTGTTCTGGTTAATCATGTCAAAGCCGGTGTCGGGGCCCAGCAGGGCGTTCATCTTCCGGTTGACGCCGCGCAGGCAGGAGTAATGCAGCTGCATGGCCACGCCGTGCTTGTGGTAGATCTTGCCCAGATGGATCAGGATGGCAGTCTGGTACTTCTCGGCCTCCTCGATGGTGACGGCTTCGCCAGCCATGGCCTTCTTGTAGATGGCGTCCACTTCCTCGATGGTGGCCTCACGGTAGGGCACATAGTCCAGGCCGTGGTCCGAGGCGCGGCAGCCCATCTTGACGAAGAACTCCAGCCGCTCGGTTAGGGCATCCATGACGCAGTGGATGCAGCCTAGTTTCTCTTTGCCGACGCTGGCGGCCAACTTGCCCATGTACTCCACAAAGCCGGGCTTGTTGATGTTGATGGCCTTGTCGGGGCGGAAGGAGGGGGCGACGGTGAACTTGATGGTGGGGTCGTTCTTGATCTTCTCGTGCCACTCCAGGCTGTCAATGGGGTCGTCGGTGGTGCCGATGAAGGCGACGTTGGACTGCTCGATCAGGCCGCGGACGGTCATCGTGGGGTCGTTCTGCAGCTTGTCGTTACAGAGGTTCCAGACTTCCTCGGCGGTGTCGCCGTTCAGGATGCCCTCGTAGCCGAAGTATTTGTGCAGCTCGAGGTTGGTCCAGTGGTACATCGGGTTGCCGATGGCCATGGGCAGGGCCTCGGCAAACTTCTGGAAGCGCTCGCGGTCGGGCTTATCGCCGGTGATGTACTCCTCGGGCACGCCGTTGGAGCGCATGATCCGCCACTTATAGTGGTCGCCGAAGAAGGAACCGTCCGGCTGGCGGCCGCCCAGCCAGATCTGGGCGATGTTCTCGAACTTGCGGTTCTCATAGATCTCACGGGGGGAGATGTGGCAGTGGTAGTCACAGATGGGCGTGTCGGCCGCATAGGTGTGGTAGAGGTGCTGGGCCGTGGGGGTCTGCAGCATGAAGTCCTTATCCATAAATGCTTTCATGGGGCGATACTCCTTTTCCTTGGTATATTTTCAAAGCGTTTGGATTGTTGGTCGATCTGCGATCGGGCAAACTTTCATATATTCTCAGTATACCTTAAACCAGTATTTGTATACAACTGAAAACATGCCGAATTTTCCTGGTTTTGATTGTGGAAACCGCCGGAATTTGTGAAGGAAGCCTCTTTTTGCGCAAAATCTGAAAAGAAACACTTGACTTATTTGTATACAAGAGCTTAAAATGAAAAGAAGAAAAGCGGCGGGCACACCCCCGCCGGTGCTGGCAAGAGAACGTATAAAGGAGATTATGAGATGGAAACTTTGAACTATAAGGTACTGGCCCAGACCGGGTATGACGGGTATATCCTGAAGGACGCCCCCATCAAGGTCATGCAGTTCGGCGAGGGCAATTTCCTGCGCGCTTTTGTGGATTACTTCTTCGACATCGCCAATGAGAAGGCCGGCTGGAACGGCAAGGTCAGCATGGTGCAGCCCATCGGCAACTTCCCCCAGATGGCCGACTGGATCAACGCCCAGGAGGGCCTGTACACCCTCTACCTGCGCGGCAGCGAGAAGGGCCGGAAGGTGGACGACAAGCGGGTGATCTCCTGCGTGGCCAACTGCGTCTGCCCCTACAGCGAGGGCAAGTGGGCCGAGGTGCTGGCCCTGGCCGCCAGCCCTGATCTGGAGATCATCGCTTCCAACACCACCGAGGCCGGCATCGCCTACACCAAGGGCGACAGCGCCTTTGACGAGGTGCCGCCCAACAGCTTCCCCGCCAAGCTGACCCGCGTGCTCTATGAGCGGTATAAGGCCTTCGACGGCGCCGCCGACAAGGGCCTCATCATCCTCTCCTGCGAGCTGATCGACAACAACGGCAAGGAGCTGCAGAAGTGCTGCAACAACTACGCCGCTGACTGGGGTCTGGACCAGGCCTTCATCGACTGGATGAACAACGCCAACACCTTCTGCTCCACCCTGGTGGACCGGATCGTCCCCGGCCGGATCCGCGACCCGCAGGAGCTGGCCGCCCTGGAAGAGGCCAACGGCTACCACGACCAGGTGCTGGACGTGGGCGAAGTCTTCGGCGTCTGGGTCATCGAGGGCCCGGCCTGGCTGGAGGACAAGCTCCCGTTCAAGAAGGCCGGCGTCAACGTCATGGTGGTGCCCGACGTCACCCCCTACAAGAAGCGCAAGGTCCGTATCCTGAACGGCGCCCACACCGGCTTTGTCCTGGGCGCCTACCTGGCGGGCTACGACATCGTCCGCGACTGCATGCACAACGACACCATCCGCGAGTTCATGAACAAGATGCTTTACGATGAGGTCATCCCCACCCTGCCGCTGGACAAGGACGACCTGAAGGAGTTCGCTGCCGCCGTCCAGGACCGCTTCAACAACCCCTTCATCAACCATGAGCTGATGAGCATCTCCCTGAACTCCACCTCCAAGTGGAAGGCCCGGAACATGCCCAGCTTCCTCGAGTACATCAAGGAGACCGGCAAGCTGCCCAAGTGCCTGACCATGAGCCTGGCCGCCTACATCGCCTTCTACTCCAACGACATCCAGGAGCGGACCGCCGACGGCCTGGTCTGCAAGCGCCCCAAGGGGAACACCTACAAGATCCAGGATGACGCCTGGGCCCTGGACTTCTACTACGCCCACAAGGACGCCGCCGCCGCCGACCTGGTCCACGCTGTCCTGACCAACACCCAGATGTGGGACCAGGATCTCAGCGCCATCCCCGGCGTGGAGGAGACCGTCCTGGCCGACCTGGAGCTGGTCCGCAGCCAGGGCGCCGAGGCCGCGTATAAATCCTGCCTGTAACAACTTACAGTAGATCGACCCGTACCGGCGGGGGGCCGCCCCTGCCGGCTTTTTATCGCAGATTAAGAGAAGGAGAACTGCAACTATGGCGCAGGCTATTCATATCAGCCCCATCGACAACGTCGTGGTCGCACTGCACCCCATCGCCAAGGGCGAACTGGTCCAGACCGACGGCCTGGCCGTGACCGCTCTGGAGGATATCCCCCAGGGCCACAAGATGGCGGTCCGGCCCATCAAGGCAGGGGAGGACGTCATCAAGTACGGCTTCCCCATCGGCCACGCCGCCGAGGACGCCCAGCCTGGCCGCTGGATGCACACCCACAACGTCAAGACCAATCTTTCGGGCGAGGTGGCGTATACCTACAACCCCGCCCCCGACCTGGCCCCCCTGCCCAAGGTGGAGCCCGAGACCTTCATGGGCTTCCGCCGGAAGGACGGCCGCGCCGCCATCCGGAACGAGATCTGGATCATCCCGGTGGTGGGCTGCGTCAACGAGAACGCCAAAAAGATGGTCCAGGACAACCAGGACCTGGTCACCAGTAGCATCGAGGGCCTCTACACCTTCCCCCATCCCTTCGGCTGCAGCCAGACCGGCCATGACCACGCCCAGACCCGCAAGCTGCTGGCGGCCCTGGTCCGCCACCCCAACGCGGCCGGTGTGCTGGTGCTGCACCTGGGCTGTGAGAACATCCAGCCCGACCAGTTTAAGGCAGAGCTGGGCGAATACGATCCCGACCGGGTCAAGTTCCTGATCTGCCAGGACGTCCCCGACGAGTTCGCCGCGGCCCGCAAGCTGCTGGAAGAGCTGGCCGACTACGCCCGCCAGTTCAAGCGGGAGCCCATCCCCGTCTCCGAGTTGGTGGTGGGAATGAAGTGCGGCGGCTCGGACGGGCTGTCCGGCATCACTGCCAACCCCACCATCGGCCGCTTCTCGGATATGATGGGCCAGCGGGGCGGCTCTACCGTCCTGACCGAGGTGCCCGAGATGTTCGGCGCCGAGGGCTTCCTGATGAACCGCTGCATCAACCGCGGCGTCTTTGAGAAGGCCGAGCATATGCTCAACGGCTTCAAGAACTACTTCATCAGCCACAACGAGGTGGTCTACGATAACCCCTCCCCGGGCAACAAGCAGGGCGGCATCACCACCCTGGAGGACAAGAGCTGCGGCTGCGTCCAGAAGGGCGGCACCGCCCCCATCATGGACGTCATCGACTACGGCGACCCGGTGGTCACCAAGGGGCTGAATATGCTCTACGGCCCCGGCAACGACCTGGTGTCGGCCACCGCCATGACGGCGGCAGGCGCCCACATGATCCTCTTCTCCACCGGCCGGGGCACCCCCTTCTCGGCGCCGGCCCCCACCCTGAAGATCTCCACCAACACCCCGCTGGCCGAGAAGAAGCCCGGCTGGATCGACTTCAATGCGGGCGTCATCGCCGACGGCGAAAAGACCATCGACGAGACCGCCCAGGACCTGCTCCGCCTGGTCATCGAGACGGCCAGCGGCAAGCAGACCAAAGCCGAGATCAACGGCTTCCGCGACATCTCCATCTTCAAGGACGGCGTCGTCCTGTAAAAACATAAGGGTCATGCTATAAAAGGCATGGCCTTTTTTGCAAAATCTGCTACAATAGGGAAAAAGGGCCGCCGTCACGGTCCGCAGGACTATAAGGAGGTAAACGTTATGAATCAGATCACCACCCGGTACGTCACCGAAGGCGAAGCCTGCTATGAGCAGTACGTCATCACCGACCAGGCTGCAGGGACCGAACTGGTCATCACCCCCGAGCGGGGTGGCATGATTACCGGCTTCACCCTGAACGGGGAGGAGTACATCTGGGTCCGCCGCCCCAACTTCAGCGAGTGCAACCGCCCCCGCTTCGGGGTGCCCATCCTCTTCCCCAGCTGCTCCAACCCCGACGGCGGCGTCCACATCTTCGACGGCAAGGCCTACCCGATGGAGACCCACGGCCTGGCCGATCTCTGCCCCTGGGAGGTGGACAGCGTCGGCCCCGACGGGGTCACCCTGATGCTCCAGTCCACCCCGCTGACCAAGTACCTCTACCCCTTCGACTTCACTCTGCTGGTCACCTACAACCTCCAGGGCAAGACCGCTACCATCGACCTGACCGTCATCAACGACGGCGACAAGCCGATGCCCTTCAGCTTCGGCTATCACCCCTACTTTGTGGCCAGCAAGCTGGAGAACGTCGACTTTGATATCCACTGTGCCACCTGTTCGGAGGACGCCAAAGGCCCCCAGCCCGCCGCCCCCGAAAAGATCACCTTGACCCGCAAGGAGGGGGCCGACAACTCCATCCGCCTGCTGACCGGCGTCGAGTTCCCGATGTGCTTCACCGACAGCGGCAACGGCCACAAGGTGACGGTGGATGCCGACGACAGCTTCACCAAGGGGGTGCTCTGGCAGCAGGACGCCGAGAGCTTCGTCTGCATGGAACCCTGGAACGGCTGGGCCAACAGCGTCAACGAGGAGGGCCAGCACGAGGTCCTCGAGCCCGACGAGGCCATGACCAGCACCTGGAGCATCACCATCGAGAAGGTCTGATGCCCCCGCCGCCACACCAGTGCTGAAAGTAGTGATGTGGACAGATACGGACTGACGAATTATCACTATCTGCATGTCGGTGCGGTAAAAGCAGAAGATGGAAAATGCTATGCTGCTGTTATGCTTAACCGGAACAGATTTTATTCTGCACGGTAAGTTTATGTAAGGATTTTACAAAACGCCCCCGGCTTGCCTTCATGCACGGCAGGCCGGGGGATTTTTTCTCTTGTGCAGATACGCCCAAAAAAGGCGGCGCGTCCACGGAGGAGATGGGGCGCACCGCCTTTTTGTTTCGCAAAGTCCTGTGTTATCTTTATACGTCCAGCAAGGCCAGGACGCCGGCCTTGGGGCGGCTGCCGACCGACTGGTTGACCAGCTTGCCGTTCTTGAAGACCAGCAGGGTGGGGATGCTCATGACGCCGAACTGGCCGGCCAGCTCGGGCTGCTCGTCGACGTTGACCTTGCCCACCTTGACGTCGGGGCGATCTTCGGCCACCTGGTCCACGATGGGGGAGAGCATACGGCAGGGGCCGCACCAGCTTGCCCAGAAGTCCAGCAGGACGGTTTTGTCGCTCTGGAGCACTTCGCTGTCAAAATTGTTCTTGGTGATGGTCACAACAGACATTTCCTTCTACCTCCTGTATTCCGGCGCACATGGCGCGGTGTGTGGCGTTGTTTCTGGCTATAGTATAGCCCAAACGGGGACGGTCTTTCTGTAACTGCGTCACCGAAGGGGAAAACCTGTCCCCAAAAACGCCAGTCTGCTGAAATTTGGAAAAATCCAGCCTTGTTTACACAAGAGAATACATTAAACCATAGCATACCTGTGCACACAAGTCAAGCCGAAAATACGACTTTTGCGCTTTTTCCATACTTTTTAGCATAGCGCACAAAATTAGGAGTTGATTTTTGCGAGTTTTTGCTGTAAACTGGTGATAGTAAAAATGCGGAGTATTCCGCCTCATCCGCACTTTGAAAACCCGGCTGGACATACTTGGATCGCCCTGCCGGGCCCCAGGCAGGCGGCAGAGAGGATGGCCTTTATGCCTCGTTCCAAATTCGGTGATATTTACCGTGACCTTAAAAACAAGATTGAGCAGGGGGAATACCCGTACCAGTCTCTTGTTCCGTCCGAGAATACCCTCGTGACGGTGTACAACTGCTCACGTAATACGGTCCGCCGCGCACTGGCCGGCCTGATCGAAACCGGCTATGTGCAGGCCATCCAGGGCAAGGGGGTGCGTGTGCTCTACCGCCCTGCGGCCAAGCCCTCCTTTACCCTGGGCCGGATGGAGAGCTTTCAGGAGACGGCCGCCCGCTGCCGCACCAACTACCAGACCCGGGTGGTCCACTTCTCGATGACTCAGATGGACAGTGCCTTGGCCGCGGCCAGCGGCTTTGCGCCCGGGGCGGACATCTACCATGTGGAGCGGGTCCGAGTGGTGGACGGCCGGCCCCTCATCCTCGAGATGAGCTATTTTTTCCGGTCGGTGGTCACCACACTTACCCCCGAGGCGGCCGAGCAGTCGATCTACGCCTACCTGGAAAAGGAGCTGGGCATCCAGATCATGACCAGTAAGCGGACCATCACAGTGGAGCACGCCACCGCCGCCGACCGCCTCTATCTTGACATGGGCAGCTTTGACTGCCTGGCCGTCGTGACCAACCAGGCTTTCAACGCCGACGGCATCCTGTTTGAATACACCATCTCCCATTATCACCCGGAATATTTCCGCTTCCAGGACACGGCCAGCCGCCGCGGCAGGAAGGCGGAGTGATGCCCCACCATCGGAAGAAAAAGCAAAGGAGCCGCTGTAGCATTGTGCAGCCCGGCTCCTTTTTGGTTTGCGGATATTTTTAGTGCGGTGGTGTCCGCAAGGAAAAAACACCGCCTTTTGCCCCATCTGCGGGGGGATTTACCCGTTCAGGCGGCCAAGAATATCGTCCATGCTCATCCCTTTGGCCAGCAGTTTTTGGACGGCGGAATCCAGCTCGGTTTTCTGCGCCTCGAGAGCGGCCTTGGCTTTTGCATCGGCCTTCTGGGTCTCCAGTTTGGTGATGGCCTTCTCCACCGATTTGAGGGATGCGCGGTTTGCCTTGAGCTGCGCCTTCAGGGCGCTGATCTGGTCGAGGATCTCCGAAATATTCTCCTCGAGCTGTTCTTTTTCGGCGGCTTTTGCACTCAGAGCGGATGCGTAATCGGCGGCGTTGGTCAGCTTGTTGGTTTTGCTACCTTTGGGTCTAGAGCAATCCCATCAAATATCAACAACATCCAGAACAAGCAAACCAGTTCCT
>CAZEIG010000073.1:0-9005 GCA_964511805.1 uncultured Faecalibacterium sp.
AAAGTCGAGGTTGCTCGTCGATTCGTCCAGAGTATAGAGGTTCGAGTCTTTCAGGAACGCCCGTGCCAGCGCGATCCGCTGCTTTTCACCGCCGGACAGGCCGTTGCCGGCTTCCTCCAGATAGGTGTAATACTGCAGCGGCAGCTTGCGGATGAACTCGTGGGCGTCGGCCTTTTTGGCCGCCTCCTTGACCTCATCGATGGTCGCGTCAGGGCGCGAGATACGGATGTTGTCAAAGATGGTCTTGCTGAAAAGCTCGATGTTCTGCGGTACATAGGAGATGGCACGGCGGACCGAGTCGTTGGTGTATTCATTCAGGTTGATGCCGCCCACCCGTATCTCGCCGGCCTCCGGCTCGTAATACTTGAGCAGGAGCTTTGTGATGGTGGACTTGCCGCTGCCGGACGAGCCGACTAGCGCCACCTTTTTGCCGGCGGGGATGGTGAAAGAAACATGATCCAGCGCGGGGTTGCGGTTGCCGTAGCGGAAGGTGACATCCTTGAACTCAATGTCGCCATCGATCTGCTCCAGCTCGCTGCGCTGTACGCCGTCGTCCTGCTCGCTCTCGTAATCCATGATCTCAGCCAGGCGCTTCATCGAGATGGACGCCTGCTGGATCTGCATCTGGAGATTGACCAGGTTGCTGACGGGGTTGGTAAAGTAACTGGACAGGGTGCTGAACGCCATGAAGGAGCCGAGGGTGATCTCACCGTTCAGCACCTGGCTGATGCCGATGTAGTAAGTCGCCATGCTGAACCCGGTGGAGATCAGGCTAGTGATCAGCGACTGCGTGGTAGACAGCCGGCTGGACCGAATGCTGATCTTCAGGCTCTTGATGTACTCCCGTTCCAGCCGTTCCAGCTCGTTGTCCTCGCCTGCGTTGGCCTTGATGGTCTCGATGCCGCGCAGGCCCTCGATCATCTGGCTGTTCAGGACGGACGCCTGCTGCATCGACTCTTCGTTGATCTTCTTGTAGGGCCGCTTGTAGACCAGCACCAGCAGGATGCTGACCAGGGTCATGAACAAGGTGACCGAGAAGAGGCTGGCATTCATCCGGAAGAGGATGACGCCGGTGATGACTGCCATTGCGATGTCCATGATCAGGCTCAGCGCAACGCTGGTGAAGATGGACTTGATGGTGTTGGCGTCGGAATAGCGGGTGGTGATGTCGCCAGTCTTCCGTGTGGCGAAGAACTTCATGGGCAGATGGTAGATGTGCCCGAAGTACCCCAGCATCATCGGAATATCGATCTTAATGGACAGATGGACCAAAATCCACTGCCGCACGAAACTGACAAATGCAGAGGTGACGCTGACCACGCTGAACACGAGGATCAGGGTCAGCAGCAGGCTGTTCAGCCCGTAGGGGAGCACCTCGTCCATCAAAATCTTATTGAAGAGGGAAGAGGCGATGCCCAGAATGGTGACGATCACCGAACTGAGGATGGCGTAGGCGAAGAGCTTCTTCTGCGGCCAGAGCAGATTCACGTACCGCTTGAAGATGCTGCCCTGCTCCACCTTGCCCGGCTGGAAGTCGGAGGTCGGGTTGAGCAGCAGCAGGACGCCGGTGAAGTTCTTGTAGAACTCATCCAGGGTCATCTTCTTGAGCTCGGTGCCCGGGTCGCCCACAACGACGTATTCCTTGTCTTTGTAGCGCTTGCCGGTCTTTTCGGCCTCCTCCTTGGCGGCGGTGACGCTGAGCATATGCTTGCGCCGCGCACCCTCGTCGGGGATGGTGGTTTTCTTGAACACGACCACAAAGTGGGTCAGACCCTGGTCGGTGATGACCTGCGCAATGCAGGGAAGGGAAAAGTCACTTAGAAAGTTCTCACGGTCCACCCGGACGGCCGCTGTGGTGAAACCCAGCTCGTTGGCCGCCTTCTGCAGGCCGAGGAGGTTGGTGCCTTTCAGGTCGGTTCCCATCATGTCACGCAAGCGTGTGATGGTAATTTCTTTTTTGTAATGGAGGCACACCATTGCGAGGCAGGCAGCCGCGCAGTCGGTAGTGTCGTGCTGCCGCACATAAGTATAGCGCATAGATGGTTCCTTTACAAGAGATACATCCGGCGAAAGGCCACGATCTCTTCAAACAAATGTGTTTTTATTTTATCACGGCATAAGACTATGGACACATTCTATCATATTCTGCCCGAATTCACAAGAGGAAAATTCTTCCCTCATCCGTAAAACAGCCTGACAGAAAGCCATCTGCCCCGATAAAAGTGGGAAAACCCTATAGCAGCACACAGCCCTCTACTTTGCCCTGCCCTGCGGAGAAACAGGACAAAGCAGAGGTCAGCTGCTATCAAAAGAAGGGAGCGCCTACCCTTTGATCAAGGTGCTGCCGCCTTAGAAAGCTGATAAGATTCCTAAAGCTCGAAATTAGTTTACCACAATACGACAGTTTCTTCAAGGGGTCAAATTTTAATTTCACCGAAAAAAGAGCGGTTTTTCCGCCAAAGTTAGGCCGCGTTTCTGTACCAAATGCACGAAAAAAGGGATGCAGCCCCACTGGACCGCATCCCAAGCGCCTCTTGCCTGACTCGAACAGGCGACACCCTGATTAACAGTCAGGTGCTCTAACCGACTGAGCTAAAGAGGCATAACAGCTCGCGAGAAGTATTATACCGCAGTGCGGGCCATTTTGCAAGAGGGGCGCGGAAAAATTTTGCGCGGGGAAAAAGGGGGGTTTTTCTGATTCGTCAGCTTTCCCGTCCGGGGCCGGGGTATGCTGTGCTGAGGGGGAGGCGTCGCCGGTGAAAGTTTTGTACATAGATGAACTGCTGTTTGTGAATTTTGTAGCCGCGGCGGCCTTTCTGCTGGCGGCGGGGGCGGCCTTTGCGGCGGCCAGCTGCCTGGTGCTGCTGGCGCCCCGGATGGCCTTCCCGCTGGCGCTGGGCGACAAGGCGGCGTCGGGGGCGGTGTCGGTGACCCTGGCCTACGGGGCGCCGGGGGCGCGGGCCTTTCTGCGGCTGGGCGGGTGGTACCTGGCCCTCAACCTGCTGCTGGCCGGCGCGGCCGCCCTGATGCCGGCGGCCCACACCGCCAACCTCACCGCCTACCTGGACATCACCCCGGGGCGTCTGCTGGCCGCGACGGCGGGGGTCTATCTGGCGGTGCGGGTTCTGCTGGGCTTTCTGGGGCGGCCGGGGCAGGCCGCGGCCCCCGCCCT
This sequence comes from uncultured Faecalibacterium sp., assembly GCA_964511805.1. Lineage (GTDB taxonomy): Bacteria > Bacillota > Clostridia > Oscillospirales > Ruminococcaceae > Faecalibacterium. The sequence continues at coordinate 3,173 of CAZEIG010000073.1, forward strand.
GCTGGAGGTGGACGGTGCAAAACTGAAGGTGATGGCCCTCTACGACAGCGGCTTCACCCTGGCCGACCCGGTGTCGGGGTGGGCGGTGGTGCTGGTGCGTTACGACGCGGTCCGCGCCGCCCTGCCCGAGGGCTGCCGCGCCTGCCTGGATGGGGTCTTTGCCGGGGACGGCGTCCCGCCCGACCCCGCGCTGGGGATGCGCTACCTCGTCTGCGGGACCATCGCGGGGCGGACCCTGCTGCCGGCCCTGCCCGCAGCCTCCCTGACCCGCCGCGCGGGCCGGAAGGTCTGGCGGGAGATCGGGCTGCTGGCGGCCTTCTGCGCCGGCGGCCCCGAAGAGGGGTGGACCCTGCTGCTGGGCGCCGACCTGGCGGGCCGGATGGGCCTGTAATAATATGTATAAGGGGGAAAAATGGATGCTGGAATGGATTCGGAATGCCTGGCGCAGGCTGCTGGCGCGGGCGGGGGCCTGGGGTGCGGTACACTACCTTGCAGGCGGGCCTGGCCTGCCCGCCCCCCTCACCCCGGAGGAGGAGCGCGATCTGCTGGACCGGATGGCCGCCGGCGAGCGGGCCGCCCGGGATGAGCTGATCTGCCACAACCTGCGCCTGGTGGTCTACCTGTCGCGGAAGTTCGAGTCCAGCGGCGTCCCCTCGGAGGACCTGGTCTCGATCGGGACCATCGGGCTCATCAAAGCGGTGAACACCTTCACCCCCGCGCGGAACATCAAGCTGGTCACCTACGCCAGCCGCTGCATCGGCAACGAGATCCTGATGTACCTCCGCAAGACCTCCAACCGCCGCCAGGAGGCCAGCATCGACGAGCCCCTGAACGTGGACGGCGACGGCAACGAGCTGCTCCTCTCCGACGTACTGGGCACCGACGAGAACCAGGTGGGCCAGCGCCTCGAGCAGGACGCCGAGCGGGCGGTGCTCCGCCGGTCGGTGGAAAAACTCTCTGCCCGGGAGCGGCAGATCATGGAGCTGCGCTATTTCCTGGGTAAGACCCAGATGGAGGTGGCCCGCGAGATCGGGATCAGCCAGGCCCAGGTCAGCTGGCTGGAAAAGTGCGTCCTGCAGCAATTCCGCAAGATGGGCGAAGCCTGACCAAAAAGAGAACTGCCGCGCCGGGAAAACGCCGGTGCGGCAGCTTTTTCATTTTCTCTTTGGCTGGTGCCGGTGGCTGTACTTTTCCCGGGTGGCGGCGCCGCCTCGCAAATGCCGCTCGGCCTTGTTCCTGGCCAGGACCGCCCGGACCTGCGCAAAAAGCCCCGAGCTGACCTCCCGCAGGAGCGAAGAGACGTCCTTGTGCACCGTCGACTTGCTGCAGCCAAAGGCGGCCGCGGCCGCCCGCACGGTGGCGCCGTGCTGCACAATGTACTCGCCCAGCAGGACAGCCCGCTGTTCCGGGTCACCTTTCATAATGGATCCCTCCCGATTCCCTTTATGAAAGGTATGAAAGAGGGCGGGAAAATATGTCAGGGGAGGGGCGGGCAGGTTTTATCCTCTGAAACGGCCATCAGTGATCCGAATAAGAAAGCATACGTCCACAAGGTTCGGATTTTATTATGCCTTCTTCTCCACCAGTGCCTGGTACATCTTCATCAGCTGTGCCACACAGTCCGACTCACTGGTCCCCTTCACCGGCATCCCGTAAGCCCACATGACGGCGCGGTCGTTGTCCTGGTGCGCCTTGCGCAGCTCGGGCGGCATGGTCAGCTCGTCGTACAAATCTGCCAGGCTGCTGCCCGGGTAAAGCGCCCTGGCGTCCAGTATTGCCTGCGCCGTCTGCTCGATTTTTGCCTTCTGTGCGTCGGTGGGCGTGGGCCAGGGAAAATTGTGATAAACAATATCTTTGGAATAGCGATAATCGCTCTTCAAGCGTCCGCATACAGCACGCATCCAGGACATATGGACATTAGATGTTAAAACGCCAAAATGATAAAGTGTTGCATCAGGAATAATAAAATTCAAATCAGTCGGGATAACTTTATCATCCATAAAGCCCATTGGTATATAACGCCGGCGTTCAGAGCTTACTTTGGGAACCAGAACATAAAAATCTGGATTATTTGTTTCTCTAAACAAAGATGGTGTTTCGGCCAATTTTCTTCTTCCTGCATCAGGAGATTTTTCTCGATCTTCCTTGCACAAACGGATCCGTTCCATAACTTTTGGCATCTTTTTCAGTTCAGCAGGAGATGTATTTACTAACCACAAACACCACCGTTTCTTATTGTTGATAAATTCAACGGATCCCATTAATCGCTTGATATATTTTTTTGCCAAAGGTTCTTCGTCAATAAACTTTTGATAGTCTTCGGATTCAATAATCAAATGTCCGCCATCAGCAGGACGATTTCCCGTAATCATATACGGAACAGCACAGATTGGTCTATTTCTACTCCCTATAAAAATATTTGGAGCTGCTAGCAAATAAGCATTGATATTTTGAACCTTTTGCTTCTGTTCTCCTGCATAGAGCACCCGCAAGTCAGAGTTGGGGGCATCGCTAAAGCCTATGATAACACAATGTACATGGGCTTTGATGTTGGCTTCGCTGTCCCAACGGAAAGTACGGTATGCAAAATCAATATGTACATGAAACCGGTCATATAGCGGTTTCCACACGCCTGCGACCTGTTCGCCCTGGGTAATAGAGTTGGTGGAAACGAAAGCTGCCCTTATGTGTGTGCCCTGCATGAGTTTTGCGGCTTTGAAATACCAGCCCGCCACATAATCTATTTTACCGGCAGTTTTGTAAACTTTGCCTTTTTCGTCCACATAGATAGAGAGGATGTCCTGTTTCTGTTCCTTGCTTTGCAGGGAGTAACCCACAAACGGCGGGTTGCCCATGATGTAGGTGAGCTTCTGGGGTGGGACGATGGTTTTCCAGTCCAGGCGCAGGGCGTTGCCCTCAATGATGTTAGCGTAGCTTTTCAGGGGCAGGAAGTCGATGTGCATATGGATGATGCTTTCGGTCTGCTGCATCATTTGGTTTTCGGCGATCCAGAGGGCCGTCTTGGCCACCGTCACCGCAAAGTCGTTGATCTCGATGCCGTAGAACTGGCCGATGGATACCTGGATGGGGTTGTAATGCTCGTCGCCGAAAGCGATCTGCCCATAGAGCAGCAGGCTGATGACCTCGTTTTCCAGCTTGCGGAGGCTGAGGTAAGTCTCGGTCAAAAAGTTGCCCGAGCCGCAGGCCGGGTCGAGAAAGACCAGGGACGCCAGCTTTGTCTGAAAGGCTTCCAGCTTGCGCTTGCGCTGGTTGTCTACGGCGATTTCCTTGATCTCGTCCAGCTCGCTGCGCAGGCCGTCCAGGAACAGCGGGTCGATCACCTTGTGGATGTTCTCGATGGAGGTATAGTGCATTCCGCCCGAGCGGCGGGTCTCGGGGTTAAGGGTGCTCTCGAACACCGCGCCGAAGATGGTGGGGCTGATGTCCCGCCAGTTGAAGTTCTCGCTGACGTTGTCCAGCAGAAGGTGGACGATCTCCTCAGTGAAGCGGGGGATCTCGATGGATTCATCCGCAAACAGGCCGCCGTTCACATAGGGGAAGGAGGCCAGCTCGTCCTCCATGTAGGGGTCGCGGTCGTCCTCTTTGGTATCCAGAACCTTGAAAAGGTCGATCAGGCCGCGGCGCACGTCAGCAATGTTCCGCCCGGCGATTCGCTTGAGATAGTTGTGGAACTTGCCGTGCCCGCCAAAGATGCCGGCGTCCTCGGCGTACAGGCAGAACACCAGCCGGACGCAGAGCATATTCAGGCTTTTCAAGCTGTGTGGGTCGGTGGGGTCCTTGTACTGCTTGAGAATCTCGTCGTACAGAGCGCCGACCAGCCTGCCCGCGTCCAGGGAAACATCCATTTCCCTTTTTACGTCGTCGTTGCCGGTGTCCACCAGAAATTGCAGGCGGTAGTAGTCCTCCTCGAGGTCTTTCAGATAGATGACCTCCGGCTCGCCGTTGGGGCGCTCCATGTCGTAGACGTTGAACTCGGAGAAGTTGCAGGTCACGATCCAGCGGGGCCGCATGGAATAGGGCAGGTCCGCCGAGTAGCGCTTGGCCTGCTGGAAGGGGCTGAGCTTGGAGCCGTCCGACTGGGTGATGGCCTTGCGCAGGTCTTTGCCCAGGCTTTTCTGCTCGATCAGCACATGGGTGGAGGGGATGCTGCCGTCGATGAAGCTGGTGTGGTCGATGTGCGGCACCTGGTCCTCGAAGGTGATGAAGGCCTCGGGGTGCTCGACCCCGTACACATCCCGCAGCAGGGAAAGCCAGAAGGGCTGGCTCTCGCCCTTCTCGTAGCCCTTCCCGGCCCAGTATTCTGCAAAGGCTTTGGCAGTCGCCCGCTGCTCGGTGGTCTTCTTGTCGGACATAGGCAAACCTCCCGTATCATCTTCAGCGCGAAATCTTTTTGATAAAAGTATAGCACATCCGCGCCTGACAGGCAATTCGGGTAGAGCGCATCAGGCTCCGCCCTGTTGAAGAAAGGGGCGCTTGTTATAATAAGAGCACAGGGACGGAAGGCGGGGCGTTGGCCGGCATGGGCGTCGTATACGGCCTTGTGATGGAGGCGCGCGGCTTCTGACTCATCGGAGTTGTGGGCTTTATGCGCCTTCCTCTGGTAGAAGGCGCAGGCCCGCTGCCTGACCCGCCGTCCGAAAGGCTGACAATACGCAAAAGAGAAGCCCCGTATCCTGCGGCTTGCTGGCCGAGGGATACGGGACTTATGTCTAACCGAAAAGCGCCCGCTCTTCTGCTTTGACAGGGGAACGGACGCTTTTCTGTTTTCAGGCGGGCGGCTCAGTCGGAAAACGCGAAGAGGTTCAGGCCCACCTCGGGGCTGTAGCGCCGGCCGACCTGGCCGGGCAGGGCGGTCAGGACGAATTCGCCGATCCGCAGATCGTTGGCAGCATGCAGGCGAAGAGCTTTGGCTTTCATGGCAAAATTTCCTTTATCGATTCGTTTCAGCAGCAAAGATACAGGCGTTCGGATGGCGTTCAGAGGGCGTGCCAGACGACCCGGGGCATCAGGCTTTCGATCACGACGTACTCGGCGGCCTGGGTGCCGCTGCACATGACGTTGGCCGCGCTGGTGGCGGTGGAGAGGACCACGGCCTCCTCGAGGGAAAGGCCCTTGTCCTCGGCGTAGGCCAGGGCGGCGACGACGCTGTCCCCGGCGCCCACCGTGCTGCCCACCTTGACCGGCAGCCCGTCGGCCAGGATGGTCTGCTGGCGGGTGACATAGAGGCCGCCGCGGCTGCCCATCGAGACGATCACCTTCTGGATGCCGGCGTCCAGGAGGGCGCGGGCGGCGTCCCGCAGCTCCTCGACCGTCTCCAGCTTCCGGCCCATCAGGCGGGACAGCTCATCGTTGTTGGGTTTGACCAGGTAGGGCGTGGCCTGGATGCCCGCGGCCAGCAGGCCGCCGTCGGCGTCCAGAAAGACCTTGGCCCCGGCTTTGGCGCAGGCGGCGACCCAGGTGCGGTAGGTGTCCCAGTGGGCGCCCGCCGGCAGGCTGCCGGCCAGCACTACGATATCCCCCTCACAGATTTGCCCGGTCAGCTGGCCGAGCAGGCCGTCCAGCATCTCCTGGCTGACGGTGGGGCCGGGCTCGTTGATGTCGGTGTTGGTGTGGCCGGCCGGGTCAATGATCTTGAGGTTGGTGCGGGTCTCGCCGCTGGCGGCGAAGGTGAAGGCGCAGTCCAGGCCGCGCTGGCGGAGCTGGCTGTCGATGGCCTGCCCGGCCGAACCCGCCAGGATGCCCATGGCCTTGCTGGCGCCGCCCAGGCTGGCGATGACTTTGGAAACATTGATCCCCTTGCCGCCGGGGTCGG
>CAZEIG010000074.1:0-8975 GCA_964511805.1 uncultured Faecalibacterium sp.
ACCGAGGACCAGCCCAGCATGGGCGAAAAAGGGAAGATCGTCGCCCTGGAGGTCAATATGCGGCCCTGCGGCGGCTTTACCCCCGACATGATCAACTTCGCCCGCTCCACCAACGTCTACAAGATCTGGGCAGACATGGTCGCCTTCGGCGGCACCGATATGCCGGTGGGCGAGCACTACTACTGCGCCTACGCCGGCCGCCGGGACGGCAAGCCCTTCCTCTACAGCCATGAGCAGATCATGCAGAAGTACCAACGCAATATGCGTATGGTCGAGCGGATCCCCGACGCCCTGGCCGACGCCATGGGCAACCAGATGTACGTGGCCACCTTCTCCACCGAGGAGGGGATGAACCAGTTCTACGCTGACGTCCTGGCTTGCAGCTGCTGACCGGCCCCCAGCCAAACGCCACCCCCGTCTATACAGGCGGGGGTTTTCCATTGCCAAAAATTTCACCTTGACGTATCGGCCGGTTATCGTGTAAAATAAAGACAAGGCCCTGTGGTGGGGCCTTCAAAACTTTTGTTTTGGTGCGGGAAAAGGCCCCGGGCGCAGTCCATAGCGGACAGGCGTCTGGGGCCTTTTCGCTTTTTCGGATGGGATGCGGGTCACTCCAGGTTTCCGGTCAGGGTCATGACCGCCGCCAGCACCGCCAGCGGCGCGGTCTCGCAGCGAAGGATCCGGAGCCCCAGGCCCACCGTCCGGGCGCCAGCGGCCGACGCGGCGGCGGCCTCCTCGGCGGCAAAGCCGCCCTCGGCGCCAGTCACGATGGCCAGCCGCAGAGGCCGCCCCGCCGGAACGGGCCACTCTGCCAGGATCTGCCGGAGGGGCGCGCCGCCGCACTCGTAGCAGAAGAGGACCAGGTCGTACTGGTCAAAGCTGCGGCAGACCGCCCCGAAGTTGGGCAGAGGGACAGCCACGTCGGGGATAATCCCGCGGCCGCACTGCTTGGCGGCCTCGTAGGCAATCCGGTTGTAGCGAACGTTCTTCTGCTCTTCCTTTTTGGGGGCGGCCACGCAGTACCGGCTGAAGAAGGGGACGAAGTGGCTGCAGCCCAGCTCCACCCCGTGGCGGATGATCTGTTCCAGCTTGTCCTGCTTGGGATAGCCGGCCAGGAGGGTCACCTCCACCGACGGCTCGGCCGCCGAGGGGTAGCCCGCTTCCACGGCGAACTTCACCTCGTCCTCCCCAAAGGCGGTGATGGTGGCGGTGTATTCAACGGCGTTGCCGTCGCAGAGGATCACCTTTTCCCCCAGCCGGGCCCGCATCACCCGGGCCAGGTGGTGGGCGTCGGCTCCCCGCAGGACAGCCCGGCCCGCCTCGGGCCAGACCTCGGTGGTAAAATAACGGTGCGGCATGGTATCCTCTCCTTTTCACTTGGTGCAGACAAAGCAGGCCCAGCCGCGCTTTTCCCGGCAGGCGGCCACCGTCAGACCGGCGGCTTTGAGGGCGGCATCCACCTCGTCTTTCCGGGTGTCGATGATCCCGCTGGCGATGAAGTGTCCGCCCGCCGCCAGCAGGGCCGGCACCGCCGGGGCCAGTGAGATGATGGCGTTGGCCACGATGTTGGCGGTGACGATGTCATAGGTCCCGCTGGCCTGGTCGGACAGGTCCCCCACCAGGCCGGTGAACTGCCCGTCCACCCCGTTCAGGGCCGCATTTTCCACCGCGGTCCGGACGGCCACCGGGTCGATGTCGACCCCCTCGGCGCTTGCCGCCCCCAGTTTGAGGGCCGCAATGGCCAAGATGCCGCTGCCGGTGCCGATGTCCAGCACCCGCTCGCCCCCCTGGACCAGCCCGTCCAGCGCCTCGAGGCAGAGGCTGGTGGTCTCGTGGCCGCCGGTGCCGAAGGCCAGCCCGGGGTCCAGTTTCAGCTTGATCCGATCGGTCTGGTACTCCTGCCAGGAGGGCACCACTGCCAGCCGCCGCCCGATCTCGAGGGGGTGGTAGTATTTCCGCCAGCCGTTCTGCCAGTCCTCCTGCTCGACGCCAGCTGTCTCGACGGTGTAGGGGATACCAGCAGCCTCCATCCGGGCGTCGATGGCAGCCAGGGTCTCGGCAGGCTGGGCCCCCGGCTCGAGATAGATGTGGATGACCACCACGTCCCGGGGCTTTTCCAGCAGCTCGGGCTCAATGAGGTCCACATGGGCGATGGCGGCCACCTGCTCTTCGATGTCGCTGTAGTCCTCGATGTAGATGCCGCCCTCGGCGATCATGGTCGCGGCGGCCTCGGCCTGCTCGGCGTCCTTCTGGGCCACCGTCAGCCGGATGTCAGTCCATTCCATTCTGTTGCCTCCTTCAGGTCGGGTTTCCCGGTTTCTGGTGCTATTGTACCACAAAAAGCCCCCGCCTGGCACCCCCAACTGGCATGGCGGGGCAGTTTTTCGCCCCGGGCGGCAGCCTTCTGCATCTTTATGATGCAGGCGGCCGGCGTGGCAAAGCGCATGCCTGCGCACAAATTTTTTAAATCAAAGTGGAAAGCCTCTGTGCGTTTTCCAGATATTCATGCAATACGCCCAAAATCTTTTTTATTTTTGAAGAAATCTATGGCTTTTATTTGGAAAATGTGCTACACTAGGCTTGTTCAAGCGTGAATATGTCGGCAACCAGAGACATGTTCCTGCGGCCTCATAGCAGGGGGCGGCGCGGCCGCTGCCCCCGCGTACGTGTACAAGGGAGGATATTCTTATGATGAAGTATCTGCAACGACTGGGCAAGTCCCTGATGTTGCCCGTCGCCGTGCTTCCCATCTGCGGCTTATTGATGGGCATCGGCTACTTCCTCTGCCCGGCCACCATGCAGGGCGGCACAATCGAAGGGCTGAAAGAGATCATCGGCTTCCTGCTGGTCAAGGCGGGCGGCGCATTGATCGACAACATGCAAATCCTGTTCGTCATCGGCGTTGCGGTCGGCATGGCCGATGAGCCGGACGGCACCCCCGCCCTGGCGGGCCTGGCAAGCTGGCTGATGATTACCAACCTGCTGAGCACCGGCGTCGTCTCGGTCATCATGCCTTCCGTTGTCGAGGGCACCACCGAGTATCTCGCTTTCAGCAAGATTTCCAACCCCTTCATCGGCATCCTGTGCGGCCTGATCGGCGCATGGTCCTATAATCATTTCAAGAACACCCATCTGCCCGACGTTCTGGCCTTCTTCAGCGGCAAGCGCTTTGTAGCCATGGCCGCCGCAGTCGTCTCAATCGTGGCGTCGGTCGTTCTGCTCTTCGTCTGGCCGCTGGTCTACGGCGCACTGGTCGGCCTGGGCCGAGGCATCGCCGGGATGGGCGCCGTCGGCGCGGGCCTCTACGCCTTCCTCAACCGGCTGTTGATCCCCATCGGTATGCACCATGCCCTGAACAACGTCTTCTGGTTTGACACCATCGGCCTGGGCGACCTGACCCACTTCTGGGCCGGCGAGACCAGTGCCGACGTCAGCTGGAGCCTCGGCATGTACATGTCCGGCTTCTTCCCCTGCATGATGTTCGGTGTGCCGGGCGCTGCAGCCGCCATGATCGCCACCGCCAAGAACAAGAAGACCGCCGCCGGCCTGCTGGTTTCAGCCGCCGTCTGCGCCTTCGTCTGCGGCGTCACCGAGCCGTTTGAGTTCGCCTTCATGTTCGTGGCCTTCCCGCTGTATGTGGTGTATGCGGTGCTCTACGGCATCTTCACCGTCATCACCTATTACACCGGCTTCCGGGCAGGCTTCTCCTTCTCGGCCGGCGCCACCGACCTGCTCTTCTCTTCTCAGCTGCCTGCGGCCAACAATATTTGGATGATCATCCCGCTGGGCATCGGGGCCTTTGTGGTCTTCTTCGTGGTCTTCTATTTCATGATCAAGGCCTTCAACTTCAAGACCCCCGGCCGTGAGGACGAGGACGAGAACACCGAAGCCGAGAAGAACGTGGTCCTCTCCAACAACAACTACACCCAGGTGGCGGCCGGCGTGCTGGCGGCCGTCGGCGGCAAGGACAACGTCAAGAGCGTTGAGTTCTGCACCACCCGCCTCCGCTTCGAGATCAAGGACTACACCGCCGTAGATGAAAAGGCCGTCAAGGCCGCAGGCGCCGCAGGTGTGGTCCGTCCCAGCAAGGACGCCTGCCAGGTCATCATCGGCACCAAGGTGCAGTTCGTCTACGATGAGCTGAAGAAGATGCTCTGATCTTCCGGCCTTTACTACACCGGCGGGGACTGGTTGCCCCGTCTCCCCTTCAAGCCGCCGAGGGCGGGCCATCACAGCCCCGCTTTCGGCGGCTTTTGCTCTAAGGCACAATTTCCGACGTCCCATCGTGCAAGAAAATAGGAAACATTTGAAACAGGAGGTTTTACCATGAAAATCGTCCGCGCGACCGACTATAAGGATATGTCCCGCAAGGCCGCCAACATCATCTCGGCCCAGGTCATCATGAAGCCCAACTGCGTGCTGGGCCTGGCCACCGGCGGCACCCCTGTGGGGATCTATGCCCAGCTGATCGACTGGTACAACAAGGGGGATGTCGACTTCTCCGAGGTGACCACCGTCAACCTGGACGAGTACCGCGGCCTGCCCCGCACCCATGAGCAGAGCTACTGGTACTTCATGCAGAAGCACTTCTTCGAGCACGTCAACGTCCGCCCCGACCACATCCATGTACCGGACGGCTCCAACCCCGACGCCGAGGCCGCCTGCAAGGAGTACGACCAGATCATCCACAACGTGGGCGGCATCGACCTGCAGCTGCTGGGCATCGGTGTGGACGGCCACATCGGCTTCAACGAGCCGGGCGAGGCCTTCGAGCTGGGCACCCACTGCGTCGACCTGACCGAGAGCACCATCGAGGCCAACAAGCGCTTCTTCGACGGCAACGAGAGCCTGGTGCCCCGCCAGGCCTACAGCATGGGCATCAAGACCATCATGCAGGCCCGCAAGGTGCTGATGGTGGCCAACGGCGCGGCCAAGGCCGAGATCATCAAGAAGGCCTTCTTCGGCCCGGTCACCCCCGAGGTCCCCGCCTCCATCCTCCAGATGCACCCCGACTTCACCCTGGTGGGCGACGCCGAGGCCCTGGCACTGGTCTGAGACGCGGCCCGGACACAGAACGAGGTGACCCGTCATGATCCTGAAAAATGCCCTGCTCTACACCCCCGCCCACTGCTTTGTCCCAGGGGAACTGGCCATCCGTGACGGCCGGATCGACCCCGACACCGCCCCCCGCCCCGGCGAGGAGGTCATCGACGCGGGCGGCCTCTACGCCCTGCCCGGCCTGCTGGACCTCCACTTCCACGGCGCGATGGGCCACGACTTCTGCGACGGCACCGAGGAAGCCATCCAGGCCCTGGCCGACTTCGAGGCCAGTCGGGGCATCCTCGCCATCTGCCCCGCCACCATGACCTACTCGGAAGAGATCCTGAATGGGGTCATGGACGCGGCCGCCGCCCACAGGAACGGCCGCGGCGCCGACCTGGTGGGGATCAACATGGAGGGGCCCTTCATCAGCCCCAAGCGGCTGGGCGCGCAGAACCCCATCTACCTCCACGCCCCCGACGTCGGGATGTTCCGCCGCCTGCAAAAGCGGGCCGGCGGGCTGATCAAGCTGGTGGACATCGCCCCCGAGGTGGAGGGCGCCCTTGACTTCATCGCCCAATGCAAAGACGAGGTGCGGATCTCCATCGCCCACACCTGCACCGACTACGACACCGCCATTGCGGCCTTCGGTGCCGGCGCCTCCCACATGACCCACCTCTACAATGCCATGCCCGGCATCACCCACCGGGAGCCGGGCCCCATCATCGCGGCCCTTGAGCAGGGGGCCGAGGCCGAGCTGATCACCGACGGAGTCCACATCCATCCGGCGGTGGTCCGGTTCACCTTCAACGCCTTCGGGGATGACAAGGTCATCCTGATCGCCGACAGCATGATGGCCTGCGGCCTGCCCGACGGCCAGTACAGCCTGGGCGGCCAGGCCGTCACCGTCAAGGGCCCCCGGGCCACCCTCACCGACCAGCCCGGGGTCATCGCGGGCAGTGCCACCTGCCTGTACGACTGCATGAAACGGGCCGTCCTCGACATGGGCGTCCCGCTGGAGAGCGCCGTCCGGGCCGCCAGCGAGAACCCCGCCCGCAGCATCGGGGTGGAGGCCGACTACGGCTCCCTGGCGCCGGGGCGGTACGGGAATGTCATCCTGGCCGACAAGGCTCTGGAGATCCAGGCTGTCATTCAGAAAGGGGGCCGGATCCATTGATCCCCGCCTCCCTCGTCTGGCGGCCGCTGACCGCCGCCCAGCTCCCTCACATCTATAAAGAAGAACTCTGCCGGGACTTCCCCACCCGGAAGCGGAAGAGTCTGCAGATGCTCCTGGACACCATGGCCAGCGGCGACGCCCACGGCTGGGGCGTCTGGGCTGGGACGGGGAAGGGCTGGCAGCCTACCTGCTGATGGCGGGGCGGCCCGGTCAGCTCTGCCTGCTGGACTACTTCGCGGTCCTGCCCGCCTACCGGGCAGCCGGACGGCAGCCTGCTGCCAACCTGACCCCCAAACCCCCGCAAAAGTACCCATTTGAAGGAAATGTAAAATTCAAGGCTATGGTTTCGGCCTTGAATTTACATTTCTTTTTCTTTTGCCCTTCACCTCACAGCAAAACTTTACATAGATTTTCCTTTGGCATGGTCGCAGACGGCGGCGTTACGCTGTACAATGATAGCGTCCCGAGAGGAAAGAAATAGAGAAAAAGATTGCCGGGCGGAAATGCCCCGGATCCTGTGATTTGGAGGAAAACCTGTTATGAAAAAGATTAGCCGTCGTTCCTTCCTGTCTGTCTGCAGCCTTGTGACTGCCGCCAGCATCCTGACCGCCTGCGGCGCCAGCAGCTCTTCCAGCTCTGTGGCCGCCTCTTCTTCCACCGCTTCTTCGACTTCTTCTTCGGTGGCCTCTTCCGTCACTGAGAACGACCTGAGCAGCCTGTCCGGCAGCGTTTCCACCGGCGGCTCCACCTCGATGAACAGCGTCATCGAGGCCCTGACCGAGGGCTTCGCCGAGCTGGCCCCCAACGTCACCATCAGTTATGATCCCACCGGTTCCGGCGCCGGCATCACCGGTGCGCTGGAGCAGACCCTCGACATCGGCCTGTCCTCCCGTGCCCTGCACGACAATGAGACCGGCGTCACCGCCATCACCATTGCCCTGGACGGCATCGCCATCGTCGTCAACAGCAACAACCCCATCGCTGACCTGAACGTCGACCAGCTGGCCCAGATCTTCACCAAGGAAGTCACCAACTGGGCTGACGTCGGCGGCAGCGACGGTGAGATCGTCGTCATCGGCCGTGAGGCCGGTTCCGGCACCCGCGACGGCTTCGAGAGCATCGTGGGCGTTGAGGACGCCTGCCAGTACGACCAGGAGCTGACCGCCACCGGCGCCGTCATCTCGGCCGTCGCTTCCAATAAGCTGGCCATCGGCTACGCCTCCCTGTCCGCTGTTGGCGACACCATCAAGACCGTCACCGTCGGCGGCGTCGAGTGCAGCGAGGAGACCGTCCTGGACGGCAGCTATGAGGTCCAGCGTCCCTTTAACTTCATCGTGAACGATTCCGCCACCCTGTCCGACGCAGCCCAGGCCTTCATCGACTTCGTCACCAGCGAGGACGCCGCCGAGCTGATCCGTTTGGCCGGCGCTGTGCCTCTGACCGACACCCAGGCCTAAGACGTTCCGTGTCAGGTCCAGGCGCTCCAATCTGAACTTTTCCGCTTGGGATCCTGCGGTCCCAAGCGGTTTTTGGAGTATGGGACCCTTCCGCCTTGATCCAATACCATGGGGGTTACTATGAAACAGTCAGACTCCGCTTCCGGCGCCATTGTGATCCAGAAATTCAACAAGCCCCACAATGCGGCTGAGTGGCTTGAGCTGGTGATGAACGCCATCTTCTTCCTCTGCGGCATCCTGGCCATCGGCTGCGTCGCCCTGATCACCGTCTACATGATCGTCTCGGGCCTGCCCGCCATCGGCGAGATCGGCATTGTGGACTTCCTCTTCGGCCAGGAATGGGCCTCCACCGCCGCCGAGCCAAAGTTCGGCATCCTGCCCTTCATCCTCTCCAGCGTTTATGGCACATTCGGCGCCATCCTGATCGGCATCCCGATCGGCCTGCTGACCGCCGTCTTCCTTTCCAAGGCGGCTACGCCCAAGCTGCGCACCGCTGCCACCTCCGCCATCGAGCTGCTGAGCGGTATCCCCAGCGTTATCTTCGGCCTGCTGGGCATGCAGCTGCTGGTGCCCGCCGTGGCCGCGGTCTTTGGCCGCGCCTCGGGCGCCTGCCTGCTCAGCGCCATCCTGGTGCTGTCCATCATGATCCTGCCCAGCATCGTTTCGGTCTCGGTCACCGCCCTCAACGCTGTCCCCCGTGAATACGAGGAGGGCAGCCTGGCCCTGGGCGCCACCGAAGCCGAGACCTGGTTCAAGGTCAGCGTCCCCGCCGCCAAGAGCGGCATCGCCGCCGGCATCGTGCTGGGCATCGGCCGCGCCGTGGGCGAGGCCATGGCCGTCATGATGGTGGCCGGCAACAGCCCCAATATGCCCGGCATCTTCCGGAGCGTCACCTTCCTGACCACCGCCATCGCCAAAGAGATGAGCTACGCCAGCGGCCTGCAGCGCCAGGCACTGTTCAGCATCGGCCTGGTGCTGTTCATCTTCATCATGATCATCAACCTGGTCCTCAACTTCTTCCTGAAAGGAGGCAGCAACGGTGAAAAGTAACCGCTATTCAGATTTTTCCCCTTCCCGCCGTCTGTGGAACCAGTTCTTTACAGGCGCCGTCTGGGTCGCTGCCATCTTTGTCATGATCCTGGTGGTGGGCATCATCGGGATGGTGCTGGTGCGGGGCCTGCCCCACGTCAACTGGACCTTCCTGACCACCACCTCCAGCATCCTGCGGGGGACCAACGGCATCCTGCCCGCCATCATCAACACCCTCTACGTCATCCTGCTGACCCTGATCATCGTCCTGC
>CAZEIG010000075.1:0-8893 GCA_964511805.1 uncultured Faecalibacterium sp.
CCTTCTCCGTTCACTCTTGTTCTCTTTATATGCCAGAACTTCCCGCTTTGTCCTGAGATTTGGTAGGGGTTCTTTGACAAGCTGAAACCCCCTGAGGATTTTCCTCAGGGGGTTTGTTTTGCGCTTTTTGTCGCAGGGTACCTGTACTAGCTCTTCCGAGTTGCCCTCTCCGTCACAGGGCCCGGTTTCGCCGGGCACCTGTGCTACCTCTCCCAGAGGGAGAGGCGAGATAACTGCGTGCTCTAAGTATAGGTGCGCCATATTGGCCTATGCCCATACGACGCTCGTAAATCTCAATGGAGAAACGTGCCTTGGTTTTCCCTCGGGCTGTGGAGCTGAGGCGCTGCCCTGCAAGGCTTGCCACAGGCCGCGACGGAGAGGGAGGGAGCACAGCAACAAAAACCCCTGAGAAAAGCTTCGGGGTTTTGTTGTCCTTGTGGGAATCGATGAAATTGTGCTATAATAATACCAAGGTAAGTGCACGGGTGGGCGCGGGTTAAAGAATGTCCTCCAGGACGTCGGGCAGATGGATCGGGTCGAGCTGATAGAAGGTCAGCCGCTGGGCAAGGGATGTAACGAATTCTTTGTCGGTAAATATGTCCTGAACAGTGGTCAGGACGGTGTGTGAACCATGTTCCATTTTGACAACTTGCAGGCCGTATGCGTGATAGGGGCCAATGCTGGCCAGCCAGAAGTCGCCCTCAACCAAGGCGTAACAAAACATGGTGCATAACCTCCTTACGGTAGACCTGGATGTCCATGTCAAACAAGTAGATCAGCCCCAGGAAGGTTATGACATGAGGGTAGCGCTTGCCGCTCTCGATGTTCTGGTACTCACGTATGGAGATGCCAACTTGGTCCGCTACATATTGCTGAGACCATCTGCTGTTGGTCCGGGCAATGAGAAGGTCGCGGGAAAATTGCATCTTACATAATTCATTCCTCCTTACTAGAAGAATAAAACAACGTCTTTTAAGAGGCTACGAAACAAATTTCGTATTGTGAAATTTGCCGAAAAATGCCGGTAAGGCTTTGAAAAAGTTAACAAGTAAAGATACCCTCCATCAAAAGCATAACGATGGAAACGAACCATGACCGCATACAGGAAGAGGGAGTCGGGAATGCAATCTGACATGGATCAGCACGTCCGATCACTTTTCATCTATCAGCAGTTACTAAAATACGTCCGTAGCCGTAGTCATTATAGGGGAAGCAACAGTTGCAGGCAACGGCCTTTTACAGTCGGTATGGTCATGGTTGACAGGGAAACGGATAAAAGTTTTTTGTAAAGGCGTCTCATTTTGTTTGATTTATCTTGTTGTATCATAAGGATGGAGGAATTGACCATAGCATTTCATACAAATCAAGACTTGCATGAAATGCCGGATTTTGCAATACCCTGACGATTGCCGCAGAAACAAACAACCGCCCCCGCCTTCCGGAACAGGAAGGCGGGGGCGGTTGTTGTCGGATTTACTTTTTGCGGCCGGGTGGGTTCTTCCGGTCTTCTTTGAGGGTGGCGGCGAAGTGGCCGGCCAGGAAAGCGGAAAAGACCCAGTAGAACCGGTTCAGCCAGGTGACGGCGAACTGCAGGCCGGCCAGCTCCCCGGAGCGGGTGACGTAGTTGCAGGCCAGCAGCGCGAGGCTGACCAGCAGCCAGCCGAGCAGCAGGCTGTACCGCTTTTTCTGGTTGGGGGTGAATGGCTTTTTCATCAGAAGGACTTTCCTTTCTGCGGCCGTGCGCAGGCCGTGTCACAGCGGAGAACGGCTCAGTTGTCGTCCATCTTCCGCAGGCCGATCACTTGGGACACCGGCAGCGAGAAGCAGATAGCGCCCGCCCTGGTGCCTGCGCCGGTGGTCTTGTTGATGGCGCTCATGATGGCGGCCTTCTGGGCCGAGCTGGCGACGATGTAAAGGATGTCCTTCTCCTCTGCCAGCGAGACGCCGAAGAACTTCTCGGCCTGCTTGGTGCCGGTGCCGCGGGCGTGGAGAACAGTGCCGCCGCCTGCACCGGCCGTCCGGGCGGCATCCATGACGGCATCCGAATATCCTTCGTTCAGCACGGCAATGATAAGCTCATAATCAAACTTCATCTCGGGGGCGCCGCCCGCCGGGGTCTTGTCTCCAGTCAGGTATGCCAAGGTTCTCCCTCCTCCTACGCTCTTCATCGGGACGGTCAGCATAATGCCGTTGCCCGGGATGTCCATAAACAATTTGCGCTTGGCTGCGCGGATCAGCTGCCTGGTGGCGTCGCCGTCGGCCACCGTCGAAATGATGGCCTTTTCGGTGTTGGACAGGCCGTAAATGGACAGCTGTTCGCTGGTAGCCGTGCCTTTGCCCAGCATGACCAGGCCCATCCGCAGGTCGAGGCTCTGCAGCAGGTTGGTCATCTCGGGCACCTGGTCACGGTCGGTAATGCTGATAACGTAATAAAGCTCCATTCAGGCCACCTCCCACAGCTCGATGATCTCGTCGTCGCCATAGGCCGGCAGGGGCTGGACCGCGGGTGCAGACACAGACCGGCGCAGCTTGATGACGTAGATGGCGCCCATCACCTGGACGGTGATGAGGGGCATCATGGCTACCAGGGCCACCAGGCCGAAGGCGTCGGTCATGATGTTGCCGCCCAGGGCGTTGCAGGCGCCCATCGCGAAGGGCAGCATGAAGGTGGCCGTCATCGGGCCGGAGGCCACGCCGCCCGAGTCAAAGGCGATGGCGGTGAAGATGGGCGGCACCACAAAGGTCAGGGTCAGGGCGATCAGATAGCCGGGCACTACGATCCAGAGGATCGAGATGCCGGTCAGGACACGGATCATGGCCAGGCCGTTGGCGATGGCGACTGCGATGCAGAGGCTCAGGCCCATTGCCTTGGCCGAAATAGCGCCGCTGGTCAGGTCCTCGACCTGCTTGTTCAGGACGTGGACGGCGGGCTCGGCGTTGATGATGAACCAGCCCATCAGGATGGCCAGGGGGATCAGCAGCAGGCTCATCCCCCGGTCGACCATCTCGGCGCTCAGGACGTAGCCCAGCGAGGCAAAGCCGACGTTGACGCCGGTCAGGAAGAGCACCAGGCCCACATAGGTGTAGAGGATGCCCACCACGATCCGGGCCAACTGCGGCCGGGGCAGCTTGAGGGTGACCATCTGGAACAGCAGGAAGAAAACGAAGATGGGGGCCAGGGCCGTGACGACCTCCATCATGTAGTCGGGCAGGGCCTCGATGTAGCCCCAGCCCAAGGCGACCGTGTCGGTGTACTCGTCCACCAGCATGGTGGTGGTGCCGGTGCTGTCGGGGTAGAGGAAGCCCAGCAGCAGCACCGCCAGGATGGGCCCGATGGAGCAGAGGGCCACCAGACCGAAGCTGTCATCCTTGGCCTTTTCGTCGCTGCGGATGGAGGCCACGCCGACGCCCAGCGCCATGATGAAGGGGACGGTCATGGGGCCGGTGGTCACGCCGCCCGAGTCAAAGGACACCGACAGAAAGTCGGGATCGGACAGGAAGGCCAGCACAAAGACCACAGCGTAAAAGCCCAGCAGTAGCCACCGCAGGTGGATGCCCATCAGGATGCGGATCATCGAAACCATCAGGAAGAGGCCCACACCCACCGACACGGTGAGGATCAGGGCCATCCGGTTGATGCCGGGCACATAGGTGGCCAGCACCTGCAGGTCAGGCTCGGCAATGGTGATGACCACGCCCATGATGAAGCTGAGGATCAGAATGAGCCAGACGTTTTTCGACTTGGTCATCCGTGAGCCGATCAGGTTGCCGATCTGGGTCATCGACTGCTCCGATCCCAGGTTGAACAGGGCCATGCCGACGATGATCAGGATGGTGCCCAGCAGGAAGGAGAGCAGCAGCCCTGAACCCACTGGGACGAAGAAAAGGCAGAGTACACTCACGATCAGCGCAATGGGCAGGACCGAATCGATCGACTCTTTCAGTTTCTCATAGAGTACATTTTTTTTGATCAATTCTTTGCTCCTTTCCTAAAAGAAAATGTATTGGATACAAGATAAAGTATAACATGTTTTTAAGATGCTGGCAATTCGATTCGTGAAAAAATTCAAAATATTAACAAAACGTTTTAATTTGGAAGCGGCAAAGGCCCATTCCGGGCCGGACCCGAAACGGAGAAGAGCAGATGAAAAGGCTTTTCCAGCCTGAAATATCGATGTGAAGGTGTCCGGAAGGTATTAGACGCCGGCCAGCGCCTGGACTGTGTGCCGGACATCGCCGGAGAAGTAGAGGGTCCCCAGTGCAGCCACCGGTCCGCCTTCTGCGAGGGTATCGGCCCGGGCGACGGCGGCAGGGATGCTCTCCGCCGCCTCCGCCTGTCCGCCCAGCGCCTCGATCCGGGCGGACAGCTCCCCGGCCGGGATGGCGCGGGGGCTGGGGGCGGTCACCGTCACAAAACGCCTGGCCAGCGGCAGCAGCAGCCGAAGCATATCGTCCGCGTCCTTGTCGGCCATGATGCTGACCAGAAAGACGAACTTCTCCCCGGGGAAGCGGGCCCGCAGGCTCTCGGCGGTGGCCCGCATCCCGTGGGCGTTGTGGCTGCCGTCCAGCAGGAAGGGCGGGTCCCGGCGGAGCAGTTCAAAGCGGCCCGGCCAGCGCACCTCGGTCAGACCCTGCCGGATGGCTTTGTCGGGGATGCGCCAGCCGCGGCTTTGGAGCACCCGCAGGACGGTGATGGCTACGGCGGCATTGTTGGGCTGGTAGCTGCCCAGAAGGGGCAGAGAGAGCTCCTCCAGCCCGTCAAAATCGAAGGTCTGGCCGTCGAGGCCGGCGGCGCGTACCCGCAGCTTGGTGAAGTCCAGGACGGTGAGGGGGGCGTGCATAGCGGCGGCCGTCTGGGCGATGACTGCGTCGGCTTCGGGGACGCCGCCGTAGCTGACCACCGGCCCGCCCGGCTTGATGATCCCCGCTTTGGCGGCGGCGATGTCGGCGATGGTGGGGCCCAGCTCCTTGACGTGGTCCATCCCGAGGGCGGTGATGACGGCGCATTCCGGGGTGGGTATGACGTTGGTGGAGTCCAGCGCGCCGCCCAGCCCTACCTCCAGCACCACGATGTCACATTGCCGCTCGGCAAAGTAGAGCATCCCGAGGGCAGTGATGATCTCGAACTCGGTGGGGACGTCGGCCATGGCGGCCGCGGCGGGCTGGACCCGCTCCACCAGCCGGACCAGGCCATCGTCGGGGATGGGCTGGCCGTCCACCTGGATCCGCTCGTTGAAGCGCTCGATGTAGGGGGAGGTGAACAGCCCCACCCGGTAACCGGCGGCCCGCAGGCAGCTGTCCAGGATGGCGGCGGTGCTGCCTTTGCCGTTGGTGCCGGCGACGTGGACGAACCGCAGCCTCGCTTCGGGGCGGCCCAGGGCGTCCAGCAGGGCGCGGATCCGCACAAGGCCCGGTTTGTGGCCCTGCCAGCAGACGGCATGGATGTAGGCGAGGGCTTCCTGGTAGTTCATCAGGACCGCCTCCCCGTATGGCCGCCGCGGGCCGCCGCCAGCAGGGCTCGGTTCTCCAGCAGGGCCCGCATCAGGACGAACTCGGCCGCGGCCAGGATGAGGGCGTTGGGGATGCGGGCCGCTAGCACACCCCAGGCGTAGCTGTAGAAGAGCCGCAGCGCCAGGGAGTTGATGGCCATCGAGCCGACGATGTGCCCCAGCAGGATGCCGGCGGCCAGCCGGACGCTGTCATGCCGGGCGGGCAGGTACCGCCAGCCCAGCCCTGCGAACAGCCCCACCGCGCCGGCGCCCAGGGTGATGAGGGGGTTGATGGCGTAGCCGGCCAGGACGCCGCCGACCATGTCGGCCAGGGCGCCCACCGCAAAGCCGGCCCCCGGCCCGAAAAGGACCGCCGCCAGCACCACCGGCAGGCTGCCCAGGTTGAACCGCAAAAAGCCGGTGGAAATGCTCAGCACCCGGCTGAACACGATGCTCATGGCGACGAGCAGGGCGCAGAAGGTCAGGGTGCGCAGGGATCGGGATCTGTTGTGTTCCATGATAAAGCCTCCTGAAAGGTTGCGGGAGGACGGAAAAGGCCCTCCCTCATGCGACAAACCGCACAAAGGAGGGCCGTGAATCGGCAGCGTTCACGCCAGGGCCGCGGGTATGCCACGGCCCGCGCCCAAGTCTATGCAGCAGCGGGATGCAGGCTGTGCACCGCGGGAAAACTTCGCCTTCATCCGCAGCACAACTCCCCGTTGATGCGGCACTTAACGCGCACAGCCTTACTCTGTTGATCTCCATTGATCTGTTTATATGCCGCCCGCCCTGCCGGGGTGTGCGGCGCGGCAGGCAAGCGCCTGTCTGCCTGTATTATACTCCCTTTTGGATGGGGGTGCAAGGGGAGGGAAGGACATTTTTTACAAAAAATCACGCGGCATTTTGTTCAGTACAGCACAAAACCCCACCTCCGGGCGGAGGCGGGGCTTTGTGTGCGTAGGTGAAGGTAAGTTCTTATATGGATGGCCTGCATCACCAGAACCAGTACCTCTTCTTGACGGCGATGTATACCACGATGATCGCCACGAGGACCACGCCGGCGGCTGCCAGCGCGTAGATGTTCAGATGGACAAAGGTCAGGGTGTCGTTGGTCAGCAGGTAGCGGCCGGCGGTGTCGGTGGTGACAACCCCGTCGCTGTAGCTGTTCAGGTACTGCCACCGCCCGGCGGCCTCATTGTAAAGGTAGAGGCGGCTGTAGTTGGCGCTGTCGCCGGTCAGAGTCAGGGAGACGGTGCAGGGCATCCCGCCGCCCTCGTTGAGGGAGAACTCCACCCCGTTCTCGGTCGTGCTGGGGGTGAAGGTGACCGCAGTGGAGAGGGCGTTCTGGGTGTTGCGGATGGCGCTGCCGTCGATGGTCAGGATATAGCCGTCGCCGATGACGCTGAGGCTCTTGCCAGTGCGGCGGAGGGCGCTGAGCATCTCGGTGGTGACGACCGGGACGTCGGCCTGGTTCAGGTTGACGAAGTCGCCCTGTGCGTCGTTGATCTGCTGGACGATGGGGTCGGCGGCGGTGTCGGTGCTGTCGCCGCCGTCGCTGCCTGAGCCGGCCCCGCCGCTGCTGGAGCTGCTGGAGCTGCCGCCCCGGTTGACGATGACCGTCACCATGCTGGACGAGTCGCCGTTCGAGACGATGATGGAGGTGGAGCCGGTGCCCACCGCCGTCACCAGGCCGCTGCCGCTGACGGTGGCCACGCTGCGATCACTGGAGCGGAAGCTGAGCCCCTGCGGCGCAGTGGAAGGGGAGACGCTGCCGGTGATCTGGGCCGTCTCGCCCGGCTTGAGGACCAGGTAGTTGGTGTTGAGGTGGATGCCGTCGGTGGGGATGTAGACGCTGACGCTGACCGTCCGGACAATGTCCCCGCAGGTGACGGTGATGGTGGCGCTGCCCTTGCCCACCGCGGTGACCCGGCCAAAGTTGTTGACGGTGGCCACGCTCTCATTCGAGGAGGAGAAGGTCACGGTGGCGGTGGAAGCGGCAGAGGTGGGGCTGACCGACACCGAAATGCTGGCGGTATCGCCCAGGGCGATCTCGCTGGCGGAGATGGCCGCGTCCATGTCGGCCACGACGGTGGACGGGTCGGGTACGACGGTGATGTCATAGTAGATGGTGATGTCGCCGGCGGTGGCCGCCACCCGGGTGGTGCCCACCGACATCGCCCCGATCAGCCCGTTTTCGCCCACCTGGATGATGCTTATGTCCTCGGAGGTTATGGTGATGGTGGGGTCGGTGGCGTCCTCGGGGTAGACGGTGGGTTTGAGCTGCTGGGTGGTGCCCACCACCATGGTGGCGTTATATTCGCCGGGGTTGATGCTTTCCACCGCCACCCGGCGGAAGGGCCACTGGATGGACGGCAGACTGATGGCGCCGGCGGGCACCGCCGCCCCGATGGTCACGGCAGCCAGCAGCAGGCCGGCCGCCAGCCGTTTTGCAAAAAACTTCATGTGATACCTCTTGCGGGATATACTTAACGGACTAAAACACCGAGGGCCTCCAGCGCGTACTGGAAGTAGGTGACTTCGTCGTACTGGACGCGGGCGGTGACGCCCATGCCGTTGGACAGGTCAACCTGGTCGCCGCTCTTGCTGATAAGATAGGTGCTGTCGGGGCGGACGGTCACCTTGTAGAAGGAGGTGCCGTTGGAGGTGGTGACGTCGCTGTCGATGGCGGTGACGGTGCCGGTCAGGGTGCCGTAGGCAGTCTGCGCCAGGCCGGTGACGGCGATGGTGCAGGGGTCGCCGACGTCCAGCAGGGGACGGTCGCTGAGGGAGGCGTAGGCGATGATCTCATAATCCGCGTTCTCGCTGGAGACGGTGGCCAGCACCGCGCCGGCGGACAGGACCATCCCGACGTTGTAGGGGGTGTCCATGTGGATGACGCCGGAGGTGGGGGCGTAGATGTAGTAGTCGTTGGCGCCGGTGCTCAGGGCGTCGAGCTGGGACTGCAGGCTTTCGATGTTGGCCTGGATGCTGCTGACGTTCTGGGCCGCCGACTGGAGGGCGGAGTAGTAGATCTGTTCCAACTCGCTCTGGTTCTGCTCCATCATCGACTGGATCTGTGCTTCGGTGTAGCCGGCGGCGCGGTAGGCCGAGGAGTCGAAGGTGTGCTGGGCGACCTGGCTCTGGTAAGTCTCGTACTGGTAATAATAGGTCTGGTCGTTGGGGTCAGACTCGCTGAAATAGTTGGTGTTGTCCTGGATGGACTGGATCAGCTTGTTGTACTGGGACAGCTGGGGCTGGTAGATGGCAAGCTGGTTTTCGAGCTGGCTCTGCTGTAAATCGAGGTCGGTGCTCTTGATGTGGGCAATCAGGTCGCCTTCTTCCACATAGGCGCCCTCGGAGATGTTCAGCTCGGTGATCTGGCCCGAGTAGGAGGACATGATGTA
>CAZEIG010000076.1:0-8844 GCA_964511805.1 uncultured Faecalibacterium sp.
TCTACCGCCTGCTGGAGCTGGGCGCCCTGCCCATCATCAACGAGAACGACAGCGTCTCCACCATGGAGATCGCCTCCATCGGCGACAACGATACCCTGGCGGCCATCGTGGCCTGCTGCGCCCGGGCAGACCTGCTGGTCCTGCTCAGCGACATCGACGGGCTGTACACCGCCAACCCCCGCCCCCACCCCGACGCCAAGCTGATCCCCCTGGTGGAGCAGGTCACCCCCGATATCCTCCGCCTGTCCGACGGGGCCGGCTCGGCCCTGGGCACCGGCGGGATGCTGACCAAACTGCGGGCGGCCCAGATGGTCACCGCCGACGGCGTCGAGATGGTGATCGCCAACGGTGCCCACCCCGAGCTGCTCTATAAGATCGCCAACGGCGAGGCCGCAGGCACCCGCTTTGCGGCCCAGCCCCGGCCCACACACTGAAACAAAGGAGGCTGTCCCATGACCACACAGGAAATCTTGACCGCCGCCCGGGCCGCCAAAGGCCCGCTGGCCCTGGCCCCCACCGAACAGCGCAACCGCGCCCTGCTGGGGATGGCCGCCGCCCTGGAGGACCCTGCCAACCGGACGGCCATCCTGACCGCCAACACCGCCGACCTGGACGCCGCCCGGGGGCATATCTCGGATGTCATGCTGGACCGGCTGGCCCTCAATGGCAAGCGGCTGGACGGGATGGCCCAGGGCATCCGGGAGGCGGCGATCCTGCCCGACCCGGTGGGGGCCGTCCTCCGCCGGATCGAGCGGCCCAACGGCCTGGTCATCGAAAAGACCGCCGTCCCGATGGGGGTCATCGCCATCATCTACGAGAGCCGCCCCAACGTCACCAGCGACGCCGCGGCCCTGGCCCTCAAGAGCGGCAACGCCTGCATCCTCCGCTGCGGCAAGGAGGCCTGGCGCTCCAGCAAGGCCATCGTCGACGCCCTGCGACAGGGGGTCGACGCCGCCGGCCTGCCCGAGACCGCCGTCTGCCTCATCGAGGACACCACCCACGCCTCGGCCAACGCCCTGATGACGGCGGTGGGCTACGTCGACCTGCTGATCCCCCGGGGCGGTGCAGGGCTGATCCGCGCCTGCGTCGAGAACGCCAAGGTCCCCTGCATCCAGACCGGCACCGGCATCTGCCACATCTATGTGGACGGCACCGCCGACCAGGACAAGGCCCTCGCCATCATCGAGAACGCCAAGGCCAGCCGCCCCAGCGTCTGCAACGCCGAGGAGGTCTGTCTGGTCCACAAGGACATCGCGGCCCAGTTCCTGCCACGGCTGGCCCAGCGCCTCGGCCCCGACCGGGCGGCCCGCGGCCTCCACCCGGTGGAGCTCCGGCTGGACCCCCGTGCCGCGGCCATCATCCCCGGCGCCCCGGCCGGCCCCGCCGACTTCGACACCGAATTCCTCGACTATATCCTGGCGGTGGGGGTGGTGGACAGCGTCGAGCAGGCGGTGGGCCACATCGCCGCGCACTCGACCAGCCACAGCGATGCCATCCTCAGCCAGACGCCGGCCCACATCGCCCTCTTCACCGCCGCCGTCGACAGCGCGGCGGTCTATGTCAACTGCTCCACCCGCTTCACCGACGGCGGCGAGTTCGGCCTCGGCTGCGAGATGGGCATCTCTACCCAGAAGCTCCACGCCCGCGGCCCCATGGGCCTGGCCGAGCTCTGCACCTACAAATATATCATCCGCGGCGACGGGCAGATCCGGGAATAACCCCATAAAAAGGCTGCTGCAAAATATTGATTTTGCAGCAGCCTCGTCTAAAATTCATAATGTGACCACAAGCTGAGAATTTTAATGGTTTTCTCTTCCTCCAACACCTGATAAACAAGTCTATGCTGAATATTCAGCCGCCGAGAGTATGCTCCCTTCAAACTGCCAGCCAGTTTTTCATATGACGGCGGGTTGCGGCAAGGATCTTCTGACAGAAGCTCAGCCAATGCTTTTGCTTTGCTGGAAAGCCCCGCTGCTTTGAGGTTAGGTAGTTGTTTGAGAGCCGTTTCTGTAAAGACAACCTTGTACATCACCAGTCGACCTCTTCAAGAGGAACACACTCACTGACTGGCGTTTCTAATCCGGTAAGGATTTCCTCACGTGTGGCAGGTAGACTGAGCAGATAGAACGTCTCAACAAGGCCATTATACTCTTCTTCACTCATCACTACAGCGTTGCCGTTTTTGGTACTGACATTGATGACATCATTGTAGTCCACAGCCATATTCAGATACTCAAACAGATTTTTGCGTACGACGGCACCCTCTCTGGGCGGCCTGCCGCCCGATGTCCGCCAGTCGCTGACCAACGCCGAAAAGATCGCCGCCTTCGAGGAATTGCAGGCCGAAGCGGACGGATAAACAACAGAAAAAGCCGTGGGACGGCCTACGCAAGACCGTCCCACGGCGCTTTTTTGTTTCTTTTTGCCCTCAGGCGGGGGGAAATTACTCCAGCCCGGCCATCTGCTTGATGGCCTTGATGGCGAAGGTCAGGGTGCGGCCCATAGCCACGCCCGCCATCAGGCAGGGGTAGTTGTTGGCGAAGAAGCTGCCCGACATATCGCCGGTGATGTACAGGCCCTCCATCGGCTCATTGCTGGTGTCCAGGGCCTGGCCATTCTCGTTGATGGCGATGCCCTGTTCGGTGGTCAGGAGGGAGGCGCCCAGCCAGCAGCCGTAGAAGGGCGGCTGACGGATGGCGCTCAGACGGTAGGCCGGCTTGCCGAAGTCGGCGTCCTCCTGGGCATCGTAGAGCTCATTGTACCGCTCAACGGTAGCCAGGAAGTTTTCCTTGTCCTCGCCGGTGAAGCCCAGCTTGTCGGCCAGCTCGTCCAGGGTGTCGGCGCGGAAGAAGAGACCCTGCTCCTCGGCCTCCTCCATCTTGGGCAGGACGTAGTCGGGGCCGCCGTTCCGGGTCTGGGCCGAGCAGCCGATGGTGTGGAAGCGCTGGACGTCCTCATACCAGTTGTCGTCGTGGATCTGGGCGTAGACCCGGCCCGGCTGGTGGGCCGCGGCGTAGACGATGTCGTTGTAGGGGCAGCTCTCATTGGCAAAACGCTGGCCGTGGCGGTTGACCTTCAGGAAGGGCTGGGTGCCGGGGTTGTACTGGCGGATGGGGCCGGGGAAGGCCTTGCCGCCGTAGGAGCTGGGGCTGTCCACATAGCCGGCGTCCTGTCCCGGAGGCACCAGGCCGCGGTCGAACAGCATGGGGGCAGCCTCCTTGTCAAGGTTGGCGCCGGCCCAGACGGCGGCGCGGATGCCGTAGCCGCGGTCAGCGGGCGAGTAGGAGCAGGCGGTGGTGACGCTGGTGCCCAGGGGGTCCAGCTGCTCCATCATGTAGGGGTTGCCGGGGTAGCCGCCGCAGGCCAGCAGGACGCCCTGGGCCGCGTTGATCCGGATGAAGTGGCCGTCGTCATTGCTCTGGGCGATGACGCCGGTGATCCGGCCGATGTCGTCCTTTTCCAGCTTGGCCAGGGCGGTGTTGAAGTCAATGGAGTAGCCCAGCTTCTCGATGTAGTCCTGGAAGGCCTGGTTGCGCTGCATACCGGAAGCGGTCTCAGAAGCCATGTAGTTGTGCTCCTGGACGGGGTAGAGATAATCGGTGTTGTGCTCGGCGTTCTCTGCGGGCCAGGTCGCCTCGGAACCGGAGGTGAATTCGCAGGTCCAGCCATACTCGCCTTCCAGAATGCCGGCGACAAAGTCGTGCATAGCGGCCGACTCATTGATCCAAGTCTTGACGACCCGCTGGTCGCACTTGCCAGAGGCATAGCGGGAGATCTCACTCAGCAGCTTGGCGCGGTCGCAGGGCTCGGCACCGGCAGCCTGGGCGGCGGAGGTATCGATGGCGCCGTACCAGTGGCGGGTATCCTGCACAGCGCTGTTCTGCTCGATGATCCGGAAGTTGAGGCCGTTCTGGGCGGCATAGGCGGCGGCGCACATACCGCCGTTGCCTGCGCCGACGATCAGGATGTCGGTGTCCCAGGTCTCGGTGATGGCGGCCTCGTCGATTTCGGGCTCGGTGCCCAGCCAGTCGTTCTCGTCGCCGGTGGGCAGCTGGACCGAGGTGACCACAGCCTCGCCCCGGGCCTGGGCATAGCAGCTCTGGGCGGCCTTGATGACGGCGTCCGAGGTGATGGTGGAGCCGGACACGCCGTCGATCTCGGCGGTGCCGGCTTCCAGCAGCTGCTGGCGGAGCTCGTCGGCGGCGGCCGCGCCGTAGGAAGCAGTCTCGCCGGAGGTATCCACCACCACGTCGGTGACGGCGCTCTCGCTGAAGGTCATGGTGACCTTGACGGTGGAGGAAATGCCCTGCGCAGTCCCCTCATAGGTGCCGGGGATGTAGGTCGCGCCGGCCGGCACCGAAGCTGCGCCGGAGGCAGCCCCCGATGCGGCCGAGCTGGCCGACTCGCAAGCCGCCAGCGCACCGGCGGTGACGCCGCTCATGGCCGCTGCAGCCGCAATCTTGAGGAAACCTTTGCGGGAAATCTTTTTCATGCTGGATCCTTTTCCTTTCTTCTATTCACTTCGCGTTGATGCATCGTTTTCGGGCGTCCGGTCCCTGCACACGAGCCTTTCCGCCCTCCAAGAAAGCGCCGCCCCGCCGGCCCTTCTCAACGCCACGGCACAAACGCTTTCCGTATGACATAAAGATAACATATCCCAGTCCTTTTGTCTACCCATATTTTTCACAAAGTGAAAAAAGTGAAAACGGCTCCGTCCACACTTCCCGGCAGGCCATGGGCAAACGAATCGTAGAGCTCGCAGGCAAGCTGTTTGTTTTTTCATCGGTTGCAGCGGGCCGCGCCGGACGGTATACTATAACATCATGGACGCAAAGAAATTCGGCGCATTCATCGCCCAGACGCGAAAAGAGCAGGGCCTGGCCCAGGCCGCCCCGGCGGAAAGCTCCACGTCACCGACAAGGCCGTTAGCCGGTGGAAGCGGGGGCCTCTTCTTACCTTTCAGCAGCGGAAAGAGATGCCCAAAGCAAAATTTTTCTCCAGCCTTCTTTTCGGCATAATTTTTCTTTTTTATTTGTTCCTCCACTTCGGAGTCTCACTCCAGACGGCGGCCACCGCAAAAAGGGCGCAGCCCCGCATGGGTAACCGCGCCCTTTACTGTCTATCCTTATACGCCCGCCTCGATCAGACCCAGTTTGACAAAGGCGTTGTAGAGGCCGTCTTCGTCGCCGCCGCTGCCCATAGCCACGCCGTAGGCGCAATACTCCAGCATCGGGATGTCGATCCTGGCGTCGCCGAAGGCGATGGTGTCCTCCACTTTGGCGCCGAGGTAGTCCAGCATGCTGGATGGCGTTGGCCTTGGTGATCCCCTTGACGCCGATGTCGCCGAAGAGAGCAGTCTCCCCTGCGCCGCCCCAGGTGCCGTTCTGCATATCGGGGAACTGCTCTTTGGTGTCAAGAAAGTCCTGGTAGCTGACTTTGTTCAGGTCGTCCCGGTAGAGCTCGCCGCCGAAGATCATGTCGGGGAAGGCCTGGCGCACCGTGATATTCGCCGAACGGCCCTTCCGGCGGCTGTACTCCTGCATGGCGGGCAGGGCAGCAGTCTCAAAGTGCTCGCTGGCAAACAGGCCGTTATTGCTCTCGAGGTAGAACTCCAGCTTCCGGCTGTGGAGCCAGTCTACAATTCGGCGGGCCTGTTCGACGGTGATGAGCTGGTGCATGACCACCTTCCCATGGTCCTCCACATAGCTGCCGTTGCCGCCGATCATCCCGTCCAGCCCGATCTCCCAGAGGGGCGGGTAGACCTCGGCCTTGCTGCGGCCGGTACAGACATAGACCCGGTGCCCCGCGGCCCGTGCCGCACGGCCGAATCCGGCAGGTTGTTTTCATAATCCACAAGGGTGCCGTCTACGTCGATGAAGATGATCTTGCTCATAGGTTTGTCTCCTTCCTGTCCTTTTGGGCGGGCCGCAGGAGGCCCGAACGCTTCTTGTCTAAGAATACCATCTGCGGTGGAAAAAAGCAACAGCTTTTCTGCACCGTTTTACCAAAAAGCCATCCATATTTCTGCTTGCAGTTTTGTGCTTCTATTATATAATAAAGTAGACAAATACGCCGCGCCCATCACAAAAAGGAAAATTGCCTATGAAAAACAACACTTCCAATAACCCCTTCTCCACCCTGACCGGCTTCGACGCCCTGGCGCAGGCCATCCAGGCCACCCTGACCCAGAAGGGACGGGTCTTTGTCGCCATCGACGGCCAGTGCGGCAGCGGCAAAAGCACTCTGGCGGCTGCGCTGGCAGAGCGCTGGGACGCCACCCTGGTCCACATGGACGACTTCTTCCTCCGGCCGGAGCAGCACACCCCGGCCCGCCTGGCCGAGCCGGGCGGCAACGTCGACCGGGAACGGTTCTACACCGAGGCCCTTGCGCCGCTGCAGGCCGGACGGGACGCCAGTTACCGCCCCTTCGACTGCCACGCCTTCCAGCTGCGCGGGCCAGCGCCCGGGGGTCAACCTTGAGAACTTCCGCACCCGCTGGATCCCGCTGGAAGAAAAGTACTTCGAGGCCTTTGGCATCGAGGGCCGCTGCGACTTCGTCCTGCAGAGCTGAAATATTCAATTCATAGAAAAAACGCCGCCCATTCTACCGAATGGACAGTGCTTTTCTTTTGCCATTTGTAATCTTATCGGTTCATTCGACCATATCGGCGGCAAAGAGGGCCGCGCCATTTTCGTCCAGCCGGATCACCTTGCTGTCCTGCCCGCCGATGTCCACCACCGTCCGGACCGAGGGGTCGAGGTAGTGGGCGCCCCGGGCGTGGCCGGTGATCTCGGTGATGCTCTTGTCCCCGTCCTGTCGACCATGGCCTCATAGGGGTGCTCGGGGTCAAAGGTGCGGCCCTCGAAGTCGAAGGCCTGCTGCAGCTCGCAGCCGACGATCTGGGCGTTCTCGGCGTTCTCGTTGAATGCCAGCTCCTTGCGGATCGCGTCGGACCAGAAGGAGATGGTGTGCATCCAGTAGATGCACTTGGGCCGGGGCAGCTGGCCAAGCGCTGCAACGAGAAGCGTGTGATGGCCGAGTCAGTCAAGTGGGGCGAAAAGGGCACCCGGGTTAACTCGATCAGCCCCGGCATCATCGTCACCCCGCTGGCCCTGGATGAGTTCAACGGCCCCCGCGGAGACTTCTACAAGAATATGTTCGCCAAGTGCCCCGCCGGCCGTCCCGGCACCGCCGACGAGGTGGCCAATGTGGCCGAGCTGCTGATGAGCGACAAGGGCGCCTTCATCACCGGCGCCGGCGCCACCACCTCCTACTTCTACACCCCCTCAAGCCCGAAGCCTGAACCGTAAAATCATAAAAGGCAGACACCTCCAAACGGTATCCACCGTTCAAGGCGTCTGCCTTTTTTGTCGTCAGTTTCCGATCGGCTTGACCGGGTCGAGGTACTTGTCCTCTTCCAAAACCTCGAGATGGATATGGCTATCCAGGGCGCTCTCGCCGGGGATGGACCCGGCCTGACCCAGTTTCTGGCCGGCGGTCACCGCGTCGCCCTGGCTGACGGCGGCGCTGTCCAGGGCGCTGATCCGCCACAGACGGCCTTCGGCGTCACGGATGGCCGCCACAACGCCCCAGTTGCCCTCGGCGGCCAGGCTCTCCACCGTGCCGCTCACCGGCGAGAGGACGTCCTCCCCTGCGGTGCAGGCGTAGTCGACGCCGTTGTGGGTCCGCCAGTCGCCCAGGGTCTCGTTATAGACCAGGTCGTCCCCACTCCAGACGGCGAGCAGCTGTCCAGAGACAGGCCGCGTGTACCCCGAGCCGGCAGAGACGCTGGCAGCGGGCAATTCGGTATGCAGTTCGGAGGGCTCGCGCACAGAACCAGAGCCAGACGGTGCACCAGACAATGCGCTGGACGAGCTCGGCTCGGGCACGTTGGCGACCGACTGAGCCACGCTGGCTGTATCCTGCTCCCATAACTGTTCCGCCTCCTCGGTATCGATGGTCAGACCTTCCTCGATGCCGGGGTAGGTCTCTTCCCCGGTGATGTTCTGGCTCGGGCTCTGGCCGAGGTCCTCGGCCATCTGATCCCGGACCGTCCGCACGGCCCACACGCCGACGGCTGCGGCCGCCGCCACGCAGGCCAGCAGGGCCAGCGCAAAGCCCTTGCCCCGCAGAAAATTCCTGATATGCTCCATCGTTTCGCTTCTCCTTCGGTTTGAAACCTGTGTACGGGTGTTGCCCTTAGTTTGAGACAGAAGGAAGCGGAATATTCGCACCGGGCAAAAAAACGGCCAAATGCCAAACAAAAAACTCCCCCGCATTTTCATGCAGGGGAGCCGCCGGTTCATATTGATTTTTTCCCGTTTTTCGTTAGAAAAGCGGGAAAACGTAAAGGCCTAAACGCTGGTTGCAACAGAACCGACGCACCTTCCGGCCCCCCACAAACGATGGTTGCCGAAAAGTTTTTGCGCCGCTTTTTTCAAAAAACGGCAAGCGGCGTTAGCCCGGCTGCTTGCCGAGGTAGGCCAGGATGCCGCCGTCGGCGTAGAGGATCTGGCCGTTGACAAAGTCGGAAGCGTGGGACGCCAGGAACACGCAGGGGCCCACCATGTCCTCCGGCTCGCCCCAGCGTCCGGCCGGAGTCTTGGAGCTGATGAAAGCGTCGAAGGGGCTGCGGCTGCCGTCGGGCTGGCGCTCGCGGAGGGGCGCGGTCTGGGGGGTGGCAATGTACCCGGGGCCCATGCCGTTGCACTGGATGTTATACTGGCCGAACTCAGAGGCGATGTTCTTGGTCAGCATCTTGAGGCCACCCTTGGCCGCCGCATAGCCCGAGACGGTCTCGCGGCCCAGCTCGCTCATCATTGAGCAGATGTTGATGATCTTGC
>CAZEIG010000077.1:0-8842 GCA_964511805.1 uncultured Faecalibacterium sp.
AGCCCACCGACACCGTCCGCTACCTGCTCAAGAAGTCCGAGATTCTGTAAGCGGAGGATGGTCATATGCAGGAGCTGTTGCTGACAGTAGCCCGCGGCCTGGTGGAGGACAAGGACGCCGTCACCGTGACGGTCGGTCCCCCGCGGGAGGACGGCACCATCGTCTACCACCTGAGCGTGGCGGAAGGGGATATGGGCCGGGTCATCGGCAAGCAGGGCCGGATCGCCAAGGCCATCCGGGTGGTCATGCGGGCCGCCGCCGTGCGCGTCGATGAAAAGATCCTTGTTGAGATCGACTGAGCCGCTTTTGGTTGCAAGGCCGTCCGCCGTTTTGGCCGGACGGCTTTTGTTTGTATAAAAAGGAGGAGCTATGCAGCAGTATCTGGAAGCCGGGCGGGTGGTCTCCACCCACGGCGTCAGGGGCGAGGTCAAGATGGAGCTCTGGTGCGACGGGGTGGACTTCCTCCGCCCGGCGGGCAAGCTCTATTTCAGCCCGGCGGGGGGCCGCAGCCTGGCCTTTGAGAGCATCCGCCCGATGGGCCGGATGGCCCTGGTCAAGTTTTCCGGTGTGAACGACATGGACGCGGCCCGGGCCCTGCGGGGCCAGGCTTTCTACTTCGACCGGGACGACGTCCGGCTGGCCCCGGGGCGCTGGTATGTGGCTGATCTGATCGGCTGCGAGGTCCGGGACGCCAACACCGGCAAGGTCTACGGGGTGGTCACCAGCGTTGACCGTCCCGGCCCCCAGGATATCTATACCGTCAAGGCCCCGAACGGCAAGGAGTATATGTTCCCCGGGGTGGACGCCTTCCTGAAAGAGCGGAACCCCCCCGAGGGGTACATCACGGTGACGCCCATCCCCGGCCTGCTGGATGACGGCGCCGCCAGCGAGCGGGAGGACGGCTGAGATGGGGATGCGCGTGGACATTGCGACCCTCTTCCCCGAGATGTGCCAGCGTGTGCTGGATGAGAGCATTCTGGGCCGGGCCGCCCGGCGGGGCCACATCGAGACCCACTGCCACCAGATCCGGGACTACACCCTCAACCGCCAGAAGCAGACCGACGACTACCCCTACGGGGGCGGCTGCGGGATGGTGCTCTACGCCCAGCCCATTGCCGACTGCATCCGGGACATCCAGCGCCAGGTGGCGGAACAGGGCCGTCCTGCGCCGCATATCGTGTTCATGACGGCGGGGGGGCAGCGGTACACCGAGGCCCACGCCCGCCGTCTGGCCCAGTACGACAGCCTGCTGCTGGTCTGCGGCCACTACGAGGGGATCGACGAGCGGGTCATTGAGGCCTTCGCCGACGAGGAGATCTCGATCGGGGACTACATCCTCACCGGCGGCGAGCTGGCCAGCCTGGTAGTGGCCGACAGCGTCCTGCGGCTCCAGCCCGGCGTCCTGGCCGAGCAAAAGGGCTATGAGGAGGAGAGCTACTGGAACGGCCTGCTGGAGTACCCCCAGTACACCCGCCCGGAAGTCTGGGAGGGACGGGCCGTCCCCCCCATCCTCCTCAGCGGCAACCACAAGGCGGTGGACGACTGGCGAGGGGAACAGAGCCGCCAGCGCACCCGGGAGCGCCGCCCCGACCTCTGGGAGGCCTACCTGGCCGCCGGCGGCTGGGACGGCACCCCGCCGCCCCAAAAGCCCTCCCGCCGCCGGAAGAAAAAGCCGGCGGCCCCTGCCGCCGAACCCGCCGCCGCCCCGGCCGGACCCATTGTCGGCCCCGGCGGGGAAGAAGGCGCCGTGGACTGAGAGGACGGCCCACTTGTGCATATGTGTTGAAAACTTTTGTATGCACAGCCAATAGAAAGGGATATATTTTAGGGAAAAGGTACAATTTGCGAAAAATGTCCCGGATTGGATTGGGAAAACCGCCAAAATTGCAAAGAAAGACTGTACAACTTTCGTCCTCTGCGATAAAATAGGGGGGACAGCAGGTGTCAATGCATTGCATCAATTTGCATCATTTCATTACGACAGTAGATAGGAGCGTTTTACTATGTATGTAAAAGAAGTTACCGTTGAAAATCAGGTAGGTCTCCATGCACGCCCCGCCACCTTCTTCATCCAGAAGGCCAATGAGTTCAAGTCTTCGATTTGGGTCGAGAAGGAAGAGCGCCGTGTGAATGCAAAGAGCCTGCTGGGCGTGCTCTCCCTGGGCATCGTGGGGGGCACCAGCATCCGGATCATTGCCGACGGCGCCGACGAGCAGGCTGCTGTTGAGGCTCTGATCAAGCTGGTGGAGTCCGGCTTTGCTGAGTAAGCGCCTGAAGAAGAATCGTAGAATGGGGGCGGACGTTGCGTTCGCCCTTTTTCCATTTTCCGGCAGAGAGGTGAAAGGATGACCAAGGCCGAACTGTACCAGAAGGCGTGTATGCTGCCGCTGCTGCCCGGGGTGTATATCATCCGGGACAAGAGCGACGAGATCATCTACATCGGCAAGGCCAAGCGGCTGCGCACCCGGGTCAGCCAGTATTTCCGGGAGGGGGTCCCCCACGACAACAAGGTCAGCCAGATGATCGCCCACGCCTTCAGCTTTGACGTCATCGTCTGCCAGAGCGAGTTTGAGGCGCTGGTGCTGGAGGCCAGCCAGATCAAGGCCCATACCCCCAAGTACAACATCCTGCTGAAGGACGACAAGGGCTATTCCTACATCAAGATCACCAAAGAGGAATGGCCCCGCCTCTCCTTCACCCTCCAGAAGGAGGAGGACGGGGCCGAGTACATCGGGCCCTATACCTCCAGCTTTGCCGCCCGGGAGATGGCTGAAAGCGCCCAGGACGCCTTCCTGCTGCCTCGGTGCAGCCGCCGCTTCC
Organism: uncultured Faecalibacterium sp.; assembly: GCA_964511805.1. Classification (GTDB taxonomy): domain Bacteria; phylum Bacillota; class Clostridia; order Oscillospirales; family Ruminococcaceae; genus Faecalibacterium. Next base: position 2,821 of record CAZEIG010000077.1, read on the forward strand.
CCCAGGACATCGGGAAGGGCCGCCCCTGCCTCAACGCCCACATCGGCAAGTGCATGGCGGTCTGCAGTGGGGAGATCAGCTGTGAGGAATACAACCGGGCCGTCAAGGGGGCGGTCCACCTCATCCGCTACGGGAAGAAGGACATCATCAAGACCCTGACCCGCCGGATGGAGGAGGCGTCGGAGCGGCTGGAGTTCGAGACGGCCGCCCTTCTGCGGGATCAGATCGCCGCCATCACCAAGGTGACCGAAGGGCAGAAGGTGGTGGTGGACGAGAGCCTGGAGATGGACGTGGTGGCCCTGGCCGGCACCCCGGACAGCGTCTGCGCGGCGGTGCTGCGGTACCGCCACGGCCGCCTGACCGACAAGCGGGAGTTCGTCTTTCACGACCGGTCCGACCTGGACGGCGTGCGGGAGGAGTTCCTCCCACGGTATTACCTGGACGATGAGGAGATCCCCCGGATCATCGCGGTGGATGCCCTGCCGGCCGACGCCGACGCCCTCCGCCAGGCGCTGAGTGAGAAGCAGGGTATCGAGGTCCAGCTCTACGAGCCCCAGCGGGGGGACAAGGCCCGGCTGGTGGAGATGGCCCACACCAACGCGGTGGAGCGGCTGGCCCGGGAGCGGGGTCGCGCCGCCCGGGAGCAGAAGCTGCTGGACGAGCTGGCCCAGGTGCTGGGCCTGCCCACCGCCCCCCGCCGGATCGAGAGTTACGACATCTCCAACTGGGGCGACGGCACCAGCGTCTGCGGGATGGTGGTCTTTCGGGACGGCAAGCCCAGCAAGGCCGACTACCGCCGCTTCAAGATGCGGACGGTGGCCGGCACCGACGACTACGCCTCCCTGGCCGAGACGGTCTCCCGCCGGGCCGGAGAGTACGAGGCCCGTACCGCCGCCGGGGAGACCACCGGCTTTGCCGAAAAGCCCGACCTCCTCCTGATGGACGGCGGCCGCGGCCAAGTGAACGCCGCCCACGCCGCCCTGGCGGGGACAGCTCTGGCGGACGTCTCCCTCTACGGGATGGTGAAGGACAACCGCCACCGCACCCGTGCCATCGTGGACGGGGCCGGGCGGGAGATCGCCATCAGCATGAACCGGGGCACCTTCACCTTCATCACCGCCATCCAGGACGAGACCCACCGCTTTGCCAACGCCTACCGCAAGCAGCAGATGCGCCAGAAGAGCTATTCGTCCACCCTGGTCCAGATCCCGGGGGTCGGCCCCAAGCTGGCCAAGGCCCTGATGCACCAGTTCGGGAGCGTGGGGGCGGTGCGCCAGGCCGACGCCGCGGCCCTGGCCCAGACCCCCGGCGTCGGCCCCAAACTGGCCGGCGAGATCTACGCCTGGTTCCGCCGAGCCGACGCCCAGCCGGAAGAATAAAAACAGCGCCCCGCACGACATTCCGTGCAGGGCGCTTTCTGATGTCTGGTTCAGTCGAAAAGTTTGCTGATGGCGTCCTCTTCTTCGGTGATCTCGCCGGCCAGGTCGGGCAGGGTGAGGGTCTCGTCCGAGTGGGGGCTGGCCTTGGCGGCGGGCACACCGGCGCGGCCTTCCTCCCGGGCGCGGGTCAGCTCACAGACCTCGTCGCAGAGGGTGCAGATGGCCGCGCAGTCGCCGGGCATATCGGTCAGGTTCCGCCCGTAGTGGGTGAAGAGGATGGTCCCCTCGTGCCCGAGTACCAGGGTCAGGGGCAGCAGCTGGGGGGTTTTGCGGTCATACCGCAGCCCCTTGGCCTGGGCGTTCCGGAGCAGGCGCTGGGCCTCGAAGCTCCAGTTCAGCAGGCCGGCGGTCTCCACTCCCATGAAATTGTAGAGGATCCCCGGCTCGTCGCAGATGAGGGTGAAGGGGAGCTGGCGGCCCTCCAGGGCTTCGGCCACCTGCTGGGGCCTGCTGCGGACCACGCAGGCCAGCCGCACCCCGCCCAGGTCGGGCAGGGTCTTGAGGTAGCGGGCGATGTATTCCCGGGCGATGGGATGGTCGAAAGCGGGCAGGAAGATCATGGCCAACGGTTTATCCCCGGCGCAGAGGGCATAGAAGTCGTTGCCTGGCGACAGGGGTGTGTCATAGGTGAAACGGGGGATCGAAGTGCCGACCAGATGGTCTGTCTGCATGGCTTTCCACATCCTTTCCTGCCTGGTTGAAGGCCGCAATGATAAAGACCCGCCAAAAGCAGCCGCAGGGCTTTTACGGGTAAAACAAAAGGCCGGACCAAAGGTCCGGCCTGCCATCTATAAAAAGAGATCCCGCCCGGTCGTCTGCGGATAAATCAAACCTACCCTTACGGACAGGTGGGTGCCCTGCCAATGGTTTCATGCTTCCTCATCGAGCCTCCAGGGTAGACCCTGACGGGGAGGTCTGCAATCCGCCACCGGACTCCAAGCTCCCGATGGATGATTAGTAGGATCATATAATCCGCAACAAATCGTGCCGGGCAGGATGCTGCCGGTTTGGGGGCCGGCCCCGGCGTGGGGGTCAGCCGATGTCGAAGCTGTCGCTCAGCCTCTGTTCGAACAGAGCGCCCACTTCCATCAAAGTCTCGTCGTCGTCCACGACGTCCAGGTACTCGCCCTCGGCGTCCTCGCCGACGCTGAGGATGACCAGCTGGGCGTCCTCGTCCAGGTCTTCCTCGTCCTCGACGTACTCGACGACGGCCAGGTAATGCACGCCCTTGTGATCCAGCGCGTCGATCACCTCAAAGGTGATCTCGTTGCCGTCCTCGTCCTCGAGGGTCATCAGGTCGGGCTGGTATTCGTCTCCGGTATGGGGGATCTTGTTTTCGTCTGCCATCCGTTTTTACTCCAGTCTAGTTCCATATCGAAAGCGGACGGGGAGCTTCCCTCGTCCTGCCTATAGTGTAGCGTTTTTTCTCCTGTTCGTCAAGATGGTAAATCAGGAAAAACGCTTTTTTCCTTTTTCACCTTTTCCTCCCTCGCTTCCGGGGGCGTTCTGTGTTATACTAAACTGTACTGACAATACAGAATGAACCACCGCCCGGCGGCTTCTTGTCCGCGGGGCCATGGTACAGGATATGAGCCAAGGAGAAAAATATGACTGGTAAAATCAAACGGGCCGCGCTGGCCCTTCTGCTCGCGCTGGGCTGTGGCTTTGCCGGCTGCACCGGCGGGGGCGGGCTGTCCGGCGGGACGGTCAGCCGCCCCGCCGCCGTCGAATCGGCCGAGCTGCAGTTCACCCACCCCGCCGCCGGGGACACGGTGGCAGTCTTTGACACCTCGGCGGGGGTGTTCCGGGCGGTCCTCTTCCCCGACGAGGCCCCGATGGCTTGCGCCAACTTCATCGGGCTGGCCCAGGCGGGGTATTACAACGGCCTGACCTTCACCCGGGTGGAGGCGGGCTTTGTGGTGGAGGCCGGGCAGGCCGCCGACGGCAGCTCCACCACCATCTGGAACGGCAGCGGCTACCCGGCTGAGTACACCGACAAACTCCATCACTATTCCGGCGCCCTCTGCGCCGCCATGAGCGAAGAAGGGGAGGGGGCCAGCGTCTTTTACGTCATGCAGACTGCCCCCGGCGTCGAGCAGGAGCTGACCGACCAGATGGCCGCCCAGGGCTGGCGGCAGGAGATCATCGACGCCTATGGGGCGGCCGGGGGCGCACCCTACCTCGACTACACCGACACCGTCTTCGGCCAGGTGTACGAGGGGATGGAGGTGGTGGACGCCATCGGGGTGGCGGCCGTGGACGAGAACCAGGTCCCCGCCGAGCCCATCACCATCAACAGCGTTACCATCGAGACCTACCAGTGAGGTGCGGCGGGGCTTACACCTCGCCGGGGTGGTTCTTCCGCCAGGCCAGGTAGTTCTCCAGGATGACCGAGGCGCTGACCGCGTCCAGGACGGCCTTCCTCTTTTTGCCGAAGGCACCGTTGGCGCTCAGGATGCCGGCGGCGGTGATGGTGGTCTGCCGCTCGTCCCACATCCGGACGGGCAGGCCGCTCATCTCCATGACCATGTCGCCCAGCTTCCGGCTCTTCTGGGCTCGGGCGCCCTCGGTGCCGTCCATGTTCCGGGGCAGGCCGATGACGATCAGCTCGGCCCGGTTCTCTTTGGCGGCCTCGCAGACTTTGGCGGCCACCTTGGCCATCGCCTTTTCCTCAATATGGGGCTTGAGGGGGGTGGCGAGGATCTCGCCGGGGTCGCAGACGGCCAGGCCAGTGCGGCTGTCGCCGTAATCCACTGCTAAGATTTTCATTGAAACGCTCCTTTGCATTTGTTTGCAGGCCCATTGTAACACAAGGGGGCCTGCGGCGCAATGGGGCGGCCTTTTTACGAACTGTATAAGACGGGAGGTTGATTCCATGCTGAAGCTGGTTCTGGGCGGCTCGGGCAGCGGCAAGACGAGCTGGCTCTATGCCCGCCTGGCCGAGCGGGCCGCCGCGGGCAAGCCCAGCATCCTGCTGGTGCCCGAACAGTTCACCTCGTCCACCGAGGGCCGGATCTACCGGGAGCTGGGGGACGCCGGCTCGGGCTGGGTGGAGAGCTTCTCCTTCACCAGCCTGGCCGAGCGTATCCTCTCCGAGGAGGGGGGCGAGGCCATTCAGACCCTGACCGACGCGGGCCGGGTGACCCTGGTCCGCCGCGCCCTCGAGGAGCTGCAGGACAACGTCCACTACTACTACCGCCACCGCCGGAGTGCAGCCTTCTGCCAGCTGGCGGCCGAGACCATCGACGAACTCAAGAGCGCGGGGATCCCGGCAAAGGAGTTCGCCCGGCTGGCCGGCGGCTGCGGGGCCGAGAGCGGCCGGCTGGCCGAGCTGGCCCTCATCTACGAGGGGTATGAGACCCTGCTGGCCCAGACCGGGATGGACCCATCCGACCGGCTGGAGCTGGCGGCCGCCCGGCTGGAAGCCGCCCTGGCCGAAGGCCGGGTCCCCGCCTTTCTGGAGGGGCGGGCGGTCTTCATCGACGAGTTCGACACCTTCAACGCCCCCAAGCAGCGGCTGATGGGGGCGATGCTGGCCGCCCTGCCCGAGGTGATGGTGGCCCTCTGCGACGACGGCGCCCCCGCTGTCGAGGGGGACATGGGCCTCTTTTCGGGGGCGAAGGCGGTGGGCGTCCGGCTGAAACAGCTTGCCAGGAAGAACGGGGTCGAGGTGGCCGCGCCGCTGCTGCTGCGGGAGGACCTGCGCCATCGGGATGCGCCGGGCCTTGCGGCGCTGGGCCGGCTGCTGGCCTCCGGCAGCTGCCCTCCGCCCGCCCGCCCGGTGACCGACACCCGCCTTTTTGCCGCCCCCAGCCGGGAGGAGGAGGCCCGGGCCGCGGCCGGGGCCATCCGGCGGCTGATGGCGCAGGGGGTTCGCTGCGGCCGGATCGCGGTGGTCTGCCGGGACCTTGACCGCTACCGGGCCGCCGTCCGGTATGAGTTCCGGATGGCGGACATCCCCCTCTGGTGCGACGAGGCCACCACCCCGGCTTTCAGCGCCCCGGCGGCGGCCGTCACTGCCCTGCTGGAGCTGGTCCGGGGGGCCGACTACACCGAGCAGCTCTCAGCCCTCATCAAGACGGGCCTCACTGGCCTGGACGAGGCCGCGGCCTGCGCGCTGGAAAACTACGCCTACACCTGGTCCCCCCGGGCCGCCGAATGGCGGAATCCCTTTGAGAAGAGCCCCCGGGGCTTCGGCGGGAAGATGACCCCCGACGACCAGGAAGAGCTGGACAGGATCAACGAGGCCCGGGCCTTCCTGATGGGGCCGGTGGAGGCGCTGCGGGCCCGCTGCCGGGACGCGACGGCTGAGCAGATCAGCCGGGCGCTCTGGTTCTGCCTCGAAGCGCTGGGCGCCGAGGAGGCCCAGAACGGCCAGGTTGCGGCCCTGCGGCTGGCCCGCGGGATCCCCGCTGCCGAGGAGGCCGCCCGGGAGTGGAACGTCGTGATGGATCTGCTGGACCAGATGGCCCGGCTGCTGGGCGTCGAGACCGTCGCCCCGGCGGAATACGCCGAGCTGTTTGGGCTGCTCCTCCACTCGTCCGACCTGGGGCACATCCCCCAGACCCTGGACGCAGTGATGC
>CAZEIG010000078.1:0-8704 GCA_964511805.1 uncultured Faecalibacterium sp.
GTGGTGGACGTCGACGGCAAGATCACCGGCGGCAGCATCATGTACGAGGGCCGCGACATGGCCAAGTTCACCGAAAATGACTGGCTTGGCATCCGCGGCAAGAAGATCTCGATGGTGATGCAGGACCCGATGACCAGCCTGAACCCCCTGAAGAAGATCGGCAAGCAGATCGAGGAGAGCATCATCAAGCACCAGGGCCTCAAGGGCGAAGCCGCCAAAAAGGCCGCCATCGAGATGCTGGGCAAGGTGGGCATCCCCGACCCCGAGCGCCGGTATGAGCAGTACCCCCACGAGTTTTCGGGCGGTATGCGGCAGCGCGTTGTCATCGCCATCGCCGCCGCCTGCAAGCCCCAGGTACTGATCTGTGACGAACCCACCACCGCCCTGGACGTCACCATCCAGGCGCAGATCCTCCAGCTGGTCCGCGACCTGCAGAAAGAGCTGGGGATGTCGGTCATCTACATCACCCATGACCTGGGCGTTGTGGCCAACGTGGCCGACCGCGTGGCCGTCATGTACGCCGGCCAGATCGTCGAGTACGGCACGGTAGAGGAGATCTTCTACGACGCGTGGCATCCCTACACCTGGGCGCTGTTGCAGGCATTGCCCCAGCTGGGGGTCAAGGGCGAGGCTCTGCCCACCATCGACGGCACCCCGCCCAACCTCTTCAATGAGATCCACGGCGATGCCTTTGCACCCCGGAATAAGATGGCCCTGGCCATCGACTTCGTCAAGGAGCCGCCCTTCTTCGAGGTGTCTCCCACCCACGCCGCCAAGACCTGGTATCTGGATCCCCGGGCCCCCAAGGTGGAGCGCCCCCACTCGATTCAGAACCTGCGCAAGAAAATGATGGAGGACCACGCCAATGGCTGAGAGAGAAAAGCTCATTGAAATCAAGGACCTCCAGATCTCCTTCGGCGCCGGCCGGAAGAAATTCATCGCGGTAGACCACGTCAACTTTGACATCTACAAGGGCGAGACCTTCTCTCTGGTGGGCGAGTCGGGTTCGGGCAAGACCACCATCGGCCGTGCCATCACCCGGATCAACCCCACCTCCGGGGGCGACATCTTCTTCAAAGGGCAGAAGATCAACGGCAAGATCTCGAAGCAGCTGGACCAGGAGGTCATCCGGAAGTGCCAGATGATCTTCCAGGACCCGATGGCCAGCCTGAACGAGCGGGCCAAGGTCGAGTATATCGTTGCCGAGGGCCTGCTGAACTTCCACCTTTACAAGGACCAGAACGACCTGCATGAAAAGGTCATGGCGGCCCTGCACGAGGTCGGCCTTCTGCCGGAGTTTGCCTCCCGCTTCCCCCACGAGTTTTCGGGCGGGCAGCGGCAGCGCATCGGCATCGCCCGGGCCCTCATCATGGAGCCGGAGTTCATCGTCGCGGACGAGCCCATCTCGGCGCTTGACGTGTCCATCCGAGCACAGGTGCTCAACCTGCTGAACAACCTCAAGGCGTCCCGCGGGCTGACCTACCTCTTCATCGCCCACGACCTGTCGGTGGTCCGGTTTATCTCGGACCGGATTGCGGTCATCAGCAAAGGCCGCATCGTGGAGCTGGCCGTGGCGGAAGAGCTCTTCCGCCACCCACTCCACCCCTACACCAAGGCCCTGCTGTCGGCGGTGCCCATCCCGGACCCCGGCCTCGAGAAGAAGAAGAAGCTTCTGGTCTACGATCCGTCCATCCACGATTACAGCCAGGACAAGCCCGTCTGGCAGGAGATCGCCAACGGTCACTTCGTCTACGGCAACCAGAAGGAGCTGGAGGGCTACCGCCGGGAGTACGAGACAGGCGCACGCGCCTGACCCCACCCCGCCAGCCCCCCCTGGATAACCCCTAGACCCTGAAAGCACCCCCGCACCCAACGGCGTCACGCCGGGACGGTGCGGGGGTTTTTGTTGAGTTTGCGGGAAGAAGAGATTACTTGCGGACGATCAGGCTCTTGCCGGTCACCTCTTTGGGCTGGGGCAGGCCCATCAGCTCCAGCATGGTGGGCACCAGGTCGGACAGGACGCCGCCCTCACGCAGGGTGAAGTCGTTGCCCGCGCCGATGACCACGCAGGGGACGGGGTTGGTGGTGTGGGCGGTGAAGGGGGTGCCGTCGGGGTTCTTCATCTTGTCGGCGTTGCCGTGGTCGGCGGTCAGGATGACCTTGCCGCCGGCGGCCAGCACCGCGTCGATGACCTTGCCGGCGCACTGGTCGACGGCCTCCACGGCTTTGACGGCGGCGTCAAAGACGCCGGTATGGCCAACCATGTCACAGTTGGCAAAGTTGAGGATGATGACGTCATACTTGCCGCTCTCGATCCGCTTGACGCACTCCTCGGCGACCTCGGGGGCGCTCATCTCAGGCTTAAGGTCGTAGGTGGCCACCTTGGGGCTGGGGATGACGCAGCGATCCTCCCCCTCGAAAGGAGCCTCGCGGCCGCCGTTGAAGAAGAAGGTGACGTGGGCGTACTTCTCAGTCTCGGCAATCCGCAGCTGGGTCATTCCGAGGTTGGCCAGGTACTCGCCCATGACGTTGTTGAGGTCGACAGGAGGATAGGCTACCTCGCAGTTGGGCATGGTGGCGTCGTACTCGGTCATGCAGACGTAGTTGACGTGGAACCGGCCATACCGCCGCTCGAAGCCGTCGAAGGCATCGTCCACAAAGATGCGGGTCATCTGGCGGGCGCGGTCGGGCCGGAAGTTGATGAAGACAACGGTGTCGCCCTCAGCGACCCGGCCGCCCTCGCAGGTGACGCAGGGGATGACAAACTCATCGGTGACAGCGTTGGCGTAGTTGCGCTCGATGCATTCCTTCCAGTCGGCGGCCTTCTCGCCCTCGCCGTAGACGAAGGCGGCGTAGGCCTTCTCCTCGCGATCCCAGTTCTTGTCGCGGTCCATGGCGTAGTAGCGGCCGGTGACGGTGGCGATGGTGCCGATGCCCAGCTCATCCAGTTTGTCCTGGACGTTCTGGAGGAAGTGCTCGCCGTCGTGGGGGTCGGTGTCACGGCCATCCATGATGGCGTGGATGTAGACATCCTTGGCGCCCAGGGCCTTGGCCATGTCCAGCAGGCCGAAGAGGTGCTCTTCGTGGCTGTGGACGCCGCCGGTGCCCATCAGGCCCATGAAGTGGATGGCCTTGCCGGCGTCGATGGCGGCCTTCATGTTCCGGACCAGGACCTCATTCTTCTGCATCTCGCCGTCCCGGATGGATTTGGTGATGAGGGTGAGCTGCTGGTAGACGATACGGCCGGCGCCGATGTTGGTGTGGCCCACCTCCGAGTTGCCCATCTGGCCGTCGGGCAGGCCGACGCTCATCCCCGACGCGCCGATGGTGACGTGGGGGCAGGTGGCGAAGAGGTTGTCGATATAGGGGGTCTTGGCGGCGACGATGGCGTTGCCGTAGGTCTCCTCCGGCACCCAGCCGAAACCGTCCAGGATGCAGAGCATTGTGGGTTTCTTTGCCATAATTGTACTAAACTCCTTGTCTTTCGTTCCGAATAGGGGGCGCTTTTAATCCTTAGAGGCAGCGTTGACGATCACTGCGAAGTCGGCCGCCTTGAGGGAAGCGCCGCCGATCAGCCCGCCGTCCACGTCCTTCTTGCCAACCAGCTCCTCGCAGTTTTTGGCGTTCATGCTGCCGCCGTACTGGATGGTGGTAGCCTCGGCGACAGCCTCGCCGTACAGCTCGCCGATCACCTTACGGATCTGGGCGCAGACCTCCTCGGCCTGGTCGGCGGTGGCAGTCTTGCCGGTGCCGATGGCCCAGACGGGCTCATAGGCGATGATGACGTTGGCCATCTGTTCGGCGGTGACGTCCCGCAGGGCGATCTTGGTCTGGAGGCGGACCAACTCCTCGGTGATCCCCTCCTCACGCTGCTGGAGGCTCTCGCCGACGCAGATGATGGTCTTGAGGCCGGCGTTCAGGGCGGCCAGGGCGCGTTTGTTGACGGTCTGGTCGGTCTCGGCGAAGTACTGGCGGCGCTCCGAGTGGCCGACGATGACATACTCGACGCCCAGGTCCACCAGCATATCGGCGCTGATCTCGCCGGTGTAAGCGCCCGACTTCTCAAAGTGGACGTTCTCGGCGCCGACGTGGATGTTGGTGCCCTTGGTCTTTTCAACGGCGGGGACCAGGTCGGTGTAGGGGGTACAGATGACCACCTCGCAGCTTGCGTCCTTGACGGCGTGGATCAGCTCATCGATGAGCCGGGCGGCCTCGGTTGCGGTCTTATTCATTTTCCAGTTGCCGGCAATGACCGCCTTGCGCTTTGCTTTATCCATCTTACATTTACTCCTTATTTTCCCTGCTCCAAAACAAAAGGGTGCGGCGGCGTGTCGCCGCCGCACCCCTCACAGGTCTTGTGAAAAACGGCTTTGCTGTTAGGCGTTCTGGATAACGGCGATGCCGGGCAGCTCCTTGCCCTCCAAGTACTCCAGGGAAGCGCCGCCGCCGGTGGAGATGTGGGTCATCTTGTCGCCCAGACCCATCTGCTGGACGGCTGCAGCGCTGTCGCCGCCGCCGATGACGGTGGTGGCGTCGCTCTCAGCCATAGCCTTGGCCACGGCCAGGGTGCCAGCGGCCAGGGTGGGGTTCTCAAAGACGCCCATGGGACCGTTCCAGACGACGGTCTTGGAAGACTTGACCGCGTCGGCGAAGAGCTTCATGGTCTCGGGGCCGATGTCGCAGCCCTCCATGTCGGCAGGCATCTGGTCGATGGGGTAAACGGTGGTCTCGACAGGGGCGTCGATGGGATCGGGGAAGGCCTTGACACAGACGGTGTCGATGGGCAGCAGCAGCTTGACGCCCTTGGCCTTGGCCTTGTCTATCATCTCTTTGCAGTAGTCGATCTTGGAGTCGTCGCAGAGGCTCTTGCCGATCTCATAGCCCTGGGCCTTGACGAAGGTGTAGGCCATGCCGCCGCCGATGATGAGGGTGTCGACCTTCTCCAGCAGGTTGGAGATGACGTTCAGCTTGTCCGCGACCTTGGCGCCGCCCAGGATGGCGGTGAAGGGACGGACGGGGTCGTTGACAGCGTTGCCCAGGTAGCGGATCTCCTTCTCCATCAGGTAGCCGACAACGGTGTCCTTGATGTAGTCGGTAACGCCAGCGGTGGAGCAGTGTGCGCGGTGGCAGCTGCCGAAGGCGTCGTCCACATAGGCGTCGGCCAGGCTGGCCAGCTCCTGAGAGAACGCGGGCACGTTCTTGGTCTCTTCCTTCCGGAAGCGGGTGTTCTGTAGCAGGACGACGTCGCCGTTGTTCATGGCGGCAACAGCGGCCTTGGCGTTCTCGCCCACGACGTTGTCATCGTCGGCAAAGACGACTTCCTTGCCCAGCTTGGCGCTGAGGGCCTTGGCGACGGGGGCCAGGCTGAACTTGGCCTCGGGGCCGTTCTTGGGCTTGCCCAGGTGGCTACAGAGGATGACCTTTGCGCCGTCGTTGATGAGCTTCTGGATGGTGGGCAGGGCCGCGTTGATGCGGTTCTCGTTGGTGATGACGCCGTCCTTCATCGGGACGTTGAAATCACAGCGGACAAGCACCTTCTTGCCGCAGTAATTCTGGTCGTCGATGGTCTTCTTACCTAAACCCATTGTTCTAAACTCCTCTCAAATCTTTTTATTTGGCTGAAGTGAGTTTTGTCATCGTCGGGTTATCCCCGTGGATATTTCTATTATATACAAATTCACTGTGCAAAGCAAGAAGTTCTTTGATAATCGGTTGACAAACATTCCCCTCTCCGCCGCCGAAAACCATGCAGACTGTCAAAAAAGCCCTCGCCCGGCTCAAACAGGGCTTGCCAGCAGCCCGCCCTCGGGGCTATAATGGAGCTATCAACCAAGCAGGAGGCTTTTTTATGAACAAACCCGTTCTGGTCGTGCTGGCTGCCGGCATGGGCAGCCGGTACGGCGGCATGAAGCAGCTCGACCCAGTGGGCCCGGGCGGTCAGCTCATCATCGACTATTCCATCTTCGACGCGCGGCGGGCCGGCTTCGAGCAGGTCATCTTCATCATCCGGAAAGAGCACGAGGCGGACTTCCGGGCGGCCATCGGGAACCGGCTGTCCCGGCTGATGGAGGTGGCCTACGCCTACCAGTCGCTGGACGACCTGCCCGCCCCCTACACCGTCCCGGCCGGGCGGACCAAGCCCTTCGGCACCGGGCAGGCGGTGCTCAGCGCCCGGGGGCTGATCCACGGGCCTTTCGCGGTCATCAACGCCGACGACTACTACGGCCCCGCAGCCTTCCGGGCCGTCTACGACTACCTCTCGGCCCACCAGGACGACGGACAGTACCAGTACTGCATGGCGGGTTACCGGCTGGCCAACACAGTCACTGCCAACGGCAGTGTCTCCCGCGGGGTCTGTGCCGTCGGGCCGGACGGCGCCCTGACCAGCGTCACCGAGCGGACCAAAATCGTCCAGGGCGCCGGCGGCGCCATTCGCTATGCCGACGGGGACGGCTGGGTCGCCCTGCCGGGAGAGACGCCGGTCAGCATGGGCTTCTGGGGGCTGGGCGAGAGCTTCCTGCGGGAGGCCAAGGCCCGCTTCGGGGACTTCCTGGCGGAGCGGCTGGCAGCCGATCCCCTCAAGTGCGAATACTTCCTCCCCACCGTCGTCTCCGACCTCATCGCCGAGGGGAAGGCCCGGGTGCAGGTGCTGCCCAGCGCCGACAAATGGTATGGCGTCACCTACCGGGAGGACAAGCCCGGGGTGGTGGCCGCACTGGCCCGCCTGACCGAAGAGGGCCTCTACCCCGCCGCCTTCTAACTACACTCTGTCATAGCGAACACAAAAACGACCCTGCGGAAAGGTTTTCCCTTCCTCGCAGGGCCGTTTCTTTATACGCGCTGTTTTATTCCTACAGCTTTATACCGTGTTCCGCCAGAATTTCCTCACAGCTCAGGCCGTACTTTTGGGCAATGTCCTTGGCGTAGCTCAATCCGTCGGGCCGGGTGCGGAGGATGCGGTAGCTGCGGGTGCCGTCGGACACGTTCTCCATCTGGGCCACCAGGTTGTCGATGCAGCCGGTCCGGCCGGGGGTGGCATTGAACTGGTCGGTCTGCTGGGTCAGGCTGTGGATATGGGTGACATAGAGCCCGCCGCAGCCGATCACCGTGATGGCCGACAGGATCTCCCCGGCGATGTAGCTGCCCTCCAGCAGGCTGGTAGAGCTGAAACTCTCGTCCATCAGCAGCAGGTCGTCCCTCTGCAGCAGCCGGAGGATCTGGCTCATCCGGGCGCACTCGCTTTCCAGCCGGCCCTTGCCATAGTTGTCCTCGTCCGAGGTGGGAAAGTGGGTGTAGATGCAGTGGACCGGGCTCATGACGGCCTCCCGGGCCGGCACCAGCAGCCCCAGCTGGAAGAGAGCCTGGGCCATCCCCACCGAGTAGCAGAAGATGGACTTGCCCCCGTGGTTTGGGCCGGTGACCAGATAGAAGCGGCCCTTCTCGTCATAGCCGAAGTCGTTGGCCACCACCGCCCCCTGCCCCTCGGAGCGGAGGACCAGCATGGGGTTGTAGACGTCCTTCAGCCGGAGGGCCTTCTCCCCCATCGGGCGGATGACCGGGCGGCAGAGGGGGCAGCCCTGGGCCTTCAGTTCCAGCAGGAAGGCGGCCGCCGCCGACAGGAAGCGGAAGTCGTCCAGCAGCCCGATGAAGAAGGCGGTCTCGTCCCGGAAATACTGATCGATGACAGGCTCCCAGCTCCGGATGGTCTTGGCGAAAGCGGTGTCCAGCGCCCGGCAGACTGCCTGATCGAGGGCGTGCTTTTCTTCTTCCCGGGTGGTGCGGGCCAGGTTGGCAAAGCCGGAGATGCAGACCATCGGGTCGTTCTTGTCCCGGCCCAGCAGCTTGTCCAGGACGCTGCCCTGGCGGTACTTTTCGGTGTTGATGGAGAGTACCCCCGCATCGGTCACCCGCAGGGTGCCGTCCAGGTTGACCCCCAGGGCGATGCTCTTGATGTGACCGATCTGGTACTCGGTCTTTTCCAGCTGGCTGTTCAGGGCCTGATAGCTGGTGCTGGCGCGGCGGGCCTCCACCTCGTCCCGCAGGGCCGCAAAGCCCGCGCTTTTGATCCTAGCGCCGGCCAGCCGGCTGTGGAAGAGCTCCACCAGCTCGAGGTAAATTTCCAGGTAGCGAACCGAGGCCAGGCTGCTCTCGACGTTGGAAGAGCTGCTGTTCAGCACCTTCCGCATCTCGGAGGCGTCCCGCAGCATAGGCAAAGCATCCCGGATCAGCTCCAGCAGGACGGGGTTGTCCACCAGGTCGGCGGTGACGTCCAGCCGCCAGGCCAGCACCTCCGGGTCGGTGGTGAAGAACTGCTCCAGCTTGAGGTCGGGCAGGCCCCGCCAGCTCTCCCGCCGGACCGAGACCATCTGGTCGATCTGAAGGGTGTGGAGGAAGCTGGTGTCGGGCAGGGCGGCCCGACTGGCCGGCTTCTGCAGCGGATACAATAGGCGGAAACTTTCCCGCCCGGCGGCCTGTTTGTCTGTCATCTCTGTGACCCCTCCCCTGCGGCAATGTCTGAATACATTCTTATTAAACACCCGCGCCGCCCGAATGTCCAGCCCCGAGACCTTACAAAGCATCAAAAACCCGCCTGGACGGCATGTGCATACGGGCGGGATACCGACAGGGAAATTGGACAGAAACGGGTTCCCTCTAGAGCAATCCCATAAAATATCGTGAAGCAGTTTCAAAAACTTTACAAAAG
>CAZEIG010000079.1:0-8575 GCA_964511805.1 uncultured Faecalibacterium sp.
AACCGGGGCTGCTTCGGCGGGTGCAACTTCTGCGCCATCCAGCTCCACCAGGGGCGGCGGGTCACCAGCCGCAGCGCCGACAGCATCGTCGCCGAGGCCGAGCGGATGACTCACGAGCCTGACTTCAAGGGCTACATCCACGACATCGGCGGCCCCACCGCCAACTTCCGCTTCCCCTCCTGCGGCCAGCAGATGAAAAAGGGGATGTGTATCGGCGGCAAGCACTGCCTGGCCCCCCAGCCCTGCCCCCACCTCATCGTCGACCACAGCGACTATCTCAACATCCTCCGCCGGGTGCGGGCCCTGCCGGGGGTCAAGAAGGTGTTCGTCCGCAGCGGCATCCGCTTCGACTATCTGATGGCCGACCCCGACGACACCTTCTTCAAGGAGCTGGTGGAATACCACGTCTCGGGCCAGCTCAAGGTGGCCCCCGAACACTGCGCCCCCAACACCCTGGCCTATATGGGCAAGCCCCCCATCGAGGTCTTCAACCGCTTCAAGGACAAGTTCTATGATCTAAACCGGAAGGCGGGGAAAAAGCAGTACCTCGTCCCCTACCTGATGTCCAGCCACCCGGGCAGCACCTTGAAGGACGCGGTCTACCTGGCCGAATACCTCTGCAAAAACCACATGCGGCCCGAGCAGGTGCAGGACTTCTATCCCACCCCCGGCACCGTCAGCACCTGTATGTTCTACACCGGCCTCGACCCCTACACCCTCAAGCCGGTCTTTGTGGAAAAGACCGCCGAGGGGAAGGCGCTGCAGCGGGCGCTGCTCCAGTATTACGAGCCCCGCAACGCTGAAAAGGTGGTC
Source organism: uncultured Faecalibacterium sp. (assembly GCA_964511805.1). GTDB lineage: Bacteria > Bacillota > Clostridia > Oscillospirales > Ruminococcaceae > Faecalibacterium. The sequence goes on from CAZEIG010000079.1 coordinate 814, forward strand.
AAGGCCCTCAAACTGACCCACCGGGAGGACCTGATCCCTCTGCTGGTGCCGGCAGCAGGCCGGCGCGCGGTCCAGCGCACCGCACGGAAGGAGGCCCCTCGGGACGTCGCCATCCACCCGGACGGCAGCTATACCGTCCGTCCGCCCAAGGGCCGGGCGGCGGGGCCCAAGCCCTCGCCGGGGGCCCGCTTTGCCCCCACACCGCCCCCAGCCAGAAGAAAAACAAAAAGGAAGGCGGGGCCAGCCCCCGCAACAAGGGTAAAAAGTAATGGAACGAAAGAAACACCCCCTCACCGCCCGGCTGCTACAGCGGCTGGCGGCCCTGGCCGCGGCGGCCGCCCTGACCCTCAGCCTTGCGGGCTGTGACGCGGCCCTGGCCGCCCCCGGCCAGGACACCCCCTCCTCCGGCACCGTCCAGACCGCCGACAGCACCGGCCTGACCGTCGACTTCATCGACGTGGGCCAGGCCCTCAGCGTCCTGGTCAGCTGCGACGGGCAGAGTATGCTCTATGACGGCGGCAACGTCGCCGACGGCAGCCTGGTGGTCTCCTACCTTCAGAGCCAGGGCGTTGAGCGGCTGGAATACGTCATCTGTAGCCACGCCCACGAGGACCACGTCGGCGGGCTGGCGGCCGTGCTGGCCAAGTTCCCCGCCGGGCACGTTTACGCCCCCGTCACCCAGGCGGACACCCAGTGCTTCGCCAATTTTGTCACCTACGCCCAGAACCAGGGCCTCACCGTCGAGGTGCCCGCCGTGGGCACCAGCTGGCAGCTGGGCGGCGCCTCGGTCCAGATCATCGGCCCGGTGGCCCAGTATGAGAACACCAACGACACCTCCCTGGTCCTCCGGATCGACTACGGGGAGACCAGCTTCCTCCTGACCGGCGACATGGAACAGGACGCCGAGCGGGACCTGGTCAACACCGGCGCCCCCCTGGACGTGGACGTCCTCCAGGTGGGGCATCACGGCTCGGACACCTCCACCAGCTACATCTTCCTCAACGAGGTCCTGCCCGAGATCGGGGTCATCTCGGTGGGTGAGAACAACAGCTACGGCCACCCGGGCGAGAACACTCTCAGCCGCCTGCGCGACGCCGGGGTAGACGTCTGGCGGACCGACCTGTCCGGCACCATCAGCATCGCCAGCGACGGGACCAACTACACCGTCTCCAGCGAGACCTACGTCCCGCCCGAGCAGCAGAACCCCACCCTGAGCGACGTCAGCGGCCAGCAGAGCCAGTCCGAACAGTCCATCCAGGCCTACATCGGGAACGTCAACTCCAAGAAGTTCCACCTGCCCAGCTGCGCCAACCTCCCCGATCCCTCCAACCAGGTCCTTTTCTCCAGCTATGAACAGGCCATCGAGGCCGGCTATACCCCCTGTGGGAATTGCCTGAGGTGATCCCGTCTGCCGGTCTGGGAATATGGTATCGTTTTCATATCGGAATACAATCTGTATATTCCAGCTTGTGTTCTTCCTTTGCCGGGCGAGGCGGGTAGATATACCCCATGCCCTAGAAGTATGGTAGGATATACGATATAGGTATTTGCCATTCCCGCCATTTGGTGTTATAGTAGTGGAGCCCCGCCGCGCAGGCGGGATATTGTTCTAGTTAAAGGGTCGTTGTCTATGCTTGAAACGCTTTTGCAAAACCGCACCGTCCAGGTGCTGATCGAGTCCTTCCCCCGCATCCTTCTGCCGGGACTCACCGTCACCATACCGCTGACGGTCCTCTCCTTTGCCTTCGCGCTGGTCATTGCGGCGGCGACGGCACTGGTCCAGTTTGCCAAGGTGCCGGTGCTCCGGCAGGTGGCCCGGTTCTACATCTGGGTGGTCCGGGGTACGCCGCTGCTGGTCCAGCTCTTCATCATCTTTTACGGGCTGCCCAGCATAGGCATCGTACTGGACGCCTTCCCCACGGCGGTCATCGCCTTTTCAATCAACGAGGGCGCCTACTGTGCCGAGACCATCCGCGCCGCGCTGGAATCGGTCCCCTCCGGCCAGCTGGAAGCCGGCTACTGCGTGGGGATGTCCTGGTGGCAGGTCATGCGGCGGATCATCATGCCGCAGGCTTTGCGCACCGCCTTCCCGCCGCTGTCCAACTCCCTGATCGGTATGGTCAAGGACACCTCCCTGGCGGCCAACATCACGGTGGCCGAGATGTTTATGGCGACCCAGCGGGTGGCGTCCTACACCTACCAGTTCCTGCCGGTCTACTGTGAGCTGGCTGTGATCTACCTGCTGTTCTGCACCATCCTGACCTGGGTGCAAAAGCGCGGTGAAAAGTACCTCAACGCCCACGGTTTCAACTAAGGAGGCCCCCTGTCTATGCCTATGCTGGAAGTACATGATATGCACAAGTCCTTCGGCGCGCACGAGGTGCTGCGGGGGGTCGGCCTGACCGTCGGCAAAGGGGATGTGGTGGCCATCCTGGGGCCCTCCGGCTCGGGCAAAACCACCCTGCTGCGCTGCATCAACTTTTTGGAAAAGGCCGACCAGGGCAAGCTGGTCTTTGACGGGGAGCGGTTCGATCTGGCTCATATTGCCCGGGCCGACGTGGCCCGGCTGCGGCGGAAGACTGCCTTCGTCTTTCAGAGCTACAACCTCTTCCGGAACAAGACGGTCCTCCAGAACGTCACCGAGGGCCTCATTGTCGCCCGCAGGATGCGGAAGACTCAGGCCGAGGAGATCGCGGTCCAAATGCTGGAGAAGGTCGGGATGGCCGACCGGTGCAGCCAGTACCCTCACCAGCTTTCGGGCGGGCAGCAGCAGCGTGTGGCCATCGCCCGCGCCCTTGCCACCAGCCCAGAGATCATCTATTTTGATGAGCCCACCTACGCCCTCGACCCCGAGCTGACCGGCGAGGTGCTGGACGTCATGCGGCAGCTCGCCGCCGATGGAATGACCATGCTGGTGGTCACCCATGAGATGGCCTTTGCGCGGGAGGTCTCCAGCCAGGTCATCTTCATGGAGGGCGGCCATGTAGTGGAGGCTGCCCCCTCGGCCGAATTCTTCGCCAACCCCAAACAGGAGCGCACCCGCGCTTTCATCAGCCGCCTGTCCAACCGTTGACAGCTTTCCCTAACGTTACCAGAGGAGATATTACAGATGAGAAGAAGAACCTTCATTTCCCTGATGGCCGTCATGGCCGCCGCCGGCGTCCTGGAGCTGAGCAGCTGCTCCGCCACGTCTTCCAGCACCGCCGCATCCGGCGCCGCCGGCGCTTCCAGCGAGCCTGCCGACCTGCTGGAGCAGATCCGCCAGCGCGGCACCCTCATCGTCGCCATGGAGGGCGCATGGTCCCCCTGGACCTACCATGACGACACCGACACCCTGGTGGGCTATGACGTCGAAGTCTCCCGCGCCATCGCCGAGCAGCTGGGCGTCGAGCCCGAATATGTCGAAGGCGAATGGGACGGCCTCTTCGCCGGGCTGGACGCCGGCCGCTACGACATCGTCTGCAATGGCGTCGAGGTGACCGAGGAGCGGGCCCTCACCTACGACTTCTCCGAGCCCTACGCCTACATTCACACCGCCCTGGCTGTCCGCTCGGACAACACCGACATCACCAGCTTCGAGGACCTGGACGGCAAGACCACCGCCAACTCGATCGCCAGCACCTACATGACCCTGGCCGAGAGCTACGGCGCCGAGGTCTTAGGGGTCGACACCCTGGACGAGACCATCCAGATGCTGACAGCCGGCCGCGTGGACGCCACCCTGAACGCCGACGTCTCCTTCTACGACTACCTGAACGTCCACCCCGACGCCGACTTCAAGATCGTGGCCCAGACCGAGGAAGCCTCCCACGTCTGCATCCCGGTGCGGAAGGAGGCGGCCACCGCCACCCTGCTGGCCGCCATCAACGAAGCCATCGACACCCTGCGGGCCGACGGCACCCTGGCCGAGATCTCGGAGAAATACTTCGGCCAGGACATCGCCAGCGAGTCCTGAGCCCATCCCAAGACAGCCAAAGTGGCGCACCCTCTGCGGGTGCGCCGCTTTTTGCGTGTCGGCCGCCGCCCATCCGCTTGACGTGCGGGGCCCTTTTGGGTACAATAAGAAAAACTGCCCGGATGCCGGGCCAAGGTGTGAGATGGAGGTTGCAAGCAATGGCACGAAAAATTGGTGTTTTGGGTGCGGGTACCTGGGGGATCGCTCTGGCGCGGATGCTGACCGTCAGCGGCAGCGACGTGCTGGTCTGGTCCGCCATTGAAAAGGAGATCGACGCCCTGTCGGCCACCTGTGTCCACCCCAACCTGCCCGGCATGGTCCTGCCGGACGCACTGCGCTTTACCAAGGACCTGGCCGAGGCCTGCACCGGGATGGACATCCTGGTCTTTGCGGTGCCGTCGGTCTTTGTCCGCTCGACGGCGGCCAGAGCCCGGCCCTGCATCCCCGACGGGCAGATCATCGTGGACGTGGCCAAGGGCATCGAGCCGGACACCCTGCTGACCATGACCGAGGTCCTGGCCCCACCCCCGCCGAGGAGGTGGCCCTGGACCTGCCCACCACCATCGTCTCGGCCTCCACCGACGCCGAGGCCGCGGCCATCGTCCAGGAGGCCTTCACCAACGCCTGTATGCGGGTCTACACCAACCCCGACATCAAGGGTGTGGAGCTGAGCGGCGCCCTCAAAAACGTCATTGCCCTGGGCGTCGGCATCTCCACCGGCTTGGGCTACGGCGACAACACCCGCGCGGCCCTCATCACCCGGGGCATCGCCGAGATTGCCCGTCTGGGTGTAGCCATGGACTGCAACGTCCACACCTTTGCGGGGCTGGCAGGAATCGGCGACCTGATCGTCACCGCCACCAGCCAGCACAGCCGGAACAACCGGGCCGGCCAGCTGATCGGGCAGGGCCGCACCCCCGAACAGGCCGTCAAGGAAGTTGGAATGGTGGTGGAAGGCATGAACGCCCTGCCCGCCGCCCTCGAGCTGAGCCGGCGCTACCAAGTGGAGATGCCCATCGTCCAGGCCGTCAACGCTGTGGTCAACGAGGGGATGAGCCCGGCCGACGCCGTCCACATCCTGATGACCCGCGACCCCAAGGACGAGATCACCTTCTGAACACAGACAAAGCGCCCCGCCCCTGCCCATACAGCGGGAAGCGGGGCGTTTTTATTTCCTGACGGCGGCGGCAAGGGGCCTGTCCGCCGCCGGGAGCCGCCCGGCATGGAAAGTCCCGTCTCAAATAAACATCGCCTGTTCGCGGCTCTTTTCTTCTGCGGTGAGGTCGGCCACGCCGCTGCGGGTGGCCGCCGCCCGCCACTGGGCCGGGGTCTGCCCCGTTTCCTTTTTGAATACCCGGCAGAGGTAGTTCGCGCCCGAAAAACCGCAGAGGCTGGCCACCACGTCCAGGCTGTACTCCCGGTGGAGCAGCAGCTTCATGGCCGCCTCGATCCGCACCCCAGTGAGGTACCGCCCCGGCGAGATCCCCACCGCCGCCGTGAACACCCGGATCAGGTGGCTTTTCGAGACGCCCAGCCGCTCGCTCAGCTCTTCGACGCCGTAGAGGCCGGCATAGTTCTGGCGTATGTCCTCAATGGCGGCGGCGGCCAGGGGCGGCAGAGGGGGCGCAGCGCTGTCCGCCGAGGCCAGCTCGCAGAGGAGGGCGAATACGAGCTGGCTGCGCACCCGGCTGGAGGCCCCCTCCTCGCCGGCCAGCCGGTCCATCAGCTCGGCCGCGCCGGGGCAGCTCTCGCCCCGGGCAAAAAAGGGCATCCCCGGCAGGCCCGCCAGCAGCTGGGCCGGTGCCGACCCCGTCAGTAAAAGGCTGAGCAGGTGGCAGCCGTCCGCCGCAGGCACCACCCGCAGGGGGCCGCGGCTCAAGATCAGCCCGCCTGCGCCGACGGTCTTGGGCGGCAGGGGCGGCAAGGCCCCCGGGCTGTCCTCCAGCCCCGCCGTGCAGCTACCGCTGGACAACAGGCAGACCCACAGCCCATCGCCAGACAGGGAAAAAGGCGCGTCGGCCTGTTCATCACGCACCGCAGCCAGCGCGGCGGTGCTCTCCCAGTTATAAATCAATATCCGACACCTCTAATCAACAAAATGCTGTTTCATATCATAAAAATATCTGCTATTATAGTACCAGCAAGCAACGGGCCCGTCAAGGGGCCGGCAAACAGAAGAAAACATACAATTTTTTAGGGAGGCAAACACATGGCTTCGATTAGCTGCCAGCACATCTACAAAATTTACCCGGGCGCAACCGCTCCGTCCGTTACCGACTTCAACCTGGAGATCAAGGACAAAGAGTTCATCATCTTCGTCGGCCCCTCCGGCTGCGGTAAATCCACCACCCTGCGCATGATCGCCGGCCTGGAGGAGATCTCCAAGGGCGAGATGTACATCGGCGGCCGTCTGATCAACGACGTCCCCCCGAAAGACCGTGATATCGCCATGGTATTCCAGAGCTACGCTCTGTACCCCCACATGACCGTTTACAAGAACATCGCCTTCGGCCTGGAGCTGCGGAAGACCCCCAAGGACGAGATCGACAAGCGCGTCCATGAGGCCGCCAAGATCCTGGAGATCGAGCACCTGTTGGACCGCAAGCCCAAGGCTCTGTCGGGCGGCCAGCGCCAGCGTGTTGCCCTGGGCCGCGCCATGGTCCGTAACCCGGCCGTCTTCCTGCTGGATGAGCCTCTGTCCAACCTGGACGCCAAGCTCCGTACCAGCATGCGCACTGAGATCATCAAGCTGCACAAGAAGCTGGCCACCACCTTCATCTATGTTACCCATGACCAGACCGAGGCCATGACCATGGGCGACCGGATCGTTGTCATGAAGGACGGCATTATCCAGCAGGTCGATACCCCGCAGAACCTCTATGATTACCCCTGTAACACGTTCGTCGCCGGCTTCATCGGCAGCCCCCAGATGAACTTCCTGGACGGCACCATGACCAAGAAGGGCGACCAGTACGCCATCGACCTGGGCGGCGACATCATCCCCCTGCCCAAGGAGAAGACCGCTGACGGTAAGCTGGACGCTTACGTCGGCAAGAAGGTCAAGATGGGCATCCGTCCCGAGGACATCGACGATGATCCCGAGTTCATGGCAAAGCACACCGACTGCCAGCTGAATGCCGAGGTCGAGGTCTCCGAGATGATGGGCGCCGAAATCTACCTCTACCTGGACTACAAGGGCAACAAGATGACCGCCCGCGTCTCCCCCACCTCCAAGGCTCGCCACGGCGACACCGTCCGGGTCGCCTTCGATCAGCACAAGGTCCATGTCTTCGACGTCGAGACCGAGCAGACCATCCTGAACTGAGAACCGCAAATCACATAAGCTTCTCCTAATACAGAGGGCCGCAGACGGGTTTTCCCGTCGCGGCCCTTTGCTTTGTGATGCCTGCTTTAAGGGAGACGCGCATTTCCAATCTGTCCCGCCGACGACATAAACGTACGGGCGGGACACCTACAAGGAAATTTGACGGAGAGAGTGTGCGAGCCGCAGGCGAGTGCGTGGTTCGACGGCAAATTTTGTCCCCAGGAGAATATTAGGGGAAGGAATTTCTGTCCCGCGTATGTGGGCAGAAATGGATTCCCTCTAAAAGCAACGCGCGCAAAAAAAGCCCCTGTCCGGGGTATCCCGGACAGGGGCTTGTACTTATGCGCTTGCGCTTAGACCAGCTCGAGGATCGCCATTTCGGCGGCGTCGCCGCGGCGGGGGCCGATCTTCACGATGCGGGTGTAGCCGCCGTTGCGGTCAGCGTACTTGGGGCTAATCTCGTCAAACAGCTTCTTCGCCAC
>CAZEIG010000080.1:0-8470 GCA_964511805.1 uncultured Faecalibacterium sp.
CATCAGGGCGAAGTTGGGCTCGTAGCACTCGAGGATCTCGATCTGCTTGCCCTTCCGGTTGAGGATGTTCCGGGCGGCGGCGTACTTGTAGGCATCATTGTCGGGGCTGAGGACCGAGAACCGCTCCATCGCGTCGGCGGCGCCCTTCATCAGCTCGTTGATGTCGATGCCGGCGGCTGCGATGGGCAGCAGGCCCACCGCCGACAGCACCGAGTACCGGCCGCCCACGTCGTCGGGGACAACAAAGGTAGGCCAGCCCTGGCTGTCGGCCAGCTGCTTGAGGGTGCCGCGTGCGCGGTCGGTGGTGGCGTAGATCCGCTTGTTGGCCTCTTCGACGCCCACCTCGTCCTCCAGCAGCTTGCGCAGGACGCGGAAAGCCAGGCTGGTCTCGGTGGTGGTGCCGGACTTGGAGATCACGTTGATCGAGAATCGCTTGCCCTTGCACAGGGCGATGATGTCGTTCAGAGCGGTGGGGCTGATGCTGTTGCCGCAGAAGTAAACCTTCAGGCCGGGCTGCAGCTCGTTGTGGTAGACGCCCTTGACGGCCTCCACCACAGCGCGGGCGCCCAGGTAGCTGCCGCCGATACCGGCCACCACCAGGACATCGGAGTCGCTGCGGATCTTCTCGGCCGCGGCCTGGATGCGGGCGAACTCTTCTTTATCGTAGTCGCGGGGCAGGTACATCCAGCCCAAAAAGTCGTTGCCCGGGCCGGTCTTGGACTCGAGCATCTGATGGGCGGCGGCGACCTGCGGGTAGATCGCGCTGAATTCATCCTCTGCAATGAAGGGCGAAAGGTGCTTGGTATTGAATGAAACGCTCATAATGGTGGCCTCCAAACTGTTCCTTCCTGTATGGTTCCGCGCTGCGGGCGGCAGGGAAACCCCTGCAGCCTGCGGCGAAGAGATTCTTTATCTAAGTGTACCGTCCCGCTTCCATAAAGTCAAGGCCAAAATCCCCGAGATCCATACAATTTTAACAAGCCCCCTTTGTGCGGGATTGTAAATTCTGTGGATTTTAGGCGGCGAATGGTAAGTTTCGCCCAAATCCGGGTAAAACCTTACAGCCCAAGCAGACTATCCAGCAGCAGCTGCGCCGCGCCGGCAAAGTCCAGCGGGGCAGCGTCCGCCGCCGCCAGGATAGGCCAATCCCCCAGGGGCTGGCCGCCGGCCGTCACCGTCACCGTCCCCACCTGGCTGCCCCGGGAGACCGGCGCTGGGCTGCTGTCCGGCAGGCTGACAGCGCCGGCCAAGGCCCCTGCGCCCCCTTTGGGGATCAGCAGGCTGTCCGGCAGGGCACTGTAATCCAGCGGGACGCCGGTGTCGGCGCTGCCGGTCACCGTCAGGTAGAGGGGCCGGCCGGACAGGTCGGGCAGGGGTGCGGCCTCGTAGTTGGCAAAGCCGTAGTCCAGCAGCCGGGTGGCGGCCTCGAACCGCTCGGCGCTTGAGCCGGAGCCCAGCACCACCGCGATGAGGTCCAGCCCGTCCCGGGTGGCCGACGCCGAGATGCAGACCCCCGCCCCGCCAGTGGTGCCGGTCTTGAGGCCGGTGATCCCCTCGTAGCGGCGGAGGAGCTTGTTGGTGTTGACCAGCATGGTCTCGCCGCCCCGCAGGCTGTCGGTCCAGATGCCGCTGTAGTGCAGCACTTCGGGGTGCTCGGTCAGGATGGCGCGGCTCATCACCGCCACGTCCCGGGCGGTGGACAGGTGGCCTTCGGTATCCAGGCCGCAGGCGTTTTTGAAGGTGGTGTTCGTCATCCCCAGCTCGGCGGCGCGGGCGTTCATCCGGGCCACAAAGGCCTCCTCGCTGCCGCCCACCAGCTCAGCTACCGCTACGGCGGCGGCGTGGGCGCTGGAGACGCAGATGGCCCGGAGCATCTCGTCCAGGGTGAACTGCTCGCCCGGCTCCAGCCAGATCTGGCTGCCGCCCATGCTGGCGGCGTGGGCGCTGACCGGCACGACGGTGTCGAGGGTCAGCCGCCCGTCCTCGATCGCCTCGAAGGTCAGCAGCAGGGTCATCACCTTGGTGATGGAGGCGATGGGCATGGGGGTGTCGGCGTTCTTTTCATAGAGGACCGTGCGAGGACCGTGCCGGTGCCCTGGTCGATCAGGATGGCCGCCCGGCAGGGCAGCGAAAGGGCGGACGCCGCCGCAGCGGGGACGGCCGGGGCCGCAGCGGCGGATGCCGGCGTCCCTGCGTCTGGTTCTGCGGCGGCGGGGGCTGCGACCAAGTCGGCCGCCGGCGCAAAGGCCAGGGCCGCCAGCCACAGGCAGAGCGCCGCCGTGCAACTGAGTGCCAAATTCTTACGGACCATTTCCTCTTGCCTCCATCCTGTTCTCCCGCGCGGCTGCTCGCTGGGGTTCTGGTTTGATTCTATGCGGCGGCGGGCCGTTCTAGGCCAAGGGGCGGGGCATCTTGCCTTTTGCGACCCGTTTCGCTATACTTGCAGGGAAAGAAACCAGTGAGAAGGAAAGGATGTCCCGCCATGCGCGTTTGTTTTTACACCCTTGGCTGCAAGGTGAACCTGAACGAGACAGAGGCGATGGAGCAGCTCTTTGAGAAGAACGGCTTCACCGTCGTGCCGGACGGCGAGGAGGCCGACGTCTACGTCGTCAACAGCTGCACTGTCACCAACTTCGGCGACCAGAAGAGCCGCAAGTGGCTCCGCCGCGCCAAGCGGCAGAACCCCGGCGCGGTGACCGTCCTGACCGGCTGCTACCCCCAGGCCTTCCCCGAAGAGGCCGCCGCCCTGGAGGAGGCGGACTTAGTCTGCGGCAATACCGACCGGCGGGCCGTCCTGGACTATGTCCGCCAGTTGCTGGACGGCCACGAACGGATCGTGGCGGTGGCCCCCCACCAGCGGGGGGAGCTGTTCGAGGAGATGCCGGTGGACCGCTTCGAAAGCCACACCCGGGCCTTCGTCAAGGTGGAGGACGGCTGCAACCGGCAGTGCGCCTACTGCATCATCCCCAAAGCCCGGGGCCCCGTCCGCAGCCGGGCCGAAGCCAGCATCCTGGCCGAGCTGCGTCAACTGGCTGCGGCGGGCTACCGGGAGGTGGTGTTGAGCGCCATCTCCCTGCCCAGCTACGGCGCCGACACAGGCACCGACCTGTACACCCTGGTGGAAAAGTGCGCCGAAGTGGAAGGGATTGAGCGGATTCGGCTGGGCAGCCTCGATCCCGATATGCTCACCGACAGCGGCATCCAGCGGCTGGCCGCTGTGGAAAAGCTCTGCCCCCAGTTCCACCTCAGCCTGCAGAGCGGCTGCGACGCCACCCTGCGCCGGATGCGCCGGCCCTACACCACCGCCCTCTACCTGGAGAAGGTGGAGGCCCTGCGCAAAGCCTACGGCGGGCGAGCGGTCAGCTTCACCACCGACTGCATCTGCGGTTTCCCGGGAGAGACCGAGGCCGACTTTGAGGAGAGCTGCCGCTTCATTGAGCAGGTGGGCTTTCTGCGGGTCCACGTCTTCCCTTACTCCCGCCGGAAGGGCACCCCGGCCTACGACTTCCCCCACCAGGTCCACGAGCGGGAAAAGCAGGAGCGCAGCCGCCGGATGCACCTGCGGGCCGAATCCGTCTGCAAAAAGGCAGCCGCCGGGATGGCCGGGATGAAGGAGGAAGTCCTGCTGGAGACAGCGGTCTCCCGCACCCTCTTCACCGGCTACACCCGGCTGTATCTGCCGGTGGTGGTCAACGCGCCGGGCGCCATGCCAGGGGACATCGTCCGGATCCGGCTGGGCGCCTACGACGGCGCCCGCGCCCAGGCCGAGCTGCTGGGGATCAAAAAGGAGGGCGGGCGCTCTCAGTCATAAGGGGCGGCTCCGTCACAGGTTCAAAAGCGCAAAAGACCGGTTGACAACAGCAAATATTTGCATTATACTAGACATAGAAAAAGGGCGCTACCGATAAACGTCAGCTCCCTGATCAGTTACTGGAAGAAGTAACCGCTGCTTTGGGAAGCGTATGGGCGGTTACTTCTTTTATTTTTTATTGATCTGAATGAACAGCTCAATAATGGCAACGACCAAAATGCCGGTCTGAATGAGAGCGGAATATGTAACCATTGTCCAGCCCCCCTTTCGAAACGATCAGGGGACAAAGAAGCCCCCTAACATTGCGCTAAACTGATCAGGGGGTACCGCTTGCTGTTTATCGACAGCACCTACGGGCAGGATACCATAAAAGACATAAAATAACAAGCGCTATAGCAGAATTGGATTTATCATCGAAACCCACTATGCGACCTATGCGACGAAAAGTGGATACAACATGAAACCGCCCCGTGCTTGCGGCTGCACGGGGCGGTTCATTTGCGGTATTCGGTTTGGTATGAGGAGGAATCATGTGTACAGGCGGCGGTTGCGGCCCCGCCGTTCCTGTGACTATAGAATACCAAAGATTTTCATATAAACTATTTTGAATCTATGAATCTTTTGTAAACTATGCACTGTTCCCCTGGACTTTTTATTCGGGCGCCTTCATGCTCTCGACCATGCTGATGCCGCGCACCTGGCGGCGCATCAGGCGGCAGACCGCCACCGTGAACAGGAGGGTCAGGACTACGCTGTAGAGGCAGCTGGTGGGCTCGAGGGTGCGGATGAACATCATCTGCTCGGCCTCCACCGTCCGGATGACAAACTGGTGGAGGGGCACGCCGATGGCAAGGCCCAGTGCCGCACCGATGACGCTCAGCAGCTCGATCTCACGGAAGATGTAACGGTAGACCTCCTTGTCGAAGAAGCCCAGCACCTTGATGGTGGCCAGCTCCTTCTTCCGCTCGCCAATGTTGACGCTGATGAGATTGTAGAGGACCACCGCCGCCAGGGCTGCGGCGCAGGCGATGATGAGCAGCACCACATAGTTGATGCAGGTGATGGTGTTGTCGTACATGGCCGCGCTGTCGGCGGTGAAGCTGGTGCTGGCTACATAGTTGCAGCCCAGCAGGACGGTGGACAAGGCCTCCCGGTCGTCGGCGTCGGCGCAGCTGGTGCGGACGTAGAGGGTATTCCAGGCGGGGTCCTCCACCAGGCGTTCCAGGGCGTCCCGGGTGACGTAGAGGTAGGCGCCCAGGTAGTTCTCGGTCACGCCGGTGAGGGTCAGGCTGACGCGGCTGCCGTCGGTGGCCTGGACCTCGATGGTGTCCCCGGCTTCGACCCCCAGCAGCTCGACTGTTTTCTGGGTGAGGATGACGCACCCCTCTTCAAAGGGGAGGACGTCCCCGCCTGGGGTGCGGAGGGAGAAGGCTTCGGCCAGCTTCTGGTTCTCCTCAGGGGCCACCAGGGTGACGGTCAGGTCGGCCCCATCCGGGCCGTAGACGGTGACCGTCCGGCTGTAGAAGGCGCCCCAGCTCTCCACCTCATCCCGGCTGGCCAGGGTGTCGGTGACGCCGCCCTCCACCTCCAGCGCGCGCCCGCTGGAGAGGGTGACGGTCAGGTCGGCCTGCTGGATGCCGCCGTACTGGGCGGAGACGATCTCGACGATCGAGTCCTGCAGCCCGAAGCCGATCAGCAGCAGGGCGGTGCAGCCCGCCACACCCAGCACCGTCATGTAGAACCGCTTTTTGTAGCGGAAGAGGTTGCGGGCGGTGGTCTTCTGGGAGAAGCTCATGTGCCGCCAGAGGGGGCCGATCCGCTCCAGGAAGATCCGCTTGCCGGCCACAGGGGCGCGGGGCAGCAGCAGGGCGGCCGGCTTCTCCCGCAGGGAGACCCGGCAGGCCGCCAGGGTGGTCAGGCCCACCACGCCCAGGCTGATGACCACGCTCAGGGCGGCCAGCCCCGGGTAGACCGCCAGCTTGAAGGTGGGCAGGTCGAACATGGTGGCGTAGGCCATCCAGACGACGGCCGGCAGGAGGTAGAAGCCCAGCGCCATCCCGGCCAGGCAGCCCAGCAGCCCGGCCGCCACCCCGTAGACCAGGTACTTGGCGCTGATCTCACGGTCGGTGTAGCCCAGGGCCTTGAAGGTGCCCATCTGGGTGCGGTTCTCCTCCACCATCCGGGTCATGGTGGTGCTGGCCACCAGGGCCGCCACCAGGAAGAAGAAAACCGGAAAGACCCGGGCGATCGACTCGATCCGGTCGGCGTTCTGCGCGAAGAGGACCATCGAGACGTTGCTGCTCCGGTCCAGGACATACCACTCGCCGCTGGTGATCTCGTCCACCTGCTCTTCGGCATCGGTCAGCTGACGGCGGGCGTCGGCAAGCTTGGTCTCGGCTTCGGCGCGAGCCTCCTCAAGGGCGGCGGCGCCGTCGTTGTAGGCGGCCCAGCCCTCGTCCAGCTGGGCACGGGCGGCCTCCAGCTCCTTTTCGGCTGCGTCAAAGGCGGTGAAGGCCTCCGCGTTGCCGGTGTTGAGGGCCATCTGCCCCGCCATTACCTCCAGCTTCATCTGCCGGAGGGCAGCTTCGGCTTCGGTGACCAGTTCCTCGTTGGACAGGTCAGGGGCCGAGATGAGGCCCTGGGTGTACATCTGGGCCTTCCCCTCGTCCAGCTGGGCCTGGTAGCCGGCCAGCTGGTTGTAAGTGGAATCATAGAGGGCCTGCGCCCGGGCCAGCAGATCCCGCAGCTCGACGTAGTTGACGTCGTCCGGCTCGGCCTCCTCGAGGGCGGCTTCGGCATTGGCCAGGATGTCCTCCGCATAGCCCAGCAGGGGGTCGGCCACACTTTTGAGGGTGACGAGCTGCTTGATCTGCTCCAGTTGGGCCTCGAACTCGAGGACCTGGGCCTGGGCGTCCAGCAGCTGTTCCGCGCCGCTGGCCATGCTGCCGGGCAGGGCGGCCTTCTGTTCTTCCAGCTGGGCGGAGCCGCTGGCATATTCGGCCTCGCCGGCGTCCAGCTGGGCTTTCGCCTCGTCGAGCTGGGCCTGGGCGTCGGCCTCCTGCCGCTCAAACTCGGCCCGGGCGTCGGCCAGCTGGGTCTGGGCCGACTCGATCAGCTCTTCCCGCCGGAGGGCGGCCCTGTCGGGCCCGATGGCCTCCAGCCGGTCCATGACGGCGTCCACCGCCGCCTGGTATTCGTCCGAGCCGCCGTCCAGTCCATCGGTCCCGGCCGCCCGGATGTAGCAGGAGGCGTAGTAGCCGGCGGTCAGGCTGCCTTCCGGCAGGTAGACTGCCATCCCCAGCACACCGTTGCCGGCGGTGGTGCTCTCGGTCTGGGTGGAGAAGTAGAGGGGGTCTTTGACAAAGCCCACCACCGTCAGCGTGTCGGTGTCAACACCGTCGGCCCCCGCCAGGGTGATGGTGTCCCCGGCCCGGATGCTGTCGGCCGCGCTGCCGTCCAGCACCTGGACGGCGCACTCCCCTTCGCGCTCAGGCAGGCGGCCGCTGACCAGGGTCAGACGGTTCATGTTGGAGCTGTCGGTGATGGCGGGGTACCGGGGCAGCTCCTGCAGCCGGACGGCCAGGGTGTTGCCGTCCCGGTAGCTGGCCTCGCAGTCCAGCGACTTGACCGGCATGACGGCGTCCACACCCTCGACGGCGGCGATGGCGGCAATGTCCGCCTCGCTGAGGCCGAGGGTGGAGACCACCCGGATGTCAAAGACGTTCTGCTGGGTGTAGTAAGCCTGCGCGGCCCGGCGCATCCCGGGCGCGACGCTGAGCAGCCCCGTCAGCATCATGACCCCCAGCAGGACGA
The DNA here is from genome assembly GCA_964511805.1 of uncultured Faecalibacterium sp. GTDB lineage: Bacteria > Bacillota > Clostridia > Oscillospirales > Ruminococcaceae > Faecalibacterium. Next base: position 7,625 of record CAZEIG010000080.1, read on the forward strand.
TGCCGAAGATGGAGGCAAAGCGGCTTTTGCTGGCGGCAAGTTCCCGCCAGACGTTCTTGCGATAGCTCTTATTCACGGCTCTCACCACTCGATCTCTTCCACCGGCACAGGATGTTCGTTGACCTCATTCGAGATGATCTGGCCGCTGCGCACCTGGATGATCCGGTCGGCCATGCCGGTCAGGGCCGAGTTGTGGGTGATGACGATGACGGTGCGGCCGGTGGAGCGGCAGGTGTCCTGCAGCAGGGCCAGCACCGACTTGCCGGTCTTGTAGTCCAGCGCACCGGTGGGCTCGTCGCAGAGGAGGAGTTTGGGGTTTTTGGCCAGGGCGCGGGCGATGGCCACCCGCTGCTGCTCGCCGCCCGACAGCTGGGCCGGGAAGTTGTTCAGCCGCTGGCCCAGCCCGACGCTCCGTAACGTCTCAGCGGGGTCGAGGGGGTCCTTGCAGATCTCGATGGCCAGCTCGACATTCTCCAGTGCGGTGAGGTTCTGCACCAGGTTGTAAAACTGGAAGACGAAGCCAACGTCATACCGGCGGTAGGCGGTCAGCTCCTTTTCGGAAAAGCGGCTGACCTCCGCCCCATCCAGAACGATCCGGCCTTCGTCGCAGCGGTCCATCCCGCCCAGCATATTCAGCAGGGTGGTCTTGCCCGAGCCGGATGGCCCCACGATGATGCAGAACTCCCCCTTTTCCACATGGAAGGCCATGTGGTCGGCGGCGGCTACCCGGACGCTGCCGGTCTGGTAATATTTTGAAACGTCGGTAAAGCTCACAAACGGTTCCATGCAACCACCTGTCCTCGTATAATAAGATTTGCAGACAGTTTTAAGTGCGTCTGCTTAGTT
>CAZEIG010000081.1:0-8390 GCA_964511805.1 uncultured Faecalibacterium sp.
TGCAGACATGGGACATCCTTTCTTCTGTCAAACAAAACAGGCCCACCCCGCTGTGGGGCAGGCCCGGTGGCTCTTCCTTTCTTCGGCGGCAGAGGGCCGGGGGCTCAGCGCCCGCCCCGCCGCCCGCGGGCATACCCGCTCCGGCGGCCGCCCGACTCATGGTCGAGGTCTGCCATCTTTTCTTCGCTCTGGCTCTTGAAGCGGCTCATCATATCCTCAAAAGAGAGGTTGCCGCTCTTGGCTGGCGGGCGCGGCTGCCAGACCCGGGGGCCATCGTCCCGGGGCGGGCGTTTGCTGCCGCGAGAGCCGCCGCGACCTTCCCTGGGGCCGGCAGAGCGCGGCCCACGGCCCCCTTCCCGCGGGAGGCGGGGCGGCGGCGGGGGCAGCAGCTGCTTGATGGACAGGGCGATCTTCCCCTCGGGGGAGATCCCGATCACCTTGACCCGCACCATTTCGCCCTCGTGGAGCACCGCCGCAATGTCCTGCACATAGGAATTGGACACCTCCGAAATGTGGACCATCCCCACGCGCCCCTCCGGCAGGGACACGAAGGCGCCAAACGGCTTGATCCCGGTGATCCGGCCTTCAAAAATGTTACCAACTTCTATCAAACTCAATACCCCTCTCACGCCCAAAAACTCCCGGGCCGCCCGCAAAAGCAGCCCGCCGCAAACGTCGGCCTCAGTTGCCCGAAATATCCACGATGATCCGCTCATTCGGGGCCGCATATCCATAGGAGTCCCGGGCGATCCACTCAGCGACCTCATCCGGGTCGCCGCTGAGGATCCGTTCCAGTTCCTCATTCTCAGCGTTCTGCTGGGCAATCTGCTCGTTTAGGCTGTCCAGCTCGGCCTGTTTGGCGCTGATGGTCACCTGGTTCGAGATATAAGCCGCCAGCATACTGAGCAGCAGCAGCACGAAAAACAACCGGGTGATCCCCCACCAGAGCGTTTTTGTTTTCTTATGGCCACGCGCCATGCTCTGCCGCCTCCATCCGATGGATAAAACCGCGTACAACCGACTTGTTACACATTGGAATTATACAACAGATGCGGCGTGTTTGGCAAGTTCTTTTTTGATTTTCCAATGCAGTTTTTGCGGTTTTGGCGGCGCGGCGCCCTTCCCGGCGGACCCGCAGGGCCAAAAGGGCGGGCGAAACCAGGTTTTGGGCCGCCCAGCCGGCCATAGCCCGCCCCGGCCAAGCAGCATCCGCCACAGCCGCGCGGCCAGCGGCCCCAGCAGGCTGTGGGCCGCGGCGGCCCCCAGAAAACCGGCGGCCAGCATATACCACCGCAGGCTGCCCGCGTCGCTGTAGCCGGCGGCGTAGCTCTGCAAAAAGAGGAGAAGCATCCCCATCTGCGCCACGTCGGGCAGGAAGGCCCCCCGGCCCTTGACCGGCGCCAGCGCCCGCAGCGCCCCCACCAGGCCGCCCAGGTAGAGGCAGCAGGCGGATCTCACGCCCCGCCTGCCAGGGGGCCAGGATGGGGGCCATCAGCGGGCCAGGCGGCGCAGAAAGCCGCCCGGGCTGCGGGCCTCGGCGTACTCCAGGACGTCGAAGCGGCCCGCCAGCTTTGCCTCGCCCCGCTCCAGGTCCAGCGCGGTGACGCTCAACCCGGCGCCCGTCAGATTGAGCACGCAGTCCGCCATTTCGATGGAGGCACTGTCCGGGTCGCAGCGGATGACCCGCCGCACCCCGGTCACGGTCAGCCGGCCCCGCTCCTCCAGGATCAGGTTGTGGGGCGCCGCCCCGGCGGCCGGGCCGCTGTTCTGTTTTTCCATCCCATCGCCTCCCCGCTTTCTGAGGCTGACGCCCCTGCTGTTACTGCTATATGCGGCGGGCGGGATTTATGCCGGGCGGCTCACTCCGAGATGATCTCGTACATCTCCCGGGCCACGTCCTTAGTGCGGGGCTCGGCGTCCGAGAGGACCCGCACCTTGACCGGCCGGTTGCCGAAGGTGATCTCGATGACGTCGCCGGGGTTGACGGCGGCGCTGGCCTTGGCCACCTTGCCGTTGATGAGGATACGGCCGGCGTCGGCCACTTCGTTTGCGACGGTCCGCCGCTTGATCAGGCGGGAGACCTTGAGATATTTATCCAGACGCATCATTTTCTCCTTTGCGCAAAAAATGCTGCCGGCAGGTGCCGGCAGCGGCAGGTTTTCGCTTTGGGCAACGCTCAGAGGGACTCTTTCAGCCCCTTGCCCTGTTTGAACACGATGCTGCGGGAGGCAGCGATGGTGATGGGCTCCTGGGTGCGGGGGTTAATGCCCTGCCGCTCGGCCCGCTCGCGCACCTCAAAGGTGCCAAAGCCCGAGATGGTGACCTTTTCCCCGTTTGCGAGGGCCCGGCTCAGCGCCTCAAAGACGGCGTTGACCGCCTTGTCAGCATCCTTCTTGGTCATATCGGTGTTTGCCGCAACCTGTGCTGTCAGATCAGCCTTCGTCATAGTGGTTACCTCCAAAATGATTTATTTCTCTGTGCTGCCAGCGTCCTGCCCTGCCTCGAGCTCCCGGCAGAACGCCTTGGATGTGAACGTAAGAGCCTCTTCCGCGTCCAACCCCGCCAGCCGGATAGAGTCCGCCGCGGCGAAGAGGAGCGCGCCGGCGGCCCGGCTTTGTTCTTCCGGGCCGGCGGATGCCTGGGCGGCCGCCCGCCAGCGGGCCGCCGCTTCGGCCAGGGACGCAAGGGCCTCCGCCTGGCCGGCGGGGCCGCAGCCGTGGCCGGCCGCCCGCTTCTGCAACTTCTGGGCCCGCATCAAGGCGGGCAGGGTGGCAGGGACGGTGTCCAGCTCATCGGCGAGGGTCCTGCGGCCCTTTTCCTTATTTTTGAGCGCATCCCAGCCGTTTATTCTGGCATTCTCTGCCTCCGACGACGCGAAAACATGGGGATGGCGGAAGACCAGTTTTTCACAGACCTCCCGGCAGATGTCCGAAAAGGTGCTGCGGCCCTGCTCTTCTTCCAGCACGGCGTGGAACGCCACCTGCATCAGCACATCCCCAAGCTCTTCCCGAAGCATCTGTGGGTCGTCTGCATCGATGGCCTCCAGGGCCTCGCAGGTCTCTTCCAGAAAGTTTTTCCGAATCGACCGGTGGGTCTGGACCTTATCCCAGGGACAGCCGTCCTGCGGGTCGCGCAGGATGCGGATGATCTCCACCAGATCCTCCGCCGTATAGTGCTCCTTTTTGGGCCAGTCGATCATCCAGCGCTTCCCCTTCCCGCCGAAACTTCGGCGCAAATCCTAGTTTATTCTACCCTATATGCCGCCATTTTGCAAGCGTTTGCGCCGATTTTCTGAAATTTTCACGCCCCGTCTCCTCTCATAAAAAGGGCGCCCCCGCAGGGACGCCCTTTTGGCCTTTTGCGTTTTGGCAGCTTTTACAGCTGTGCGCCGCACTTGTTGCAGAAGAGCGCGTCGGGCGCCACTTCGGCGCCGCACTGGGGGCAGCACTTCTTGGCGGGTCCGTCGGTGGTCTGCTCCGCCTCGGGGACGGGGGCCTCCGCTTCGGCGGCGTCCTGGACGGGGTCGGCCAGGTCGGCCTCGGTCTCCATCACGTGCTCCACCTCGGTGGCTTCGGCAGGGTTCAGCTTGGCTTTGAGCTGCCGGTTCTCCTGCTCGATCGAATCGATCATATCGATGTATTTGTCGACGAGGGGCTGGTTTTCCTCATTGCCCTTGGCCAGGCTGTAGACCAGCACGCCCAGCTGACGCTGCGCTTTGCTGATCTTAGCCTGGTTGGAGAGAATCCTGGCCTGGGTCTTCCCCTTTTCGGTCAGATCGCTCGCCATGGCGATGCCAAGTTCCATATATTCACGGCCCTTGGACTTGATGGTCTCCTTCCATTTTTCTGCGTCCATCATCAAAGACACCTCGTTTCTCCGTTACTATCACAGCGCCCGCTCACAGTATATGCCCCGGGGGCGGGTTTTGTACAGTTTCAGTATACCGCATTTTCCGGCATGATGCAACAACCCCGGATCAGCTTTTACAGTTCGATGATACTTTGGCAACAAAATTTCTGCATTTTTACCATTCAACCGTAGAATTCCCGCAGCATCGAATCCGCCGGGATCAGCGCCTGGCTGAGGGGATCGACGTGCTCGAAGCGGCGGGCCGTCTCGTCCCAGGTCTCGGCGTAGCGGCTGTCCGGCGACAGCCGCCGCCCGGCCTCGGGCAGCAGCCCCGCGATCAGCCCCAGCTCGTAGGTGAAGGAGGTGTCCAGCAGGAAGTCCGCCGTATTTTTGAAGCCCTTGATATACCGGGTTTCCCCATCCAGCACCCGGTCCCACATGGCCAGGGTCTGCTCGGGGCTGCGCCCGCGGGTCGCCGCGTCCCGCAAAGTGCGCCGGCAGAGGCGGATGTCCCGAGTGTTGATAAGGCGACGGCCCTCCCAGCAGTATTCCTCCCGCAGGCCGGCGTAGATCCGGTAGACGTGCCCCGACGGCACCAGGCTGGTCAGGACTGGGTTGAGGGCGTGGATCCCCTCCACGATACAGACGCCGCCTTTCAGGTCGATGGGCTCGGTCCGGTCCGACCGTTCCTCCTTGATGAAATCGTAGACGGGCAGGACAGTCTTGTCGGTCTGGCTCAGCTCCTGGAGGCACTGGCGGATCATGTCCATGTCCAGGGTTTCGGGGTTCTCATAGTCCAGGCTGCCGTCCGGCATCCGGGGATAATGCTCTGACCCCTTGAAAAAATTGTCCAGGCTGATGACCTGGGCCAGGGTCCCCTGTCCGGTCAGGGCCGCGGCCAGCTTGTGGGCGGTGGTGGTCTTGCCGCTGGCCGAAGGGCCGGTCAGCATGATAATCTTGGCGCCCGCCGCCCGGACCTTTCGGGCCGCGTACTCCAGCCGCCGGACATAGGCCTTCTCGCACACATCCACCAGTTCGGGGCCGCTGCGGGCTGCCACGTTGCACAGGTCGATCTCCACCAGGCGCTTAGGTACCCATATCGTGATCATAAAATGCAGCCACTCCTTTTTTGCGCGCCAGGACTTCGTCAAAGCGCTGAATGTATTCGTTGGGATACTTGAAGTTGAAGATGCGCTGCATCCTGTGGCCGGCCGCGTCCACCAGCTTGGTGCTGCCGCCCGCCCCGGCCGAAAGGATGGTCTGCACCTCTTCCATGATATAGATGTTGTAATAGCCCTCCCGACCCGGCCTGCTCCAGCCCACATTCTCGAGGTTCTGGAGGGTGTTCTTCTGCCGGTAGAGGTAGTAGGGGCGGTAGCCCGCCGCCGGCAGCAGGCTGCACTTTTCCAGCATGGCGGCCACGTCGGCATAGCTGCCTGCCTGCTCTTCCATCACGATCCGGGAGGCACGCTTGAGGGTGAGGGTGTGGACGGTAATGTTCTCGGGCGCGAGACCGATGGCGGTCCGCAGGGTCTTCTCAAAGCCCTCCACCGTGTCCCCCGGCAGGCCGGCGATCAGATCCATGTTGATGTCGGTATGGCCCGCAGCCCGGGCCGCGGCGTAGCAGGCCAGGATGTCCCTGGCCGAATGCCGCCGGCCGATCCCGGCCAGCACCTCGTCCGAGAAGGTCTGGGGATTGATCGAGATCCGGGTCGTGCCGTATTCCTTGATGACCGCCAGCTTTTCGGCATCGGTGCAGTCGGGGCGGCCGGCCTCCACCGTGTACTCCGCCAGCCCTTCCAAGGGGAAGTTCTCCCGCACCGCCCCCATCAGCTGGCGGAGCTGATCCGCCGAGAGGCTGGTGGGGGTACCCCCGCCGATATAGATGGTCTGGAGCCGGAGGCCGGCCTTTTCGGCCTCCTCCCGGATGGCGGCCAGCTCCCGGCAGAGACAGTCCACATAGGGCTGGACCAGCTTCCGGTCCCGGTCGAGATTGCAGCTGACAAAGCTGCAATAGCTGCACCGGGAGGGGCAGAAGGGGATGCCGATGTAGAGGCTGCAGACCTTCGACACCGACCCGCGGCGGAGGATGGGCTCCTGCAAATCGGCGATGGCCCTGGCCATCCGGTACTTTTCGGCCGAGCAGTCGAACCGCTCGAGGAAGAGCCGGTCGATCTCCTTCTCGCTCCAGCCGGCGGCCCGCTTGTCGTGGATCAGCCGCACCGGGCGGACACCGGTCATCATCCCCCAGGGGGGACGCAGCCCGGTCCATGCCCGGAGCAGCCGGTAGGTCAGGCTGGCCAGGGCGAACGCAGGGGTCTCCCCTTCGGGCAGCGGTGCGCGGGCGATGCGGCTGGCCCCCTTCTCCCGCACCAGGACCGAAAGGCCGTCCTCCTCCCGGGCCGCCCAGACACAGTCCTCCCCCTCTGCGGGCGGGGTCAAGGTCAGGGGTGCCATCGGGTAGAACAGCCGGACCAGGTGCTCGACGTCATATCCGGAATGTAATCCTGTGATATATATTTTCATTTCACAATTTATGTTCTGTATAGAAAGCGTTTGTTTTTACTTCCAGGCGCTGCGGAGATACCAGTTGTTCTTCCGCTCCGCTTCAAAGGTGGAAAACTCGCCGTGGCCCGGCAGGACCTGAGCCGCCGGCGGGATGGGCAGGGCGGCCAGCTTCCGGATGGACTCGTTAAGCTGCTGGGCGCTGCCGCCAGGCAGGTCGGTGCGGCCGATGCTCCCCGCAAAGAGGGTGTCCCCGGTGAAGAGGTATTCCCCGCAGAGGATGCAGACGCTGCCCGGCGTGTGGCCGGGGGTGTGCCAGACGGTGAAGGCCATCTCGTCGATCCGGATGACCCCGCCCTCCTGATAGCCGCTGTCGGCCGCCGTCAGAGGATAGAACTGGCTGCCCCCCAGGTCAGCGGCTTCGCACCAGAGTTTGGCACCCCACTGCTTTTGCAGCGCTCCGGCGCTGCCCACATGGTCGAAGTGGCCGTGGGTACAGAAGATGTCGGTCAGAGCTGCCCCCTCCTGCGCCAGCAGGTCGTTGTAGTCCTTGGCGGCGCCGGCCGGGTCGATGACCACCCCGCGGCCCCCGTCCGAGATCAGCAGGAAGGTATTAGTATACATAGGGGCCTGCCCCACAACGTGAAACGCCTTCATCTCATTCTCCCTTCTTCCACTCGTCGGTGTCCATCACGATGGTGCAGGGCCCCTCGTTGACCAGAGAGACCTGCATACTTGCGCCGAACTCCCCGTGCTGGATCTCCTTGAGGCCCTGCTTGCCCATTTCGGCCACAAACAGCTCGTAGGCCTGGACCGACAGCGGGGACTTGGCCGCTCGGATGAAGCTGGGGCGCATCCCCTTTTTGGTGTCCCCGTAGAGGGTGAACTGGGAGACGATCAGGGCCGAATAGCCCTTGTCGCGGGCGCTCAGGTTCAGCTTGCCCGCCTCGTCGTGGAAAATGCGGAGCCCAGCGCACTTTTCGGCAAAACGGGGCACCATGTCCAGGGTGTCGGTGTCCTTGACGCCGAACAGGATCATCAGCCCGGGGCCGATGGCGCGGGGTTCGCCGCCCTCCACCCGCACACTGGCGGAGGATACAGCCTGTATGACAGCTCTCATACTTAACTCCTTGTAACTTTCAGCACATCCCGGATCTTGTTCAGCCGGGCGACCACCCGGTCAAGGTGGTCGGTATTGTTGATCCCGATGGTCAGGTTGACGATGCCGTAGTTCTCAGACTGCCGGGCGTTCATACCGTAGATGGGCACACGCATATCGGACAGGGCGTTCAGGACGTCCTTGAGCAGGTCGTTCCGGTCCAAAGCCAGAATCTCCAGCCCGGCCTTGTAGCTGTCCTTGACGCTGTCGGCCCAGTAGGCCTTGACCCAGCGGGGAGCGTTGGAGGGTTCCTTCCGGCTGGCCACTGCGTTGGCGCAGTTCTCCTTGTGGATGGACACCCCGAAGCCCCGGGTAATGAAGCCGACGATGGGGTCGCCGGGCAGGGGGTTGCAGCATTTGGCGAACTTGATCGGAGTGTTGTCGAACCCCTCCACCACCACCCCGTCGGTGGAGTGGACCTTCCGCAGGTCCACCTTGGGCAGCTCGACGTCGGGGGATTCGGCGGCCCGCATCTTCTGATATTCTTCCTTGAACTTGGGGATGCAGTTGGCGATGGTGATGCCGCCGTAGCCGATGGCCGCGTAGAGGTCCTCGGCGCTGTTCTGGCGCATCCGGCGGCAGCAGCCCCCCATAAACTCATCCAGCTTGTCGTCGGGGATGATGATGTTCTCCCGGCGCAGCTCCTTGGCCAGGGCGTCCCGCCCTTCGGCGATGTTCTCGTCCCGGCGCATCTTCTTGAACCAGTTGCGGATCTTGCTCTTGGCCTCGCTGGTCTTGACGATCTTGAGCCAGTCCCGGCTGGGGCCCTTGTCCGCCGGGCCGAGGATGACCTCGATGATCTCGCCGGTGGCCACCACATGGTCGATGGGGACCATCCGGTTGTTCACCTTACAGCCCACCATCCGGTTACCCTCCG
>CAZEIG010000082.1:0-8152 GCA_964511805.1 uncultured Faecalibacterium sp.
CGCTTTTGTAAAGTTTTTGAAACTTCTTCACGATATTTTATGGGATTGCTCTAGACAAAAAGAAAGCCATATCACAGGACGCGCCTGCGATATGGCTTTGTAATTTTTTGCCATTCAAAATCCAGGAACTTGTATGCCGGCATATCTTGCAATTATTACTGAATAAGTTATAATTGTTGGCTTATGGCTGTAATGAAAAATGCCTCCCGATGGCCGAACCGGCCAGGGGAGGCATTCTTCCTTTTTGCCGTTACTGCGCGGCCTTGGCAGTTTTCTCCAACAGGTCGAAGCTCATCACAGACGATCTTGAGGGTCTCGGCGCTCATCAGCTGATCTTCGGCGTGCATGACCAGGAACATATACTGCAAGTCCTCCACCCCGATCCTGGCGTTGACCAGGTCGGCATGGGCGTGGTGACCATTGATGAAGCTCTTCTCGCCTTTTCCTCCACCAGCTTGTGGGCTTCATCGAAATTGCCGGCCTTGGCGGCCTCTACTGCCTCCATATGCATGGAGCGAGCGGTGCCCACGTTGGTGATGATTTCAAGCGACATCTCTTAGCGGTAGTCGTCACCGATGCTGCCGTCGGGGTTTACCTCGTCATAGGTGCCCATGCCGTTTTTGGCAATCAGCAGGGGCTTGTGGAACAGGTCGGTAATCTCGTTGCAGACATATGTACAGCCTGTTTTCCTGTTCGGACAGCCACGGACTACTATCTGAACGCAAAAACAAAGTAAATGCGTTGAATTTTGTTCGGTTCGGAGTTCGGAACGGTAATCATCGTTCGGGCTGTAAAAAAGCGAATTTGCAGGCAGGCTTGCCGGGCGCAAGGGGCCGGGGGCGCTTTGAGGTGCGGGCGGCCTCTGTACAACCGTCCCGCCATCGTGTATAATCGGGGAGAGTCAAATTTTGCAGAGGGGGATCTTTGTATGAAACACCGTTGGTGGATCTTTGATATGGACGGCACCCTGACCGACAGTATGCAGATCTGGGCTGAGGTACCCTATGAGCTGGTGCGGGGCTTCGGGCGGACGCCGTCGCCTGGCCTTGGCCGGGTGCTGCTGCCGATGAGCGCACTGGAGACGGCCCAGTACCTCATCACCACCTACGACCTGCCGCTGGACATCGACGGCTACACCCGGGCCGCTATCGACGCGGTGGGGCGGCTGTACCAGGACGTCACCCTCAAGCCGGGGGTGGCGCAGGTGCTGGACCGGCTGCAGGCCGAAGGGGCGCGGATGTGCGTCTGTTCGGCCACCTGGCAGTTCATGTGCGAGCGGGTGCTGGGCCGGCTGGGGGTGCTGGACAAGTTCGAATTCGTCCTCTCGGCCCAGGACGGCCACACCAAGCACGAACCGGCGGTCTTTTTCGAGGCGCTGGGCCGCATGGGCGGCGCAAGCCCCGCGGACTGCATGGTCTGCGAGGACGCCCTTTACGCAGCAAAGACCGCCCACGACGCGGGCTTCACGGTCATCGGTGTGGCCGATCCGGCCAGCAAGCCGGACGAGAGTGCCCTGCGGGCGGTCAGCAGTCAGTTTCTGACGGGGTGGGACCAGCTGGATTGGAGCCTGGTATAAGGGTTCGTTACCCCTTTGCCCCGCGGCTGTGCCAGTCCCGCAGGGCCCGGCGGACCTGGGAGCCCTGCGGGGGGCATGGGGACCCGCGCGCCGGTGGCAAGCTGGGCTTCGCCGGTGGCCAGCTGGACCACCTCGGCCAGGTTGATGAGGTAGGAGCGGTGGGGCTGGACAAACCGCCCGTCGTTCAGCAAGGCGGCGGGGCTGTCCAGCAGCTCGACGGCGCAGCTGCCGGTCCGCCGGGCGAAAGCCTCGGTGCAGTACTGCCGCAGCCGGATGCCCATCCCCCGGTCTGCGGTGCAGACCGCGATACGAAAGAGTATACAACGACCTCCTTGGGGCTGCCCAAAGTGTACCCCCGAAACCAAAGAGCGCCGGGGCGGGCTGTGCAGGCCCGCCCCGGCTTTCTGCTTGTGATGGGATGGCGTCTCAGGCGCCGATGACGGCGCACTTGGCGGCCAGCCAGTCCCGCTCCTCATCGGTCAGGTGAGGAGCCAGCTGCTCGAAGACGCGGCGGTGGTAATCGTTCAGCCAGTCGATCTGGTCCCGGCTGAGGACGCCGGGGACGATGGGGCTGGTGGCGATGGGCACCCAGGTCAGCGGCTCGAAACAGAGGAAGCGGCCATACTGGTTGGACGCCTTCTCGCGGCATTCCAGCTCGTTCTCGATCCGGATGCCCAGCCGGCCGCCTTCGTAGACGCCGGGCTCGTCGGTGACTACCATCCCCGGCTCAAACCGGACGTCGTTGCCGGGGCGGAGGGCGTGGGGACCCTCATGGACGTTCCCCACAAAGCTGACGCTGTGGCCGGTGCCGCAGCGGTAGTTGATGAGGTGGCGCCAGAGGGGCTCGCGGGCGATGCTGTCCAGGGTCTGGCCAGTGCAGTAGTCCAGCCAGATGGCCCGGGCGATGTCGATGTGGGACTGGAGGGTCCAGGTGTAGCAGAGTCGTTCCTCCTCGGTCAGAGGGCCGAGGGGATAGGTGCGGGTGATGTCGGTGGTGCCGTCCATATAGGTGCCGCCACAGTCCACCAGCAGGAAGCCCTTCCGCTCGAGGACGGCGTGGTCCTCTGCGGTGGCGTGGTAGTGCATCATGGCGGCGTTGGCCCCGTAGGCGGCGATGGTGCCGAAGCTCTTGGTCAGGAACTTGTCCTGGGCGCTGCGGTACTTGTGTAGGATCTCGTCGACGGTCACCTCGGTGAGAAGCTCGCCGGCGGCCAGCCGCTCTTCCAGCTCCTTCTGGAAGCGGACCATCGCCACGCCGTCCCGGATGTGGCACTCCCGGCTGTGGGCCAGCTCGGTCTCGTTCTTGACCCCCTTCATCGGCAGCAGGGGATCGGGCAGGGACTTGACGGTCAGGGCGGGGTTGTTCTCCAAGGCGCTGAAGACGGCGTAGTTGACCGAGTCGGGGTCGGCCAGGACGGTCTCAGTCGTCTGATACCCTTCGATGAAGCGGAGCACCTTGTCGTAGCCGGCCAGCCGGACCCCGGCGGCGGCCAGCTCTTCGGCCGCTTCAGGGGCGAGACGCTCAGCGTTGATGAAGAGGATGGCGTCGGTCCGGGTGACGAAGCAGTAGGCCATGGCGTAGGGGGTACACTCGATGTCCATGGCGCGGAGGTTGAGCAGCCAGGCCAGGTTGTCCAGCTTGCCCACCATCTGGGCGGTGCAGCCCAGGGTGTCGAGCTTCTCCCGCAGGCGGGCCAGCTTGTCGGCGGGGGAGACGCCGGCGTATTCCACCGGCAGCAGCCAGGCGGGGGTGGCGGGCAGTGAGGGACGGCCCTCGGTCCAGAGCTTGTCCTCCAGGTCAAGGGTACGGACTTCGACCCCCTTGGGGTCCAGTGCCTTCTGGAGGCTGCGGACCAGCTTGCAGGAGGCGGTCAGGCCGCACAGGCCCAGGCTCTGGCCTTCCTGCAGGGCGCCGGCGCAATAGGCCTCAACGGTGGGGACGCCCGGCTCGCCCATCCGCATCAGCTGGATCTCGGTGCCGGCCAGCTGCTTTTCCGCCTGTACAAAGAAGCGGCCGTCGGCCCAGAGGGCGCTGGCATCCAGGGTGACCACCAGGGTGGAGTTCTCGCCGGTGAAGCCGGAGAAGTATTCCCGGCTGTTGTAGTGGGCAGGCAGGTATTCGCTTGCATGGGGGTCCCCGGTGGGGATCAGGTAAGCCGCACAGCCTGCGTCGCGCATGGCGCTGCGCAGGGCGGCCAGACGTTCGCTGACAGTAGACATGGTGATAAGCCTTCTTTCTCCAAAAAACGATTGCCGGGAAGAACGCCCGGCGGCGTTGGTTTGCGCTTGCCTCCCTATTGTAGCATCCCTGCGGACAGAATGCAAACCCGCCCGGTCTCAAAAAATTTACAAAAAATTCCGCAAAACGCCGTTTCGGCCATTGACAGCTTTGTTATAATAAAGATGTATGAAGTTTGCGGGCGCAGACTGCCCGTTCCACACCCATATTTTGTGAGAAGAAAAAGAGGCAGACATTACAATGGCAACCAAGATCGATATTTTTTCCGGCTTTCTGGGGGCGGGCAAGACGACCCTCATCAAAAAGCTGATCCGTGAGTCCTTCCAGGGCCAGCAGGTGGTGCTGATCGAGAACGAGTTCGGCGAGATCGGCATCGACGGCGGCTTCCTGGAGGAGTCGGGCATCAAGATCAACGAGCTGAACGCCGGGTGCATCTGCTGCTCACTGGTGGGCGACTTCCGGGACGCGCTGCGGAAAGTGGTCGACCAGTACCATCCCGACCGCATCCTGATCGAGCCCTCCGGCGTCGGCAAGCTGTCCGACGTCACCCGGGCGGTGGAGGCCGTGGCCGAGCATCTGGACGTTGAGCTGTCCAGCTTTGTCACGGTGGCCGATGTCAACAAGGTCAAGCTGTATATGAAAAACTTCGGCGAGTTCTACGACGACCAGGTCTCCAACGCCAGCTGCATCCTCCTCAGCCGGACCCGCGGCTGCGACGAGGACAAGGTGGCCGCCGCCGTGGCCCTGCTGCGGGAGAAGAACCCCACCGCCACCATCGTCACCACACCCTGGGACGACCTGACCGGCGGCCAGATCCTGACCGCCATGTCCCAGAAGAACGACTTTGTGGCCCAGCTGCTGGCCATGGCCGCCGAGGCCAACGCCGCCCACGCCGGCGAGGACGAGGAAGAGCACCACCATCACCACCACTACGACGAGAACGGCGTCTGCAGCTGCGGCCACCACCACGGCGATGATGACGACGAGGACGGGCACGAGCATCACCACCACGACCGCGAGGAAGGCGGGGAGCACGAACACTGCTGCCATCACCACCACCACGATGAGGGGCACAACCACGACGAAGAGGGGTGCTGCCACCATCACCACGACGGCGATGAAGAGGACGGGGAGCACGAGCACGGCCACGGCCACTGCCACCATCATCACCATCATCACCACCACCACAGCCACGACGCCGACGAGGTCTTTACCAGCTGGGGCATCGAGACGGCCCGCACCTTCTCCCGCGCGGCCATCGAGAAGGCCCTCGACGAGCTGGAGAGCGGCAAATACGGGATGATCCTCCGCTCCAAGGGGATCGTGGACGGCGGCGCCGACGGCTGGCTGGAGTTCGATTATGTCCCCGGTGAGCGGGAGATCCGCAGCCGGAAGCCCGACGTGGGCGGCAAGCTGGTGGTCATCGGCTCCAAGCTGGACGAGAAGGGGATCGCATCCCTGTTTGGCTGTTAAAAGAGAAGGAGATACCCCTTTATGGCAAAGGAAATACCGGTTTACCTGTTTGTAGGCTTCCTCGAGAGCGGAAAGACCACCTTCATCCAGGAGACCTTTGAGGACCCCAATTTTGACTCGGGGGACAAGACCCTGCTGCTGGTCTGCGAGGAGGGCGAGGTGGAGTACGATCCCAAAAAGTTCGCCTTCCCCGGCACCAGCGTCCGGGTGCTGTCGGACAAGGCCGAGCTCAACGCCCAGAACCTGGCCAACCTTGAAAAAGAGACAGGCGCCGGCCGGGTGGTCATCGAGTACAACGGGATGTGGCTGCTCCAGGAGCTGGCCGACGCCCTGCCGTCCAACTGGCTGATCTACCAGGTCATCGCCACCGCCGACGGCGCCACCGCCCTGACCTATGCCCGGGACAACGCCATGCGGAGCCTGCTGCTGGACAAGATCGCCCGCAGCGAGCTGATCGTATTCAACCGGGCCGAGAAGGTCAACAACGACGAGGCCCGCCAGGAGCTGCACCGCCTGGTGCGGCAGGCGTCCCGCCGCTGCGACATCGCCTATGAGTTCGCCGACGGCAGCGTCGCCTACGACGACATCCCCGATCCACTGCCCTTCGACGTCGACGCCCCCGTCATTGAGATCGGGGACGACGACTACGGCATCTGGTACCTGGATTGTCAGGAGGACCCCCAGAAGTACGCGGGCAAGACTGTCCGCTTTCTGGCGCAGGTCTGCCAGACCAGCCGCGCGGGGAAAAACAGTTTCGTGCCCGGCCGCTTCGCCATGACCTGCTGTGTGCAGGACATCCAGTTCGTGGGCTTCCCCTGCAGCTACGACGGCTACAAGGCCCTCGAACAGCGCAGCTGGGTGACCGTCACCGCCCGAGTGGGCTACAAGTTCCACAACATCTACCGGGGCAAAGGCCCCGTGCTGAGCGCCACTTCAGTCGAGCCGGCCCACAAGCCCCTCAACGACGTGGTGACCTTCTCCTGAGCAACCCCATCTGTCTACCTTCCGGCCCGGTGGACCGGTGAGCTATATTTTATCCAAAAAATATACTAGGAGGATCTGCAGATGAAAGCTTTGTTACAACTGCTGGGCGCTGTGGCCGCTGTGGCCGCCGCAGGTGTGGGCGCCGCCGTTCTGGCCAAGAAGCTGGGCAAGGAATTCCCGCTCAAGGTGACGGTGGAGGTGGCCGAGGACGCCGAGAAGGACCAGGCGACCGCCGACAAGACCGCCGCAGCCTATGAGGCCGGCGTGGCCGCCGGCAAGGCCCACGCCGAGGCCATCGAGAAAGCAGCCGCCGCCGAGGCGGAGGACGCGGCCGAAGCCGCCGCGGACGAGCCTGCCGACCCCGCCGCAGACCAGGAGCAGCAGTAACCCCCATCCCCCCGGGCGCGCCGTTTCGGCGCGCTTTTTTTGTCAAACTGCAATTTTTCCGGTGGTATGGCCTTCTGCACATTTTTACGCATCGGAACCTCTGGAGAATGGATGGGCGCAAACAATGCAGAGAATACGAAAGTGAAAAGACTATGCTTTGTTTGCGCCTCGACCGAGACGGTTTCCTTCGATGGGGCTTTTTCGTTTCAGGGCGGAAATTTTGCGCTGCGCGTCAGATAAGCCATGGGAAACCGGGCCTGGCGGGGATGCAAAAAAACAGCCGATCGGATGGCCGGCTACCGTCGCTGCTCTGTGTCAGTTTTGCAGGTAAATGTCTTCGAGGAACGCTTTGCCGGCCGTAGTGCGGAAAAGGTGCTCCTTTGCGCTTTCGATGGCGTCGCGAGGGTAGCTGCTCTCGTCAGCGTTGACCAGGTAATCTGCCTCGAGCAGGATACGGAAGTCGAGCGCTTCGCCGGCCGCAGGGCTGTGGTGATGGCCTACCAGCCAGACCACCCGGGCGATGGCGTCGGGGTCGAGGCCGCTGTCCTGTAAGAAGGCTTCGGCCAGGGGTGTGCCCTCCTTTTCCTGGTAGACGCCGTTGGTGTTGCCGTACTTTTCACGGCAGAGGGGGCAGGCGATATCGTGGAGGAGGGACTCAGTTTCCAGGATGGTCTGGGTCCTGGGGTCAAGGCCTTCACTGGCCCCGATGGTCCGCGCATAGGCGTAGACCTTCAGGAAGTGGTTGATGTCGTGCAGGTTGCCGTGGGATTCACGGATCATCTTTTGGGCGATGCGGGCGATCGGCATGGTATCCTCCTGTCGCTCTGAAAAAAGAAGGGAGCCTGTTCTCTATCCGAAAACAAGCTCCCTTGCGTGCTTAGTGGAGATAAGCGGGATCGAACCGCTGACCTCTTGAATGCCATTCAAGCGCTCTCCCAAGCGGTACGTGTGCACACCCCCGTGATTGGTGCTTGGGAGATGCAATAAATACGATAATACGATGGAAAATTTTTCTTAAATTGTTTTTTTATTTGGCCAACTGAAATGGAAGACCAGAAGAAGAGTTTCCGACAAAAAAGACACCTTGATTTCTGCCAAAACCAAGGTGTTCTTTTTTGTGCCCAATCGGAGAAAGGAGACTGTATGTTGGATTACTTTTATGGCGGACAAGCCGATCTGTTTTCGTTCTACCGACTCCCCAAGGTTCTCTTCACCGATCCAAAGTTCCGTGGTATCTCGGCAGAGTCCAAGATTCTGTACGGCTTATTGCTGGACCGAATGAGCCTGTCTATCAAGAGCGGCTGGCTGGATAAGCAGGGGCGAGTGTACATCTTAGAATCTAGATTATGGCACCCCCGTACAATTACCCAAGAATCGTTGCGGGATTCCTCATTGGACGTAAAAATATAGGATTCATGGTAAATTTCTTCGCAGAGGCATACAAATTCAAGCCGCCAGGCAGGGTCTGTCGGCCAGAAGCAGATTCGCCAGCG
>CAZEIG010000083.1:0-7991 GCA_964511805.1 uncultured Faecalibacterium sp.
GGGCTGGCGTAAGCCGGCCCCCGCATTGCTGTTGTTGGGAGGCCCTCTCAGTCGCGGCCATAGGCCGTGACTGAGAGGGCGCAAAGGGCAGGACGCCGGGGCCGGAGGGCCGGTGGATGCGGTCGAAGGCAGGCTTGTAGTGGGCGTAGCCGGTGGAGCCTTTGCCGAAATAGCCGTAATCTCTGGGCATCGCAGTTTTCCTTTCCCGCTCAGCGGGGGTATTTGACGAGGGGGGTGGTGTAGGCCGTCCCCATCGGGGCGGGGGTGCGGCGGCAGAGGGCCGCCAGGTCAGCGGCGGCGGCCTGGGCCTGGGCGGTGCGGGCGCAGGTGTCGTTTGCGCGGGCCAGTTTGGCCAGGGAAGGGGAGGCGGGCAGGGCCGCGCCGGCCAGCAGAGGGATAGCGTCCCGGCGGCCGCCCAGCAGGTGGAGGTAGGGCGGCAGGTCCGGGATGGCCAGCCAGCCAGCCGGGGCGTCGGGGCCGCCGTAGCCGAGGGCAGCGTCGAGGGTCAGGCGGCGCATCCGGGCCCGGGGGTAGCGGACGTTGGTCAGGGCGTCACAGAGGCCGTCCAGGGTGGCGGCCTGCCGGACGCAGGCGTCCAGCCGGTGCTCCAGCCCTTCGCTGAGCCCCCGCACCCCTGCAAAACCGGTCAGGCCGGCCCGTCCCCGCAGCCGGGAGAGGACCGCCAGACTGACGGCGGCCCGGTCGGTGTCGGCGCCGGCGGCGTGGGCCGTGCGGTAGAGGGGGAGGGCCGCCGCCGGGATATAGGGCGCAAGGGCGTCAGGGCCCTCCTTTGCCCAGAGGGCCCGCAGGGCGCTGGCGCTGGCGTAGGGGCCGGCGGCGGGCAGGGCTTGGCCGTGGCCCACCCCCTGCCGGGGCAGGGGCACCGGGGCGAGGGAGGCGTCCAGCTCGAGGATGGCCTTGCAGTATTCGACGGCCAGGTTGTTGTTGGGCTTGTCCAGCAGGGCGTCCAGCCCGGCGCCGGGGGCTGCCTGGCCCACCGCGGCCTGCCGGGCGGCGGCAAAGCTGGGCGCGCCCCCTTCCAGCTGCCGGCGGAGCGCCGCACGGTAGTCCGCCGAGGCCAGCACCCGGGCCGTCTCAGTCAGGAGGGCGGGGTCGGGGGTCTCGGCCCCGAAGACCAGGGCGTCGCAGCCGGCCGCCGCCAGCAGGGCCACCCCCGCCCGAGCAAAGCTTTCAGCGCCCGACATGGCCCAGGGGGCGGGCAGGGCAAAGACCAGGTCCGCCCCGGCCTGCAGGGCCGCTTCCACCCGCACCGCCTCGGGCAAAAGGGACGGCGCGCCCCGTTGGGTCAGGCCGCAGCTCAGGGCTACCGCCACCCGCCGGGCGCCCAGGGCGCGGGCGGCCGCCAGCTGCCAGGCGTGGCCGTTGTGGAAAGGGTCGTATTCTGCGATGATGCCGGCAAAATGCATGATGCCTCCTGTTTTTGGTTGCGTTGTACACAAGTTTTTGACTTTTTGCCCATTTTATCTTGAAAAGATGTCCACTCTATTATATAATATAAATGATTGAGACGCAACTGTTTGCAGAGGACAGCGCTCGGACGAAAGATCTGATTTTTGCTAAGCCGTACAAACTTTTGGCGTTTTCTTTGTAGGAGTTCCACAAGGGCCGGCCAAGGGGGCCTGCCGGTGGAAAAAGTAAACAGGAGGCAACGAGAAGATGAAAGTTCTGGTTATCAACTGCGGTTCTTCCTCCCTGAAATATCAGCTGATCGATATGGACGGCGAGAAGGTGCTCTGCAAGGGCCTGTGCGAGCGCATCGGGATGGAGAGCAGCACCATCACCCACGAGGCCAACGGCAAGAAGGCGACGACGCCGGCCATTTTCCCCACCCACACCGAGGCCTTCAACGAGCTCATCAAAAAGATGACCACCGGCGCCGGCAAGTGCATCGATGACGTCAAGGAGATCGACGCCATCGGCCACCGGGTGGTCCACGGCGGCGAGAAGTTCAAGGAGAGCTGCCTCATCACCGACGAGGTTATCGCGACCCTGCGGGAGCTGAGCCCGCTGGCCCCCCTCCACAACCCCGCCGGCATCCTCGGCATCGAGACCGCCCGCAAGGTCTTTGGCCCCGACGTGCCCCAGATCGCCGTCTTCGACACGGCCTTCCACAGCACCATGCCCCCCAAGGCTTATATGTACGCCATCCCCTACGAGTACTATGAGGAGTACGGCGTCCGCCGCTATGGCTTCCACGGTACCAGCCACAAGTACGTCAGCCGGAAGGCTGCCGAGTACCTGGAGGAGCCGATCTCCCGCCTGAAGATCATCACCTGCCACCTGGGCAACGGCTCTTCCATTGCGGCGGTCGACCAGGGCCGGGTGGTGGATACCTCGATGGGCATGACCCCGCTGGCCGGCCTGATGATGGGCACCCGCTGCGGCGATCTGGACCCCTCCGTGGTCAACTACCTCAAGTACACCCTGGACATCACCGGCCATGAGCTGGACCAGATCCTGAACAAAAAGTCGGGCCTGCTGGGCATCTCGGGCGTCTCCAGCGATATGCGTGACGTCGAGAAGGCCGCCAGCGAGGGGAACGACCGCGCACAGCTGGCGCTGGATATGCTCAACTACCAGATCAAGAAGACGGTCGGCAGCTACATCGCCGCGATGGGCGGCGTCGACGCCATCGTCTTTACCGGCGGCATCGGCGAGCATGACGACTCGGCCCGCGCCAAGATCTGCCACCACATGGACTGGCTGGGCATCCGGATCGACACCGACAAGAACAAGCAGGTCCACGGCGACGTCTGCGAGATCACCGCCTGGGGCGCCAAGGTCCGCACCCTGGTCATCGCCACCAACGAGGAGCTGATGATCGCTCGCGACACCAAGGAAGTCCTCGAAAAGCAGGCAGGCTGAGATACGCCCGGCCGCTGACAGCAAAGCAGCAGGAGGCTGCGCGCCCCGCCGGGCGCGCGGCCTTTCTATTTCCCCCGGGACGGAAAAGGGCGGGCGGGGCCGCCGCTGCTGCTGGCAAAGTATGACTCTTTTGGAAGAAAACCGAATTCGAGCCGGTTGTCCTTGTTTTTTGGTTGACAAATCGCATGAAGCGGGGTACAATAAGGAGGTCCTCGGCCCCGAGGACGACATCATGATTCAAGCCCCTGGTAAGCTCACGATCGGCGCGCTGGTCACCCCAAAAACCTGTGGTTCCAATCCTTCCGCGGGCAAGAACAAAACAAGAGGAGATACTACAATGTTCGAAGACAAGACTTTAGTTTGCAAGGACTGCGGCAAGGAATTCGTCTGGACTGCCGGCGAGCAGGAGTTCTACGCATCCCGCGGCTTTGAGAACCAGCCCCAGCGCTGCAAGCCCTGCCGCGACGCCCGTAAGAACGGCGTCCGCAGCAACGCGGGCAGCGGCGAGCGCCAGATGTTCGACGCAGTCTGTGCTTCCTGCGGTAAGGCCTGCAAGGTGCCTTTCCAGCCCCGTGAGGACCGTCCCGTCTACTGCTCTGACTGCTTCGCGCGGATCAAGCAGAACTAAGTTGTAACCGCGAAGGACCCCTGCAGTTGTACGGCCGCAGGGGTCCTTTTTGACGGTTTGTGACCCGGTTACTTGCAAACCGGCACCGGTTTGGGGTATAGTAAGGGTGACCGGATTTACAAGGGGCCTCGCCCCATTTGGATACAGAAAGGATCGATAGCCATGTTTGATATCTTCAGCTCTGTCCGTAAGCCCGCCGACGGGCCTTTCCTGGTGGACCGCCGCACCGTCATCGGCGACATCCTCGACTATGACAACACCACCGCCCCCTACTTCATGGAGATCGGGATGCACTGCCTGGGCTGCCCGGCCTCCCGCGGGGAGAGCATTGAGGAAGCCTGCGCCGTCCACGGGGTGGACTGCGACGCCCTGATCGAGAAGCTGAACAGCCACCTGGCGGCCAAGGCCAACGCCTGATATGGCGCTGGATGCACGGCTGGCGGCGGCGGCGGCGCTGGTGCGCCCGGGGCTGCCGGTGGCCGACATCGGCTGTGACCACGGCAAGCTGACGGCGGCGCTGGCCTGCTCGGGGCTGTATCCCCGGGTGATCGGCAGCGACCTGCGCCCCGGCCCCCTGGCCAAAGCGCGCCAGACCATCGCAAAGACAAACTGTCAAGACCGCGTCGAGCTACGGCTGGGCGACGGTCTTTCTGTGTTGTCTCCGGGCGAAGTGGGGACGGTGGTCATCGCGGGGGTGTCGGCCCAGACCGCCTGGGAGATGCTGGAGGCCGCCCCCTGGATCTTTGACCCGGCCGGGCCGCGGCTGGTGCTGGTCCCGGCCACCCGCCACGACGAGCTCCGCCGCTGGCTGGCGGCCAACGGCTTTGCCCTGGTCTGCGACAGGCCGGTGGAGGCGGCCGGCCGCTGGTATGCGGTGATGGCCGCCGAGTACGGCGGGAAACGCCGGGCGCTGACCCTGGCTGAGGCCCTCTATGGGGACACCGGACGGTGGCCGGAGGGCGCGGCCTACGCGGCCAAGCAGCGGGAAAAGCTGGCAAAGCTCCGCCGGGGCGCAGCGGACGGCAGCCCCGCCGCCCGGGAAATGGACGAACTGCTGGAAGGAGGTTATCCCTATGGAAGGGATTGCGATACAGACCATCTATGAGGCAATGGCCCGACTGGCTCCCTTGGAGCTGGCCGAGAGCTGGGACAACCCCGGGCTGCTTGTGGACTGCGGCCGGCCGGTCGCCCGGGCGCTGACCGCCCTGGACATCACCCCCGAAGTGGTGGCGGAGGCGGCCCGACTGGGCTGCGGGGTCATCGTCTCCCACCACCCAGTCATCTTCTCGCCCCTCAAGCGGATGGACGGCCGGGACGTCCCCTTCCTGCTGGTGCAGGCGGGGATCTCGGCCATCTGTATGCACACCAACTTCGATGCCGCCGCCGGCGGGGTGAACGAGGTGCTGGCCGGCATCTTTGGGATGCGGGACCCCGCTCCCTTTGCCAACGGCTGCGGCCGGGTGGGGGAAATCGACCCGGTCGCGGTGCCGGTCCTGGCCGCTGCTGCCCGGGAGAAGCTGGCCGCCCTCTGCGTGCCGCCAGTGGGCGATACCCCGGCGGTCCAGGTGAAATACACCGACAACGGTCGCCCGGTTCGCCGGCTGGCCGTCATCAGCGGGTCGGGCGGCAGCCTCTTTGAAGAGGCGCTGGCCGCCGGGGCCGACTGCCTGCTGACCGGCGAGGCCAGCCATCACGCCGCCTGTGACGCCAAACGGCTGGGGCTGGGGCTTGTCGCGGCGGGGCACTACGCCACCGAGTACCCGGCCGCTGCCGCCCTGGCGGCCCGGCTGCAGGCGGCTGTGCCCGGCCTGGAGGCCGTCGCCAGCCGGGAGGACCGGGACCCGTTCACTTACTTATAAATAAGGGGGAATACCCAATGGCACTGGATGCCGCCACCCTGGCGCTGACCGCCGCTGAACTGGATCGGACAGTGACCGACGCCAAGATCGCAAAAATTTTTGAGCCCACCCGGGACGAGCTGGTCCTGACCCTCCGTACCCGCACCGAGACCTACAGCCTGCTGCTGTCGGCCCGCAGCGGGTCGGCCCGGGTCTGCCTGACCGACGAGACCTTCGAGAACCCCGAGACCCCACCCTCCTTCTGTATGCTGATGCGGAAGCACCTGACCGGCGGGCGGCTGCTCGAGGTCCGGATGGAGCCGGGGGATCGGATCGTCTACTTTGACTTTCTCTGTACCAACGAGATGGGGGACCTGGTCACCAACACCCTCTGCGCCGAGCTGATGGGCCGCTACTCCAACCTGGTGCTGGTCCAGGCGGGGCGGATCATCGACGCCCTCAAGCGGGTTGACTTTGAGGACAGCGAGATCCGCCAGCTCCTGCCGGGGCTGGCCTACATCGTCCCGCCCAAGCCCGCCCGGCCCGACTTCCTGGCGGCCAGCGCTGCCTCCATTGTGGCGGCCGCTTGCCAGAAGGACCTGCCGGTGGCTGCCGCCCTCAGCCGGACGGTGGCCGGGGTGGGCCCGGTGGTCTGCCGGGAAGCCGCCTGGCGGGCCTTCGGCCCCGAAGAGCGGACCGCCTGCGAGCTGGACGAAGCCGGGCAGCGCCGGCTGCTGGAGACCATCGAGGGCCTCAAGGCCGAGCACGCCGCCGGCGGGAACCCCTGCAGCGTCGTCAGCCCCGAGGGCAAGCCGGTAGAGTTCACCTTCTTCCGGCCGCAGCAGTACGGGGAGAGCTTCATCATCCGGCAGTGGCCCTCCTTCTGCGACATGCTGGAGGGCTACTACGCCGAGAAGGACCGGGCCGAGCGCCTGCGCACCAAGAGCAAGGAGCTGCACAAGGCGGTCCACAATATGTACGAGCGGGCCGTCCGGAAGCAGGCCGCCCGGAAGGAAGAGCTGGCCGCCAGCGAGAAGAGCGAGCAGCTCCGCCTTTACGGCGAGCTCCTCTCGGCCAACCTCTACCGGGCCGAGAAGGGGATGAAGAACATCACCGTCCCCAACTGGTACGACGAGGGCAGGGAGGTCACCATCCCGCTGGACGTCCGCTACACCCCCAGCCAGAACGCCCAGAACTACTTCAGGAACTACAAAAAGAAGCAGACTGCCGCCCGGATGCTGGCCGGCCTGCTGGAAGAAGGGGAGAAGGAGATCGCCTACCTCGAGACCGTCCTCTATGAGGTGGAGACCGCCTCGGGGGAGGCCGCCCTGAACGAGATCCGGGCCGAGCTGAAGGGCCAGGGCTACCTGAAATACTACAAGCCCCGGGACAAGAAGGCCAAGCCCGCCGACTTCTACCGCTACACCTCTTCCGACGGCTTCGAGATCCTAGTGGGGCGAAACAACGTCCAGAACGAGCGGCTGACCCTCCACACCGCCCGGGGCAAGGACCTGTGGTTCCACACCAAGAACGCCCCCGGCAGTCACACGGTAGTGATGAGCGGTGGCCGGGACATCCCCGACCGCACCCGGGAGGAGGCCGCCCAGCTGGCGGTCCTCCACTCCAGCCAGGCCAAGGGGGTCAAGGTGGCGGTGGACTACACCGAGGTCAAGAACATCCGCAAGACCGCTGGCCTCAAGCCCGGCATGGTCCTGTATGAAAAGTATGAGACGGCCTACATCACCCCCGACCCCGACCTGCTCCGCCGGCTGAAGAAAAAGTGACCACCCCAGCGCCTGCAAAAGCGGGCGCTTTTGTTTTGCCCTCTCAAACAGTGAGAACAGTGATTGCGGCGGGTCTCCGCCCCCTGCCAAAAAATGAGCGAATTTTTTATATATTCCGCACAGAAACCCCTTGCGCGGCACCGCAAAGTGTAGTATCATAACATAGCAGCCGTGCAAAGGGCGGCCCGGGGAAAAATCGGCGCAAAAAAGTTTGATTTTTTTAAAAAAGGGCTTGCCAAACGGGTGCAGATATGGTATAATGCTCTGCGGCTGCAAAGGGCTTGTGCGATACAAGTCGTGCAGGCCACGATATGCGTTGATGCGGGCGGGCGCCGCACGGCTTGGCCGATGCCGGTTATTTCCCCGGGGTATGTCCGAACTAAGAACCGGGCGAAAGAATTACTGACAGCGAAGGGATATGTCCCCGCAGCTTGGCTGTGTGCGGACCAATGTCTGTTGTCTTTGCGAGTAGCTTTCCGGGAGAACTGTGACGAGACGGTTCACCGGCTTTTCTAATGCGAAGGCGTGAGACACCCGGAACAGTGTAAAGTGATTTATCGAGTTGCCCATACTACACATTATCAGGAGGCACAACCAAATGGCAGTCAAAGAGAAAATCAGGATCCGTCTTCAGAGCTATGATGTCCAGCTGATCGACACTGCGGCAGCGAAGATCGTCGAGACCGCGAAGCACACCGGCGCCCGCGTGTCCGGCCCCATCCCCCTGCCCACCGATCGTGAGGTGGTCACCATCCTGCGTGCGACCCATAAGTATAAGGACAGCCGCGAGCAGTTCGAAAGCCGCACCCACAAGCGCCTGATCGACATTCTGAAGCCGTCCAACAAGACGGTCGA
>CAZEIG010000084.1:0-7884 GCA_964511805.1 uncultured Faecalibacterium sp.
AAACTTGCAGGTATTGAGACCGCCTGTGAGTTTGGCATAATGCCCTCTCGCTGTGGCGACAAAGGGGAATATAACACCAAATATTCCTTCTGTTGTTGATCGCACCAAAACAAAAGAACTTTTGCGTCACGAAAGATAGGGTCCCTCTGCGGGGGCTGGCGTAAGCCGGCCCCCGTATTGCTTTTTGCCCTCGCAGGCGCGCCGTGACTAAGAAGGCCACCACCCACCCCACATACAAAGACTCCCCCAGTCTTGCGGCCGGGGGAGTTTGTTTGCGTTCAGTTTCTATGCGTCATGCGCACAGGGGGCGGTCAGTGGGTGCGGTTGGCGATCTCGTCGCAGACCATCTGGATGAAGGCGTCCAGCTCCATGACGGTGGTCTCGCCCTTGCGGTCGCGGACCGAGATGCTGCCGGCCTCGGCCTCCTTGGCGCCCAGCACCAGCATATAGGGGACGCGGTCCACCTGCTGGGCCTCGCGGATCTTGTAGCCGATCTTCTCGTTGTCGCTGTCCAGCATCACACGGATGCCGGCGGCGGCCAGCTTGTCAGTGACCTCGCTGGCGTAGTCGAGGGTCTTCTCCGAGACGGGCAGGACCTTGACCTGGGTGGGGGCCAGCCAGGTGGGGAAGCGGCCCTTGGTCTCCTCGATGAGGTAGGCCATGAAGCGGCCAATCGAGCCGAGGATGGCGCGATGGAGGACGACGGGGGTCTTTTCGGTGCCGTCGGAGTCGACGTAGGTCAGGTGGAACTTGGCCGGCAGGCAGAAGTCGAGCTGGCAGGTGGAGAGGGTGTACTCAGCGCCGACGACGGGCCGGACGTTGACGTCCAGCTTGGGGCCGTAGAAGGCGGCCTCGCCGATCTCCTCGGTGAAGTCGATGCCGAGGTCGGTCAGAACCTCCCGCAGGGCGGTCTCGGCGTGGTCCCACATGGCGTCGTCGTCGTGGTACTTCTTCTTGTCGTTGGGGTCCCGCAGGGAGAGGACGCAGCGGTAGTCGGTGATGCCGAAGTCGCGGTAGACCTCGAAGATCAGGTTGCAGACGGCGGCCACTTCGCTCTTGATCTGGCCGGGGGTGACGAAGAGGTGGGCGTCGTTCTGGCAGAAGTGGCGGCCCCGCTCGATCCCCTTCAGGGTGCCGCTGGACTCATAGCGGAAGTCGTGGGCGATCTCGCCGATCCGGATGGGCAGCTGCCGGTAGGAGTGGGGCCGGTTGGCGTAGATCATCATGTGATGGGGACAGTTCATCGGGCGGAGGACGTAGCTCTCACCCTCCATCTCCATGGCGGGGAACATATTCTCCCGGTAGTGGTCCCAGTGGCCGGAGGTCTTGTAGAGGTTGACGGTGCCGACGCAGGGGGTCATGACGTGCTGGTAGCCCCGGGCGCGCTCCTTGGCCTTGATATAGTTCTCCAGCTCCTGCCAGACAATATAGCCGTTGGGCAGGAACATGGGCAGGCCGCGGCCCACCAGGTCGTCGGTCATAAAGAGCTGCATCTCCTTGCCGATCCGGCGGTGGTCACGGGCGCGGGCCTCCTCCTGCTGTTTTTCCCAGGCTTCCAGCTCCTCCTGGGTGCGGAAGGCGACGCCGTTGATCCGGGTCAGCATCTGGTTGTTCTTGTCGCCCTTCCAGTAGGCGCCCGACTGCTGGGTGATCTTGAAGGCCTTCAGGGCTTTGGTGTAGGTCAAGTGGGGGCCGACGCACATGTCGATATACTCACCCTGCTGGTAGAAACTGATGGTGGCATCCTCGGGCAGGTCGCCGATGTGCTCGACCTTGAACTTCTCCTTCCGGTCCTCCATCAGTTTGATGGCCTCGGGGCGGGGCAGGGTGAAGGCCTTGATGGGGAGGTTCTCCTTGGTGATCTTCCGCATCTCCTTCTCAATGGCGGCCAGGTCCTCGTCGGTCAGTTTGGTGTTGCCCAGGTCGACGTCGTAGTAGAAGCCGTTTTCGGTGGCGGGGCCGTAGCCGAAGTCGGCCTCGGGGTAGAGCCGCTTGATGGCCTGGGCCATGATGTGGGCGGCGGTGTGGCGGAGAACGTGGAGTTCTTCTTCCTTGAGGCACTCGGCGACGGTGCCGTCGTTGTAGATGATCTTCATCGCAAACATCCTTTCTTTCCGCAAAATCAGACGAAAAAAGCGCTTCATCCCGCAGTCAGCATACACGGGATGAAGCGCCGGTATTCATTTGCCGGGTCCGCTCCACGGTTCCACCCGAATTGCGCCGCCCCGTCCGGGGGCTGCGCCTCTCGCTGTGCTGTAACGGGCACACCCGGCAGAGGTTCGCCTCTGCGCTCCGCGGTGGTAGGGGACGGCGGGCGGCCGGGCTGCTTGCAGCACACCGCGCCCTGCGCGGCGGCAGCCCTCTCTGCGGCGGCTGGCTGTGGCCCGTCCCTGTTTGTCCGCATCCAAGGGGGCGGCGGGCCCCCTCACGCTTGGCCAGGATGAAACTACAGAGATTGTAGCACAGCTGCGGCAAAAATGCAAGTAGCGCACCGCAAAAGCGGGCGGGACGTATTATGGAACTTTTCAGGCTTCGATGTTGCCGAACTCGCTCAGGCGGAGGTCGGGGTTGTGGTCCTCGGCCCAGCGGACGGCCCAGTCGGAAGTGAAGAGTAGCAGCCGGCCGCCCTTCATGTCCTCGACGGCCTTGGTGTCGCTGGTCAGGTCCAGGGCGCGGAGGCTGTAGCTGTCGGGGTCATTCTGGATCCAGCGGATCTGCTCGAAGGGGAGCTGCTGCATCCGGATCTCGACGTTGTACTCGGCGTTCAGCCGGTATTCCAGCACTTCCAGCTGCAAGACGCCGACCACGCCGACCACCACTTCCTCCATGCCGCCGCCCACCTCGCGGAAGAT
Source organism: uncultured Faecalibacterium sp. (assembly GCA_964511805.1). GTDB lineage: Bacteria > Bacillota > Clostridia > Oscillospirales > Ruminococcaceae > Faecalibacterium. Next base: position 2,853 of record CAZEIG010000084.1, read on the forward strand.
CTGGATGGCGCCCTCCTGGGCGATCTGCTCCATCCCCTTGACGAACTGCTTCCGCTTCATGGTGTCCTTCTGCTCGATCCGGGCGAAGTGCTCGGGGGCGAAGGTGGGGATGCCGGCGAACTGCACCTTCTTTTTGCCGGTGCAGAGGGTGTCCCCGATCGAAAAGATGCCCGGGTCAAACAGGCCGATGATGTCGCCGGCGTAGGCCTCGTCCACGATGGCCCGGTCCTGGGCCATCAGCTGGGTGCCGGTGGCCAGCTTGATGTTCTTCCCCTCCTGGACGTGGAAGGCCTCCATCCCCCGCTCGAACTTGCCCGAGCAGATCCGCATGAAGGCGATCCGGTCCCGGTGGGCCTTGTTCATGTTGGCCTGGATCTTGAAGATGAAGCCGGAGAACTCCTCCCGGCAGGGGTCCACTGGCTCGCCGGTGAGGCTGTCGGCGCGGGCCAGGGGGGTGGGGGTCAGCCGCAGGAACTCCTGCAGGAAGGGCTCGACGCCAAAGTTGGTCAGCGCCGACCCGAAAAAGACGGGGCTCAGCTCGCCTTTGAGGACCCGGTCGAGGTCAAACTCCTCGGCGGCGCCGTCCAGCAGCTCGATCTCATCCACAAGCTGCTGGTGGAGGTAGGGGGTGAGCATCTCGTCCAGGCCGGGGTCGCCCAGTTCCAGCTCGATTTCGTCCACCTTCCGGACGCCGTTGGCCCGGCCGTCGCTCTCGAAGGCCAACACCTTTCGGCGGACCCGGTCAAAGACCCCCTTGAAGTCCTTACCGCAGCCGATGGGCCAGTTCATCGGGTAGGTTTTGATGCCGAGGATCTCTTCGATGTTCTCCATCAGCTCAAAGGAGTCCCGGGCTTCCCGGTCCATTTTATTGATAAAGGTAAAGATGGGGATGTGCCGCAGGGTGCAGACCTTGAACAGCTTGATGGTCTGGGCCTCGACGCCCTTGGCCGCGTCGATGACCATCACCGCCGAGTCGGCGGCCATCAGGGTGCGGTAGGTGTCCTCCGAAAAGTCCTGGTGGCCGGGGGTGTCCAGGATGTTGACGCACTTGCCCGCGTAGTCGAACTGGAGCACCGAGGAGGTGACCGAGATGCCGCGCTGCTTTTCGATGTCCATCCAGTCGGAGACGGCATGCCGGGCGCTCTGTTTGCCCTTGACCGAGCCGGCCTGGTTGATGGCTCCGCCGTAGAGCAGCAGCTTTTCGGTCAGGGTGGTCTTGCCGGCGTCCGGGTGGCTGATGATGGCAAAGGTGCGGCGGCGTTCTATTTCTTCACGATTTGTCATAGTACCTCTTGCTTTCTGTCAGGGTGTCGTCTATTTTCAAACTGCACGTCGATGTTACATGGGTCTGGTCTCCTGCCGGTTTTCTTCTGTAGGGAAAAATACACACATATACTATACTACGCCAAAACGCGCCGGTACGCAAGAGGCGGCGGCTACTTTTTTATCACAAAGCAGGGCAGGGGGGCGGTGCCGGCCCAGTTGGCGAAGCGGCAGACCAGGACGGTGTATTCCGTCAGGGGCAGCGCCTCCAGCCAGGCCAGGGCCGTCCGCTTCTCTCCGTCGCCGATCACCGCGCCGCTGTAGAGGACCGCCGACAGGACCCCGCCCGGCCGCAGTGCCGCGAGGGCGGCCTCCAGGGCGGGGATGGTGGTCTCGGCGCTGCTGTGGACGGCGTGGTCGGCGCCGGGCAGCCAGCCGAAGTTGAAGACCACCCCGTCGGCACTGCCGGGGCGGAGGTAGTCCAGCAGATGGACGTGGCTGTCGAGGATCAGCTCGTACCTGGACGGCGGCACCCCCTCCTTTTCCAGGCGGGCCCGGGTGGAGGCCAGGGCCGCCGGCTGGATGTCGAAGGCCAGGACCCGCCCTTCGGGGCCGGCCAGCCGGCAGAGGAAGGCGGTGTCCCCGCCGTTGCCGCAGGTGGCGTCCACCAGCAGCCGGGGCCTGTCCAGCCGGGCGGCCAGGAAGTCCTGGGCAAACCGGACGGCGGTCAGGTCGGGGACCCGGCGGCGGACCAGCTGCCCCCCGGCGGGGACGAAGCCGAACTTGGCCCAAAAGGCCGCCTCCCCTTCGGCGGCGGGCAGGGGCACGGTGAAGGTGCTGGCGGCGTCCCGGTCGTAGCCGCCGCAGCGGTGAAGGAGCTGGCGCAGCAGGTAGCTGCCGTATCCCCGCCGCCGCCAGGCCGGGTCGATCGAGAGGGAGAGCACCCGGGTGACGTCCCCCTCCCGACGGAAGGCGCAGCGGCCGATGGGGGTCTTTTCTTTATAAAGCAGGAAGCCCTCTTCTGTCTGAACAAGCTGCATGAAAGTCTCCTTTTCTCTTTGCCGGTTTATAATTGTAAAGCGCGGCCGCCCGCGCCGCCGGAAACCAACTGAATTTCACATATTATTCACTGCGGCATGAATCGGTTTTCACAATTTCCGGTTAAACTATAATCAGCCGAAGGGGAAAGGTCAAGAGCCGGACCCCTCCTGCCCCCCTTGAAAGGATGATTTGATCTATGAGTGAAAACAAATGGGAATATGATTATTCTTCTCTTTACAACTCTTCCGGCAGTGGCAACGGCACCGGCTATGCGAATGTAGGCAGCAGCGGCAACAACGCCGCCAACCAATACGAAGCCGGGGCCTACGGCCAGCCGCCCCGCCCGCCTGAGGACAGCCATGAGGTACAGCCCGCAGGCAGCGAGCCACCTGCCCCCAAAAAGCGTCGCCGGGTACATGTCGGCCGAATCGTCCGGGGCGTCGTCTCCCTGGTGCTGGCCGCAGCGGTCGGCTTTGCCGGCGGCTATATGGGCAGCCAGTTCGGCGGCACCAAGCTGGTGCTCCAGACCGCTGACCGCAGCGAGCAGGTGAACAACGTGCTGGCCTCTTCCACCTCCACCGGCGGGGATGACCTGACCATCGCCCAGGTATCGGCGCTGGTCACTCCCAGCGTGGTGCCCATCACCACCGAGCAGGTGGTCTACTCCAACTGGTCCTGGTTCGGCCAGCGTCAGGTGGAGTCGGGCGCCGGCAGCGGCGTCATCATCAGCGATGACGGCTACATCCTCACCTGTGCCCATGTCGTGGACGGCGCCTCCAACGTCATCGTCAACGTCAACGACACCGATTACACCGCCACGGTGGTCGGCTCGGACACCGCCAGCGACGTGGCCGTCCTGAAGATCGACGCCCAGGGCCTGACCCCCGCCGTCGTAGGCGACAGCAACGCCCTGGCCGTGGGTGAAGAGGTCGTTGCCGTGGGCAACCCCCTGGGCAACCTGAGCGGTACCGTCACCAACGGCATCATCAGCGCCCTGAACCGTGACGTCTCGATTGAGAACAACGGCAATATCCTCAACCTTTCCCTGATCCAGACCAGCGCTAGCATCAGCCCCGGCAACTCGGGCGGTGGGCTGTTCAACATGGCTGGCGAGCTGATCGGCATCGTCAACGCAAAGTCGGAGGCTTCGGGCGCTGAGGGCCTGGGTTTCGCGATCCCCATCAACGACGCCATCGCCGTCGCGCAGGAGCTACTGGAAAACGGCTATGTCAGCGGACGGGCCTTCCTCGGCATCACCTATATCGCAGTCACCGATGAGGCCACCGCCCAGCAGCTGGGCGTGTCCAGCTACGGCATCTATGTGGTCGACGTGACCAGCGGCTCTGCCGCCGACGCCGCCGGACTCAAGCCGGGCGACCGGATCGTCAGCATCGACGGCGCCGAGATTGCCTCCCGCGAGGATGTCTCCACCATCGTCGAGCAGCATTCGGCCGGCGATACCATCTCCATCACGGTGGCCCGTGACGGCCAGATGCTGACCGTGTCGGCCACCCTGGGCGAGCAGACGCCCAACAACTAACATTGCAGAACCCACCAAAACAGGTTTAGAGGTCCATTTTCCCCGGAATACAGAACTCCCTTCTGATTTTCCTCCTTACAAGAACTCCCCCGTCCTGACCTGGAGGGGGAGTTTTTTGTATGCTTTAGGGGGCCATTTCTGCCTGCTTCGTCTGTAAACCGTGGTTGCAAAGCGGTTGTGGGGCGTTTTTGTGCGCAGGGAAAGGACGATGCCCACTGGGCGGACCGCAGGGCGGGGCGGCGCTCTCAGCCCTTCCGGTTCCGGAGCCAGATGCGGTACAGTCCGTCCGAGACCAGGTTCTCCCGGTAGAGGATAGGAGTGCGGCAGGCCTTGCGGAGGCTCAGGGGCAGGTTGCCGGTGGCATAAAAGCGGGTCTCGGGCCCGAGTTCGGCGCAGAAGCGGTCGGCCAGGCTGTCCAGCATGCAGGCGGTGCCGATCAGCAGCCCGGCCTGCAGGCAGGCAGCGGTGTTTTTACCCAGCACAGAGGTGGGGGCGGTGGCGGTCAGATCGACCTGGGGCAGCTGGGCGGTGTTCTGGACCAGGCTGGTCATCGACAACTGCGGGCCCGGCAGGATGACGCCGCCCACAAGCTCCTTTTGGGCGTTGATCCCCATGATGGAGAGGGCCGTATCGGAAAAGATGACGGCCATCGGCGCGGGGCCTTCGGCCACGGCGGCCACGACGCCGCACAAAAGCTCGGCCCCCAGCTGGGCGGGCTGGTCCAAACGGAGCTTGAGGCCGCTTTTCAGGCCGGGGCCCACCGTCATGATCCGCACCGGGGTCAGCATCCGGAGCGCACCGATCATCCGGCCGGTCAGCGCCGGCACGACGCTGCCCAGCATGACCCCCTCGATCTGGTCGAAAGAACTGTGGTGAAGGGTCAGCAGCTGGATCAGGCGGATGGCATACTCGTCTGCGGTAGAGCTGGTGGCGGCCGAGAGCTTACCGGAAAAGAGCAAAGCGTCGTGAGCATAGGCGGCGATGGTGATGTGGGTGTTGCCGATGTGGATGGTTAGGATCATGACGGACCTCGTTTTGACTATAATAGGTGGGGTGTACTCTGTTTCTATTGTACGCTGCTGGTATCAAAATCGCAAGAGAAAATGAAATGACGGACAATTTGTAAAAAAGGGTTGACAAAAGTCGGACTTTGTAGTATTATACTCGAGCACCCAGCGGGGCGGGCCA
>CAZEIG010000085.1:0-7779 GCA_964511805.1 uncultured Faecalibacterium sp.
TTCGGCTGTTTCGTCCGCTGGACGCGCCTCAGCTCCACAGCCAGAGGGAGAGCTGGCGAGCCGTTTAAAAAGCCCTCCCCACCCCGTTTACATCCGCGCCGGGATGTGTTATCTTTAAGATGACAAGGACCCGGCCGGCCGGGCCGGGGGTAAAACGGAGGTAACTGCAATGGAACATATGGCATGGAAGGGCCGGGTCAAGCCCGGCTGCAAAGAGGAGTATCAGCGCCGCCACAGCGAGATCTGGCCCGAGATGGTGGCCGTCCTGAAAGAGGCGGGCATCTGCAACTACAGCATTTTCTATGTGAACGACGAGCTGTTCGGCTACTATGAGTGCGAGAAGAGTGTGGCCTTTGCCGAAAAGGTTCAGGCCGAAAGCCTGGTGGTGGCCCGCTGGAATGAGTACATGAAGGACATCCTCGAGCTGGAGATGGACCCTGTCACCGGTGCTCAGCCCAAGCTGGAGCAGGTGTTCCGCCTCGACTGAGTGCGCCGGAATGGACGAGGGGATCCTGCGGGCGCTTGCCCGCATCACGCCGGAGGAACAGCGCCTGCGGGACGGCGCGCCTCTCGACCGCAGTCTGTACGCCACCGGCAGCGGCTTTGAGATCGAGGCGGCCAAGCTGCTCCGCCAGGGCCAGCTGATTACCATACGGCCCCACACCCGCTTTGTGGCTTTTCCACGGCACAGCCACGACTATGTGGAGATCATGTACATGTGCGCCGGGCAGACCACCCACCGCATCGGCGGCGGCCGGACGGTCCAGCTGCGGGCGGGGGAGCTGCTCTTCCTCAACCAGCGGGCCAGCCACGCCATCCAGCGGGCGGAGGCCGGGGACATCGCGGTCAATTTCATCGTGCTGCCCCAGTTTTTCGACTTTGCCTTCGGGATCGTCGGCTCCTCCAACTTGCTGGGGCGGTTCCTGCTGGGGACATTGCGCAGCGGCGGCGATGAGATCACCCATCTGCTCTGCCACACCGCCGGTCTGCTGCCGGTGCAGAACCTGATGGAGAGCATGGTGTGGAGCCTGCTGCAAAACGAGCCGGGCGCCCGCCGCGCCAACCAGATGCGGATGGCGATGCTGCTGCTGGATCTGCTGAACCACCATGATTGCATCGAGGTGCAGGGTGACCCCGGCCAGGGCAGCCCGCTGGTGCTGGCGGCCCTGCGGGAGATCGAGGACGACTTCCACGGCGCAAGTCTCTCCCGGGTGGCAGAGCGGTTCCATGTGTCGCTGCCCTACCTGAGCGCACTGGTGCGCCAGGCCACCGGCAGTACCTTCAAGGAGCTGCTGCAGCAAAAGCGCCTGGACAAGGCCCAGCAGATGCTGCGCACCACCGACCTGTCGGTCCAGGCCATCGCCCAGGCCGTGGGATACGAGACCACCAGCTACTTTTACAGCATCTACAAAAAGGCCTTCGGCATAACGCCAAAAGAGTACCGGGATCGTTTGTGCAATTCGAATAAGGGGTCTCAATTTGGTTAAATAAGCGCGTGATTGAATTGTAAATCACGCGCTTGTTTTGCATCCGCCGCTGCGCTATACTGGGGACAACAAGACAGCGGAAAGGAGAGACGCAACACTTGACCTATCATCTTGCCATTGACATCGGCGCATCCTCTGGCCGGCACATCCTGGGCTGGGTCGAGGGGGGCCGCATCCACCTGGAAGAGGTCTACCGCTTCGAAAACCGGCTGGTCGAGAAGGAGGGGCACCTCTGCTGGGAGATGGAGCGGCTGTGGCAGAACGTCCTTGCCGGGCTGAAGGCCTGCAAGGCGTCCGGCCGGGTCCCCGCGACCCTGGGCATCGACACCTGGGCGGTGGACTTTGTCCTGCTGGACGGTGCGGGGCAAATCATCGGTGACACGGTGGCCTACCGGGACGGCCGCACCACGGGCGAGCGGGAGCGGTTGGCGGCGGTCCTGCCCTTTGCCGAACACTACGCCCGCACCGGCATCCAGTACCAGCCCTTCAACACCGTCTACCAGATCACCGCCCTCCAGCGGGAGCACCTCGAACAGTTGGCCGCGGCCCGGACTTTCCTGATGGTGCCCGACTACCTCAACTACCGGCTGACCGGCGTGGCGGCCAACGAGTACACCAACGCCTCGACCACCGCCCTGGTGGGGGCCGCAAGCCGCGACTGGGACGATGAGCTGATCGCCCGGTTGGGCCTGCCGCGGGAGATCTTCCAGCCCATCCGGATGCCTGGCACGGCGCTGGGCGGGCTGACCGCGGCGGTGCAGGCCGAGGTGGGCTTTGACTGCACTGTCCTGCTGCCGGCCACCCACGACACCGGCTCGGCCTACCTGGCGGTGCCCGCCCGGGACGAGGACGCGGTCTATCTCTCCAGCGGGACCTGGAGCCTGCTGGGGGTGGAGAACAGGGCCCCCATCACCACGGCGGAGAGCGCCGCCGCCAACTTCACCAACGAGGGGGGCTACGGCGGCAGCTACCGCTACCTGAAAAACATCATGGGGCTGTGGATGATCCAGTCCGTCCGGCGGGAACTGGGGGAGCGGGACGGCGTACGGCCCGGCTTCCCCGAGCTGATCGCGGCGGCCAGGGCCAGCGCCGGCTATCCCGGCCTGGTGGATGCGGACGACCCCCGCTTCCTGGCGCCGGCCTCGATGATCGGCGAGGTGACGGCCGCCTGCAAAGAGGCCGGCTATCCGGCGCCCGCCTCCACCGGCGAGGTGATGCAGGCCATCTACAATGCGCTGGCCGACGATTACCGCCGCGCCGTCGCCACCTTGCAGGATCTGACCGGCAGACGCTACACCAGCGTCAACATCGTGGGCGGCGGCAGCCAGGACGGCTACCTCAACCAGATGACGGCCAACGCCACCGGCCTGCCGGTCTACGCCGGCCCCACCGAGGGCACCGCCCTTGGCAATCTGATGGTGCAGTTCATCGCGGCGGGGGAGTATGCCGGTTTGCAGGCCGCCCGCAACGCGATCAAGGAAAGTTTTGAGATACAGGAGGTGCTTCCCCAATGAGCAACCGTTTAGTCGAGACCAAAGCGAGGGTGGGCGTGTTCGCCGTCGCGCTGGGCGCCTATCTGCCCCAGTTCCCCAGCCTGCGGCCCGAGTTCGAGGCGCAGTACGACCACTTCAAGCAGACCATCCCCGCCACGGTGGAGCTGGTGGACGGAGGCATCATCACCACCAAGGAGGCCAGCCAGGCCGCCGGGGACAAGTTCCGGGCCGCCGACGTCGACTTGGTCATCGTCCAGCTGCTGACCTATGCCACATCCTACAATATGCTGCCCGCCGTCCGGGATCTGGATGTGCCGGTGGTGCTGGTCAACGTGCAGAAGCTGCGCGCCCCCGACTATGCCAACACCGATACCGCCAAGTGGCTGGGCGAGCTGTACGCCTGCGGCGCAGTGGGCGAGATGGTTGCCGACCTCGAGCGGGCAGGCAAGCGCCATGCCGTCATCACCGGGGTGGTGGAGGGGGGCGACCCCGCCGTCCAGGCCGAGCTGGAGGACTGGTGCAGGGCTGCCCAGGTTCGCCGCCGCTTCCGGGACTGCAACCTGGCCCAGATCGGCCGGCCCTACCCCGGCATGATGGACCTCTACATCGACGAGACCAACCTCTACAACCGGATGTGGCTCTACACCAAGCAGTTCGACTGGGAGAAGATGTGGGCCATCGCCGACAACGTCACCGACGAGGCCGCCATCCGTGCCAAGGCGGAGGACATCCTCGACACCTTCGAGATCGAGGGCGGCGGCACCGTCGAAAAGATCTGGGAGATGGCGCGGTATGTGGTGGCCTTCGAGCAGTGGGTCAAGGACGAAAAGATCGCCCTCATCGCCTCCCACTACGACGGCTTCGCCAAGGGGCAGGCCGGGGTGCTGGACTCGATGCTGATCCCTGCCTTCTCGATGCTGATCAAGCAGGGGGTGGCCTGCGCGGTCGAGGGGGACATCAAGGTGGCCATGGCCATGTCCATCCTCAAGACCATCGCCGGCGCCGGCCAGCTGAGCGAGATGTACTCCATCGACTTTGACAAGGACATCTGCATCATCGGGCACTCTGGCTCGGGCGACGCGGACATCTCCGCCCGGAAACCTACCATGAAGATCGTGCCGGTCTTTCACGGCAAGACCGGCGGCGGCTACCTGACCCAGTTCTATCCCAAGCTGGGCCCGGTCACCTACCTGGCCATCACCCAGGACAAGGATGGGCATTTCAAGTTCGTCGTGGCCGAGGGCATCAACGAGGAAGGCCCCATCTTCACCTTTGGCGACACGAATATGCGCACCCGCTTTGCCTGCGGCGCACGGGAGTTCGTCAACCGCTGGAGCGAGACCGGTCCCACCCATCACATGGCCGCCGCGCCCGGCCGCCATATCGATACCATCCTGAAGGTGGCCAAGATCTTCAACCTGCCTGTGGACGTCATCACCCGCTGAACTGAAAAAAGGAAGGATACCATGGAAATTTACGACATCCCCTGTGTACAGGGCTTCATCCATATGTGCAACGACGGCTGGCTGCAGGGCTGGCACGAGCGGAACGGCGGCAACCTGACCTACCGCATGATCGGGCAGGAGGTGGAGGCCTGCCGCCCCTTCTTTGACGAGACGCCCCGCCCCTGGGTCAAGATGGGGGTCCAGGCGGACAACCTGGCCGGCGAGTACTTCATCACCACCGGCTCGGGCAAGTTCTTCCGGAACGTCCAGCCCGACCCCATCCACAGCATCGGCATCGTCGAGATCAACGCCGCAGGCGACAGCTGGCGGATCGTCTGGGGCCTGGCCGAAGGCGCCAAGCCTACCAGTGAGTTCCCCAGCCACTTCATGAACCACAGTGTCCGGAAGGAGGCAACCGGCGGCGTCAACCGGGTTATCTACCACTGCCACGCCACCAACGTCATCGCCCTGACCTATATCCTGCCCCTGACCGACCGCGCCTTCAGCCGTGCCCTCTGGAAGTCTGCCACCGAGTGCCCGGTGGTCTTCCCCGAAGGGGTGGGCGTCTGCCCTTGGATGGTGCCCGGCGGGGCCGACATCGCCATGGCCACCAGCGAGAAGATGAAGCACTACCAGGCCGCCATCTGGGCCCAGCACGGACTGTTCGCCTCGGGGCCCGACTTTGACACCACCTTCGGCCTGGCCCACACCATTGAGAAGAGCGCCGAGATCTATGTCAAGGTGCTGTCGATGGGCGGCGGCCTGATCCGCCAGACCATCGAGGACGACGACCTGCGGGCCATCGCCCGCGACTTCGGCGTGACCATCAACGAGGACTTCCTGGACTGAAGGCGCAACGCCCGGCTGCGCTTTGATTTTACAGATTGAAAAGGAGAAATACACTATGGTAAGCCGCATCGTACTGAACACCATTTCCTACCATGGCCACGGCGCCATCGAGAACATCCTGCCCGAGCTGACTGCCCGCGGCTACAAGAAGGCCTTCGTCTGCTCCGACCCCGACCTGATCAAGTTCGGCGTCGCCGGCAAGGTCACCGGCCTGCTGGACGCGGCCGGATTCCCCTATGAGGTCTATTCCAACATCAAGCCCAACCCCACCATCGAGAATGTCCAGACCGGCGTGGCAGCTTTCAACGACTCCGGTGCTGACTGCATCGTCGCCATCGGCGGAGGCTCGGCGATGGACACTGCCAAGGCCATCGGCATCATCGCCAACAACCCTGAGTTTGCCGACGTCCGCAGCCTGGAAGACGTCGCCCCCACCAAGAAGCACGCCGTCTTCACCATCGCCGTCCCCACCACCGCCGGCACCGCCGCCGAGGTCACTATCAACTACGTCATCACCGACGTCGAGAAGAAGCGGAAGTTTGTCTGCGTCGACACCAACGACATCCCCGAGATCGCCGTAGTCGACCCCGACATGATGGCCACTATGCCCAAGGGTCTGACCGCCGCCACCGGCATGGACGCCCTGACCCATGCCATCGAGGGCTACATCACCAAGGGCGCCTGCACCATCTCGGATATGTTCCATCTGGAGGCCATCCGCCTGATCAGCGAGAACCTGCGGGGCGCCGTCGCCAACACCCCCGAGGGCCGCGAGGGTATGGCCCTGGGCGAGTACATCGCGGGCATGGGCTTCTCGAACGTGGGCCTGGGCATTGTGCACAGCATGGCGCACGGCCTGTCGGCCCTCTATGACACCCCCCACGGCGTGGCCTGTGCCATCATCCTGCCCACCGGCCTGGAGTACAACAAGAGTGTCGCCGGCGGCCGCTACCGCGCCATCGGCAAGGCCATGGGCGTGGTGGGGATCGACGCCATGACCGATGCCGAAGCCGCCGACGCTGCCATCGCTGCCGTCAGGCAGCTGTCCGCCGACGTGGGCATCCCCGCCAACCTCAACGGCATCCTGAAGGAAGAGGACATCCCCTTCCTGTCCGAGAGCGCCTATGCCGACGCCTGCCGCCCCGGCAACCCCCGCGACACCAGCGTGGAGGAAATCAGCCGGCTGTACAGCAGCCTGCTGTAAGGGCGGGGGCTCAGGGCCCTTCGGTGACGACAGTTCTCCCATTCGGCCCTCTGTGACTGAGAGGGCAAAATGGAGAGCCGGGCGAAGCGCGGCGAGACTGAGAAGGCCAAACCAAAATTATACAATCCAAAAATTTCCCATAAAACCTTCACAAGGCGTCTGCAAAAGCAGGCGCTTTTCTTTTTGCCGCAGTGCGGAAATGACTGCATAAAGATGCAAAAAGAAAAGCATAAAACGAAAAATATACTCTCGCGCCTTCGGCGCGAAATGAAGAAAATAAAGCAAAATCGGAAAAATACAAAATTGGGGCTTGACACCGGGGGGTATGTTATAATGCCTTCGAAAGGAAAAGGACCTTCCTTTCAGCCTGTTTTGGGTCTCTATCTTTTATACACCATAAGGAGGAAAAAATTATTATGAAACTCAAGAAGATTGCTTCCCTGCTTCTGGCCGGCGTTATGGCTGTTTCCATGCTGGCTGGTTGCTCCAGCTCTTCCAGCAACGACGTTACTACCGACGTCGATGAGGAGGCTGCAACTACTTACTCCAGCACTCTGTATGGCTACCTTGGCAATAAGGCTCAGGGTAAAGTGACTGCTGTCGAGAACACTGATCTGACTACTGCTTTGGCTGCCGCAGTTGCTAATTATGGCCGTCTGGTTGATTATTCCGAGGCTACTACTAATTTTAGTTGGGTGAGTAAGCTTTGGGGTAGTAGTGATGGTAAACAGATTGAAGACTACGTCTTGAACGCTATGGAGGCCGATGGTACACAGAATGAGATGGTTGCCTTGAGTAGTGATGGCGAAAGCTTCAAGGTTGTTTCTGTCGGAGTTATTGGCGGCGGAGTTAGCGATTCCTATGCACTAAAGAGCGTAGTAAGTGATTCGGATTCGTTTAATAATAACATTGCTGGGCTTGCTACCGACGACGACAATTACGACCGTTCTTACACCATCTCTGCCAGCATCGTGTCTTCCACCGATTCCAATGGTGTTAGCGTGAAGTTCGTTGCTGTTATGGTGAGCGGTACCATCACCGCAGCCTAAATCACACCCAAACATCACGTATAACAACCCCGGTAGCACCATGACTGGGATTGATATAAGAAACTTGCAGGTATTGAGACCGCCTGTGAGTTTGGCATAATGCCCTCTCGCTGTGACGACAAAGGGGAATATAACACCAAATATTCCTTCTGTTGTTGATCGCACCAAAACAAAAGAACTTTTGCGTCACGAAAGATAGGGTCCCTCTGCGGGGGCTGGCGTAAGCCGGCACCCGCATTGCTTTTTGCCCTC
>CAZEIG010000086.1:0-410 GCA_964511805.1 uncultured Faecalibacterium sp.
GAGGAGATCCTCAAGGTCCACACCCGGAAAAAGCCCCTGGCCCCCGACGTCTCCCTCCGGGTCATCGCCCAGCGGACCGCCGGTTTCGCCGGTGCCGACCTCGAGAATCTGGTCAACGAAGCGGCCCTACTGGCCGCCCGCCGCAACCGGAAGGCTATCACCATGGAGGACATCGAGGAGGCCTCGATGAAGGTCATGGCCGGCCCCGAGAAGAAGAGCCGGGTCGTCACCCCCGAAGAGAAGAAGCTGACCGCCTACCACGAGGCAGGCCACGCCGTGGCGGGCTTCTACTGCAAGCACCATCCCCGTGTCCATGAGATCACCATCGTCCCCCGCGGCCAGGCTGGCGGCTATACCATGTACCTGCCCGAAAAGGACCGCTCCTATGTCACCAAGGGGGAGATGTTCGA
>CAZEIG010000086.1:429-7676 GCA_964511805.1 uncultured Faecalibacterium sp.
TCTCGACCGGCGCTTCCAACGACCTGCAGCAGGCCACCAACATCGCCCGCCAGATGATTACCCGCTACGGCTTCTCTGAGCGGCTGGGCCCTGTGGTCTACGGCACCTCCCAGGAGGAGACCTTCCTCGGCCGCGACTTCGGCCAGGGTAAGGGCTACAGCGAGACCACCGCCGCCGAGATCGACAGCGAGATCCGGGACATCATCGACGAGGCCTACGAGACCTGCCGCCGGACCCTGACCGAGCACATTGACCAGCTCCATGCCCTGGCCCAGGCCCTGATCGAGCGTGAGAAGCTGAACGAGGCCGAGTTCAACGCCATCATGAGGGGCGAGCACCTGCCTCCCCGCAAGGATCCCGATGCCCCGGCCCAGCCTGCGGCCCCGGCGGCAGAGGAGCCCGCGCCTGCGCCGTCCGCCCCGGTGGACGATCTGCCCGCCGGCCCGGTGGACGTCCCCGCCCAGCCGCTGCCCCAGCAGCCCCAGGACGACGCGCCCCAGGACCGGCAGGGGCAGGACCAGCAGTGAGCCGCGCCCAGACCAGACAGCAAAGGAGTGAGTGTTGTGGAGGAGAGTTTTGACCCGATCGCCCAAACCAGAGCGAATTATTACACGCCGGGCAGCCCGGTCCAGTTCGTCCGGGTCGAGCTGCTCAGGGGCAGCATCAGCGGGGACAGGGCGGTCTGCCTGACCTTCAAGAATATTTCCCGAGTAAACCTGACCGCCTTGGACATCTGCTTCAAGTGCAAGACCACCGGCGGGGAGATCCTCTGTGAGGATGACTTCCAGTACCGGGACCTGGACGTCAAGCCCGGGGAACTGTTCGGGATGGATGACGCCGTCTTCATCACCCAGAAGCCGATCGCCAGCGTGGACGTTGTCCTCTACAACGGCAAGCGGGTGGTCCGGCTGGACAACATCAAGCGGGTCCGTCTGCCGGCCCCCCGCCGCCTGCCCGACGACCTGGCCGCCGCCCTTGAAGAGCGGATGGGCCGCAAGGGGATGCTCTACGCCCCCCAGGTGCTGGACAACGGCTGGTACTGCGCCTGCGGCGCCTTCCACCCCAAGGAGGAGGACACCGTCTATTGCAGCGAGTGCGGCTCCGACCGGATCCTGCTGCAGAACGCCCTGAACACCCTGATGCAGCCCGAGCATCCCCCCGAGCCGGAGGACCTGCCCGAGCCGGAAGCCGAAACTGCCACCCGGATCGCCCCGGCCCCGGCGGAGCCCGCGGCCCCGTCCGAGCCGGAAGAGGGGGGCACCCGTGCCTTTGAGCAGGTCCAGCCGGCGCCGCACCGGTCCGCCGGCCGCCGCGCCAGTCAGGAGACTCGTCTCTTCACCCAGCCCAGCGAGCCCCCTGCCGCCCCCGTCCGTGAACCGGAAGAGGACGAAGAAGAGGACGTGCCGGAGGCCACCCGGGCGCTCCCCGCTGCCGGCCGCTGGCAGGAGGAGGCGCCCCGCCGCCCCCGCCGTTCGGCCCCCGCCGAAGAGATATATGAGGAGGACGAGGACGACTACGACGACCGGGATCCGGTGGCCGAGAACATCATCCGCTGGGTGCCGCCGGTGACGGCCCTGATCTGCGCCGGCATCGCCCTGTACGGCTTTGTCTATTATCAGTTCTTTTTGTGAGTTGTCCCACAGGGGGAGCGCGCTTTGTCCGCTCCCCCTGTTTTGTGGGTGAAAAGGGGGGAAGTGGATGCCAGAGGAGTACCTGCAGGCCGCCTATGCCGGCACAGCCTTCAGTGAGCGGGATCTGTCCAAATACTATGAGCGTGCCCAGGACTACCTTCGCCGCTGCGGGGTAGGGGGTGCCGCCCCTGCCCCGGAAACGCCCCCTCCGACAGGGGAGGACGAGGTCGAGGTCGAGGTGAATGTTTACCCCACCGGAAAAGCCCGCCAGAAGGCCGCCGCAGCCCGGGAGAAGGAGGCTCGCGCCCCTTCGGCCCGGGGTGGCAGTGCGGGCGGAGAGACTGCCTCCCGGTCGGGCGGCAGCCGCAACCCGAAAGCGGCCGCCCCGCCCAAAGGGCGGACCAGCCAGGGCGCGGCCCGCAGCAGCAGGAGCGGCAGCGGGCGGAACGCCAAAAAGGGCCGGAGCCGCACGGCCCAAAAGAAGAAGGATGCAGGCAGCCGGGCCGCTCTGGCGGCCGCGGTGGCGGCGCTGCTGATCGGGCTGATCGCCCGGGCGGCGGGGATGGGCCTGCTGCCGTTTCCATGATGTTGAGGATGCGAGGAGAAGTATATGGATACCCGATTGATCTTTTTGGACATTGACGGTACATTTATTGAGCCGGGCAAGATGGAAGCGCCGGCCAGCGCCGTGGACGCGGTCCGCCGCGCCCAGGCCAACGGCCACAAGGTCTTTCTCTGCACCGGCCGCAACTACCGGATGACCAAGCCGGTGTTGGGCTACGGCTTCGACGGCTTTGTATGCAGCGCGGGCGGCTACGTCGTCTGCGGGGACACCGTCCTCTTCGACTGCCCGATGGAGAAGGCCCAGAGCGAGGGGGTGCGGGCCGCGCTGGAAGACGGCGGCGCCGAGTGTACCCTGGAGGCCAAGGACGCCACCTACAACTCTGGCCGTATGATGGAGCGTCTGTCCACCTACCAGAAGAAGCACCGGGCCGCCAACAGCGAGATGGAGCGCTGGCAGCGTGCCTTCGCCGACGGGATGCTGGTCCGCCCGCTGGAGGAGTACAAGGGGGAGCCGATCTACAAGATCTGCTACATCGCCGACAGCGCCGAAGAGCTGGCCCCGGCCCGGGCCGCCTACGGGGACCAGTTCAACTTCTGCGAGCAGCACGGCTTCGAGAACGACTGCATCAACGGCGAGCTGATCAACCGCAAGTTCAGCAAAGGGGACGGCATCCGCCGGATCTGCGATCACCTCGGCCTGCCCACCGCGGCGGCCATCGCCTTCGGCGACAGCGAGAACGACCTCGAGATGGCCGACGTGGCCGGCATCAGCTACTGCATGGCCAACGGCTCGGACGCCTTCAAGGCCCGCTGTACCCGGGTCTGCCCCGCCGTCAACGACGACGGCATCGCCGCCGCCTTCAAAGAGCTGGGGCTGATCTGAAAAAGATAAAAAAAGAACCGGCCCTGTCTGCCGGCTCTCAAAGAAATCTACTTACGGCGCTGCCTTGCGGGGCGGCGCTTTTTTGCTGCGGTTCACAGCAGGTCAAGGGCGTTCATGACGGTGATGGTTTCCGCGTCGTCCAGCCCGGCGTCCTCTTCCCGGGCGGGGGCGGTCTGGCCGTCCACGAAGGTCTGCCGGGCTTTGCTGCGGGCCAGGACAGCCAGGCAGACGGTGGCGGCAGAAGCAATTAAAATCAGAATGGACATGGTTCAGTCTCCTTTCGAACGGGCATCGCCAAGATAGCCCAGCAGGCACAGATACAGCCCCATAGCGCCGACCAGCAGGGGCAGCCAGTCAATGTTCACTGAACACAGGGCCAGCAGGATGCCGAATAGTATAAAAGAAATGCCGAGCAGCATTTTTTGCATGGGGCGGATACCTCCTATTCACTCTTTACACGGATGGGTGGGCGGTTTGATTGCACCCCGGAGGAAATTTTGGTCAATCCCGCGCCCGGAGCTGCCAGAAGGCCACCGCGCTGGCGGCGGCTACGTTCAGGCTGTCGACCCCGTGGGACATCGGGATCTTGACGGTGTAGTCGCAGCGGGCGATGGTCTCGGCCGACAGGCCGTCTCCCTCGGTGCCAAGCACCAGGGCCAGGCGGGGCTCGGCCATCAGGACGGGGTCGTCCACCGGGACCGAGCGGCCGCTGAGGGCCAGGGCCGCGGTGGCGAAGCCCAGGCTGCGGAGCAGTTCCAGCCCCGCGCCGGGCCAGTCGGCGGGGGTGTGGCCGATCTGGGTCCAGGGCACCTGGAAGACCGTCCCCATGCTGACCCGGACCGCCCGGCGGCAGAGGGGGTCGCAGCAGGAAGGGGTGACCAGCACCGCGTCGATGTGGAGGGCCGCCGCCGAGCGGAAGATGGCCCCGATGTTTGTGGAGTCGACGATGTTTTCCAGCACCGCCACCCGGCGGGCGTCCCGGCAGAGGGCGGCGGCGTCGGGCAGGGCGGGACGGCGGAAGGCCGCCAGCACCCCGCGGGTGAGCTGGTAGCCGGTCAGGGCGGCCAGGGTGTCCCGGGTGTCCCGGCCGGCGGTGTAGACCGGGGTATCGGGGCAGCAGACGAGGATCTCCCGCGCCGGGCCCTCCAGCTTGGGGCGCTCCATCAGGAACGAGAGGGGGTATACCCCGCGTCCAGCGCCCGGGCGATGACCTTGGAGCTCTCGGCGATGAAGACCCCTTTTTCAGGTTCCAGGCGGCTGCGGAGCTGGTTTTCGGTCAGCCGGGCATAGACGTCCAGCGCGGGGTCGGAAAGGTCGGAGATCTCGATGATGTGGGACATGGCGGCTCCTTTTCAAAAGGCTCAAAAGGTCAGTTCGGGGCGGTGAAGTCGTTCTTGCCCGACAGGCCGTCCAGGTTGAGCATCCCCTCCAGGGCGGCGATGTCGGCCGAGACGTCCAGCGCGTCCGACTGGAACAGCTTGTCGAGCTGGTTTTCAAAGGCAGTGGTCAGCAGGTCGAGGGAGCACTCGATGCTTTGCTTGGTCTTGGAGATGTTCTCCCCGTCCACCCCCTGCCGGTCGAGCTGGGCGTAGGTGTGCAGCAGCTTGAGGGCGGTGGGCAGGTAGTAGTTAACGAATTTGCGGAGCTGGTCCTCCTTGGCCTCGTCCTGTTCGGCCAGGGCGAAGATCCGGGCGCTGAGCTGTTCCAGCCGGACCACCTTCTCCCGCACGGCGGGGTCGGGGATGGTGTCGCCGGCCTCCCGCAGCTGGCGGAGGAGCTTCTGGTACTGGGTCTCGCCGTCGGGGTCAGGGGCAGGCGCCGGCTCGGGGGAGGGCTGGGCCGGGATGGGGGCCGCGCCCCGCACCACCAGGAAATCGGTCCGGTTGTCGATGTAGGCGTCGGCCCCGAAATAGCCGTGGTCGCTGGCACTTTCCAACACCTTCCGGCCCTCCTTTTCGGAGATGCCTGCCGCGGCGAAGAGTTCGTCCAAGGGGATGTTGTCCTGGTCGGCCATCACCTTGTCCAGCTGGCGCTCCAGCCGGCTGCTCCGGCGGAGCATCAGCCCAAGGGTCAGCGCGCCACCGCCGCCCACCATCATGGCCAGGTTGGACAGCAGGTCCTCAAAGGCCCAGCCGAGCCCATTGCCGGCATAATGAGAGGCCGTCGCCAGGGTGGAAATGCTTTCGGGCAAGCTGAGCACTCCCGCCACCAGAAACAGCGCCCCCAGCACGGTACACCAGCTGGTCAGGCTCTGCCGGCGCTTTTTAGCCTTCCGCTGCTCGGCGGTGGGCAGGTCGTGGGGCTGGGCCGGCTGGCCGTAGACGGCGCCATAGTCGTAGGCGGCGCCGGCGGCGCGGGTGTCCTGGGGGCGGAAGTCGGCGGCGTATTCCTGCCGCTCCCGGGCGGCCCGAAGCTCTTTCTTTTCGCTGTCCCGGTCGATGGCCCGGATGATGAACAAAATCACCGCCAGCCAGGGCGCCAGACCCAGCAGGATCAGCAGGGCGATGGTGGGAATATGCGCGAGATAGGTCTGCGTTGCGGTTGCATAAGACAATGACCTCCCAAGCTAAGACGACAAAACGAGCCGTGCTCCTTTTATTATAATGGAACACGGCTCGTTTGTTAAGATTGATTTTTGAGGGGGCGGCCCTTACTTCATCAGGGTGCAGACGGCGTCGGCGTAGGCGACGGGGTCGTCCACCGGCAGGCCCTCGATCAGCTGAGCCTGGGCGTAAAGAATCCGGCTGTACGCGTTCACCTTGTCGGTGTCGCCGGCCTCCTGGGCCGCCTTGAGGGCAGCAAAGACGGGGTGGGCGGCGTTGACCTCGAGGATCTTGTCGCTCTTGACGTTCTCGCTGCCGGGCTGGCGGGAGAGGACCTTCTCCATCTCGATGGAGAGCGGCCCGTTGGAGGACAGGCAGACCGGGTGATCTTTCAGCCGGGTGGAGACCCGCACTTCCTTGACCTTCCCGTCCAGGGCGTCCTTCATAGCGTCGAAGAGGGGCTTGTTCTCGGCGGTGGCGTCCTCGGCGGCCTTCTTCTCCTCTTCGGTCTCAAGGCCGAGGTCGTTGCTGTTGATGTTCTTGAACTCGACGGTGCCGTCCTTCCCTTCGGCGTCCTTCCGGGGGAAGCTGTGCATGATCTGGAAGCAGAACTCGTCCACGTCCTCGGTCAGCAGCAGCAGGTCATAGCCCTTGTCCAGCACTAGGGAGGCGGTAGGCAGCTGGGCCAGCCGGTCGGCCGAGTCGCCCGCGGCAAAGTAGATGTACTTCTGCTCGGCGGGCATCTTCTCGACGTATTCTTCCAGGGTGACCATCTTCTTCTCCTTGGCGGAGTAGAAGAGGAGAAGCCCCCGCAGCAGCTCGGTGTGCATCCCATAGTCGGAATAGACGCCGAACTTGATCTGCCGGCCGAACTCCTTCCAGAAGTTCTCGTACTTCTCACGGTCGTTGACCAGCATGGCGTTCAGCTCGTTCTTGATCTTCTTTTCGAGGGCGTTGTGGATCAGCTTGAGCTGGCTGTCCTTCTGCAGGGTCTCACGGCTGATGTTCAGGCTGAGGTCCTGGCTGTCGACGATGCCCTTGACAAAGCTGAAGTAGTCGGGCAGCAGGTCGGCGCACTTGTCCATGATGAGGACGCCCGACGCATAGAGGGCCAGGCCTTTTTCATATTCCTTGGTATAGTAGTCGTAGGGCCGGTGGGAGGGGACGAAGAGGAGGGCGTTGTAGTTGGCGGTGCCCTCGGTCCGGCTGACGATGACCCGGGCGGGGTCGGCGTAGTCGCCGAAGCGGTTTTTGTAGAACTCGTTGTACTCCTGGTCGGTGACCTCGCTCTTCTGCTTTTTCCAGATGGGGACCATGCTGTTCAGGGTCTCCAGCTCGGTGTACTCCTCCCACTCGGGGGTGTAGTCCTCGGGCTTGGGATCGGGTTCGGGCTTCTGGCGGCTCTTGGTCCGCTCCATCCGGATGGGGTAGCGGATGTAGTCGCTGTACTTCTTGACGATGGAGGCAACGCCGTACTCCGAGATATAGTTGTCGTAGTTTTCAGTATCGGTGTTGGGTTTGATGTGGAGAATGATGTCGGTGCCGGCGGTCTCCTTCTCGGCGGGGGGGCTCTCATAGCCCTCGACGCCGCTGGACTCCCACTGCCAGGCCTGCTCGCTACCATAG